>NZ_QSUR01000062.1:0-19637 GCF_003439055.1 Bacteroides sp. OM05-10AA
GGGACTTACACCCGTTAGATAATGCTCATGCCGAGCGTACAAAAAATCACCCTCACTACTGCAGTAAGGGTGATCCTATAAATTTAAGACTTTTCAGACAAACAAAATCTTTTTAATCTGGTTCGTCCGAGTAATCTGTACTGAACTCTTATTTCAATTTAGCTAATGCTTCCTTTATACGACGGATAGCCTCTACGATATTTTCATCGCTTGTAGCATAACTCATGCGGATACATTCAGGAGCACCAAAAGAGGCACCACCAACACAAGCCACGTGAGCTTCTTCAAGCAAGTACATTGCCAAATCATCTGAATCTGCAATCTTACGTTCGCCGTTGCTCTTTCCAAAGAAAGTATCGCATTTCGGGAACAAGTAGAAAGCACCTTGCGGAACGTTTACTTCAAATCCCGGAACGTCTTTAGCCAACTTCACAATCAGGTCACGACGGCGTTCGAATGCTTTCTGCATTTCTTTTACCGGTTCTTGTGTTCCTGTATATGCAGCTTCAGCAGCTTTTTGAGAAACAGAACAAGGACCTGAAGTGTACTGACCTTGCAACTTGTTGCAAGCTTTTACAATCCATTCCGGACCGGCAATAAAACCGATTCTCCATCCTGTCATAGCATACGCTTTGGATACACCGTTTACAATCACTGTACGCTCCTTCATTTCAGGGAATTGAGCGATACTTTGATGCGCACCGATGTAATTGATATGTTCGTAAATCTCGTCAGCGATTACAATCACCTGCGGATGTTTAGCCAACACAGCAGACAGTCCGGCCAATTCTTCTTTTGTATATACAGAACCTGTCGGGTTGGACGGAGAACAAAGAATCAACGCTTTCGTTTTCGGAGTAATAGCAGCTTCCAGCTGTTCCGGAGTAATCTTGAAATCTTGTTCGATACCTGCCGAAACGATTACAGGAGTACCTTCTGCCATTTTCACCATTTCCGGGTAGCTTACCCAGTAAGGAGCCGGAACAATTACTTCGTCACCCGGATTTACCAATACAAGGATCGTATTACAAACAGATTGTTTTGCACCATTTGCACACGAAATCTGGGCGGCTGTATATTCAAGACCGTTTTCTTTTTTCAGTTTCTCAACAATAGCATTGCGCAAAGCCGGATAGCCCGGTACTGGAGAGTAGCGGGAAAAGTTATCATCTACGGCTTTTTTCGCAGCTTCTTTGATGTGGTCAGGAGTATTAAAATCAGGCTCTCCTACACTTAAGTTAATAACATCAACGCCTTGTGCCTTGAGCTCGTTGCTCTTTTGAGACATGGCAAGCGTCGCCGACGGCGACAAGCTGTTCAAACGATCTGATAATTGATTCATTTTGTATCTATTTTATTGTTGTTGAGTGAAAATCGCTGCAAAATAAGCGATAATATTTGATATATGAAAACAAAATGGCAATTTACTTATTAAAATGTAAAGTATGCCCCATTCTTTCTTTCTTTGTTCTCAAGTATCGCTCATTATACGGATTAGGAACTGTTTCAACAGGCACGTTTTCTACAATCTCCAAACCATAGGCTTCCAAACCAACACGTTTTACCGGATTATTTGTCAAAAGTCTCATTTTGTGTACTCCCAGCTCACGAAGGATCTGTGCACCTACTCCATAATCACGTTCATCAGCAAGATGCCCTAAGCAAATATTCGCATCAACGGTATCCATACCGTCTTCCTGGAGCTTGTATGCTTTCATTTTTTCCATCAGACCGATGCCGCGTCCTTCCTGATTGAGGTAAACCACTACACCTTTTCCTTCTTTTTCGATCATTTCCATCGCTTTATGCAACTGTTCGCCACAGTCACAACGCTGCGAACCAAGGATATCTCCTGTAGCACAAGATGAGTGGACACGTACCAGGATAGGTTCATCTTCACTCCATGTACCTTTAAATATAGCCATATGTTCCAACCCGTTTGATTTCTGGCGGAAAGGAATCAGACGGAACATTCCGTGTTCAGTAGGCATATTTACTTCCACTCCTTTTTCTACAATGGATTCCTGTTTCAAACGATAAGCAATCAGGTCATGGATAGAGATCAGTTTCAGTCCATGTTCATCTGCCATCTGGCGGAGTTCGGGCAAGCGTGCCATTGTTCCATCTTCACTCATGATTTCCATCAAGGCACCTGCCGGGTAAAGTCCTGCCAGACGAGCCATATCAATCGTAGCTTCCGTATGTCCGGCACGGCGAAGCACTCCTTTTTCTTGCGCATATAACGGATTGATGTGTCCGGGACGACCGAAGGTTGCCGGTGTAGAAGTAGGATCGGCCAACGCCTGAATAGTAGCGGCACGGTCGGAAGCAGAAACACCTGTTGTACAGCCTTCCAGCTTGTCAATGGTAACCGTAAAAGGAGTTCCCAACACGGAAGTATTGTCACTTACCTGATGCGGCAAATCCAACTCCTTGCAACGAGACACTGTGACAGGTGCACAAAGTACTCCACGTGCATGTTTCAACATGAAATTCACTTTCTCGGGAGTTATCTTTTCAGCGGCAATAATCAAGTCGCCTTCATTTTCGCGGTCCTCATCATCCACTACTATGACAAACTTACCTTCTTTGAAGTCGGCAATCGCATCTTCTATTCTATCCATTTTAATAGTCTCTTTCATAACACTTATTTATTGATTTTCTGTATGATGAATTGAATTTGTTCATTGTTCTTTATAATCCGTTCCATATCCTTAGCCAGACGAACGCGGAACGCCCAGATGCGGAAATAGAAAAATAAACCGATAGGGAAAATGACTCCGGCTACCAAATTCAACCAATATATATGGAACGGGCGCACATGAGCAGAAACGGAAATAACCGGATAATTGTTTAATGCACCGATCAAAGTGGCCGATTTCGTATTGGACATTTCTTCAACCAACGCTTCCAGCTTTTCATTGATAGCCATTACTTCGTTGTCATCCTCGCTCGACATCCATAATTTAAAGTAATTCGGTGCTTTTTCCAATCGTTTCTTGGCAGCATACGCTCTGCACTCTGCAGTGAGTTGTTCCAAATCACCGGTCAAACGTGTGTAATCAGGATCATGGATAATCACTTCTTTCTTAAATATATGGCGTACACTACGGATTCCCACAATCTTCTTGAACCAGTTGATATAGGCATCTGCATTAAGCACTACAGAGTCCTTATTCGATTTATAGGTAAGGAAAACTCCTAATGGGGCAAGGACCGCACTACTTGTCCACATTCCCATCCACACTATCCACTTACCGTCACGGGCCATTTTATATCCTGTATTATCAATGATATAGTAAATGATAAATACCAACACGGATACAATTACCGGCATTCCGAGACCTCCTTTGCGGATAATTCCGCCCAATGGAGCTCCGATAAAGAAGAACAGCAGACAAGAGAGTGAAATCGTTATCTTCTTATGCCATTCGGTCTTATGCTTGCGAATACTATAATCGTTGTTCTCCATCGTGAATTTCTTGAACCCAAGATCGTTGGCCACATTCTCCGCCCGACTGACAGCAGAAGAAAGCACCTTCTGTTTCTGCGTTAAAGAGGCTACCTCGTAAAGGCTGTCCACGTTATATTCATGTATATCCGCCTTTTCTATTTTGACCGTATCTTCCTTTGTCAATCCATAAGAAGCGCGGAAATTCCCTTCTGCCACTTCCCTGTAATATTGTCGTCCGATACTATCTCCCACTACCGTCATTGAGTCTATAGAGCTTTGCAACTGCGCCATATCCTTAGCACTGGACTGCTTGCCCATAATTTCACCATCAACCATATTGAAATCGGAGTTAAATTCAATAATGCTATGTTTCTCCCGGAATTCCTCACGCCGATAGGGCACATTCTCCGATTTCATACTTTGTGCCCTCAAATTCTCAAATAAATCTCCGCTATACAAATGTAACCAAAGATGCTGCTTATCCGCTGTCATCTCTAAACGTCCGGAATCAGCATATATAATACGTGCTTTCTCAAACCCATCTTTCATACTATAAATCAGCACATCATATAGCATACCGGTCTTCCGGTTCTTCTTGGCAACCTTTAAATTATAATCCTTTATTTCAGAATAGAAAACTCCTTCCGGAATATCCAACTCCGGAGATTTCTGTTTCATCGAAAGAATCAGGGTTCCCAGCTTAGCCTGGGCGATAGGACCAACAACATTTTGGAAATAGAATGAGACACCGACAAGTCCGCAAACAAGGAAAGCGAGCGGACGCATGATTTTAAGTAGAGAAATACCCGCAGCTTTCATTGCAAGTAATTCATAACGCTCGCCAAAGTTACCGAAAGTAATCAAAGAAGCCAGTAACACTGCCAATGGCAACGATACTGGCACTAATGTTAATGCGGAATAAAAGAAGAATTGAGCCATAACGCTCATCTCCAACCCCTTTCCGACCAATTCGTCTACATATCTCCACAGGAACTGCATCATGAATATGAACAGACAGATGAAGAATGTACCAATAAAGAGCATCAAAAAACTCTTTACGATGAATATATCTAATTTCTTTATGCGTAGCATCTTAATAGGTTCGTGCAATTAGGATGCAAAATTAGCACAAAAAAAGGAGCATCGAAAATTTTTAGTTGAAAGTTAACTAAAAACCACAAGTTCTTCTTAATTTAGCTACTTGCGACTCCCACAATTCTTTCATATCGGCTACTTCATCCGGCTCTGCGAAATCGGTAATTTCCAACACATAGTCACTAGTCAGCTCATTATAAGTCATCTTGATTTCAAAATAATCGCGTTCGTTTTCATCATCCTGCCAACGGAAGCGGATAAAAGAGAAAGAGCGAATGGCAATAATCTCTGCTTTCCTCTGTTCTGTCTTGCCCCAATGAAACTCTACTATTTTATCGTCAGAAATAACTTTGTCTGCAAACCAGTCCTCCAACCCGGTCGGTGTACTAATAGCTCCCCAAAGAATATTTTTAGACGTTGCATTCAACAAATACTCCAAATGAATCTTTTCCTTTTTCATAGCAATTTCGAATTGTTTTTACGTGTGCCAAGATAAATACTTTTTTCTAAATACGCCGCATAAATCAGACACTTTATTAATTATTCTTTCATTATCGGGCATCAAACTCCCTATTTATAGGGAAAATCAAGACCCGTATTAAAGAAAAAACACAAAAAAGTTATGAATTGTTTTGGAGATTATAAAAAATCATCTATCTTTGCACCCGCAATCGAGAAACGATGGCGGGATAGCTCAGCTGGTTAGAGCGCATGATTCATAATCATGAGGTCCCCGGTTCAATCCCGGGTCCCGCTACTTGATAAGAATAAGGCATTTGGGAGGCTTCCACTTCTGGGTGCCTTTTTCTTTTTATCTCTTCGCGAAATCATTGTGAAATCTTCAATTACATTTCTACCAGAAGCCAACGTTGAACCATAAAAATAGCCTCAACTTACAAAAAATTGAGGCTATCGAAATATCATTTAAAAAGTTTTTCTATTCCCATTCTATAGTCGCATTAGGTTTCGGCGACATATCATAACAAACGCGATTTACATTCTTCACTTCTTTCAGAATACGGTCTGTTATCCTCATCAGGATAGGCCAATCAATCGGCTCAATAGTAGCTGTCATAGCATCTACCGTATTGACAGCGCGAATAATAACCGGCCAATCAAAAGAACGAGCATTGTCACGTACACCCACGGATTTAAAATCAGGCACTACTGTAAAGTATTGCCATACTTTTTTATCCAGTCCTGCAAGTTGGAACTCTTCACGCAGAATGGCATCGGATTCACGCACTGCCTCCAAACGATCACGTGTAATAGCACCTAAACAACGTACACCCAAACCAGGTCCAGGGAACGGTTGACGGTAAACCATTTCATAAGGTAAACCTAACTCCAAGCCACAAGCACGAACTTCATCTTTAAATAATTGGCGCAATGGTTCTACAAGTTGGAATTTTAAATCTTCGGGCAAACCACCTACATTATGGTGAGATTTCACCATTTTAGCAGTTTTCGTTCCACTTTCCACAATATCCGGATAAATAGTACCTTGACCTAAGAAATCAATACCGTCCAACTTACGCGCTTCTTCTTCGAACACACGAATAAACTCGCCACCAATAATTTTACGTTTCTGCTCCGGATCTTCTACACCAGCCAACTTATTCAGGAAACGATCGGTTACATCTACATACACAAGATTTGCCTTCAACTGGTTGCTGAATACCTCAACCACATCTTCAGACTCTCCCTTACGCATCAAACCATGATTAACATGTACGCATACCAGATTATTACCAATAGCTTTCAGAAGTAAAGCAGCTACCACAGAGCTATCAACTCCACCCGACAGGGCCAACAATACTTTCTTATCGCCCACCTGACGCTTAATCAATTCTATCTGGTCATTGACAAAGTTCTTCATGTTCCAGTTAGCTTCAGCTTTACAAGTATCGAAAACAAAAGACTTTACTGCAGCCTTTATAGCCTCGATATCATCTGTAAATTCTGCCAACTTCACTTCACAAGTTGCTTTATCATGCCCTGCAGCCATGACAGGAATTCCCAAAGTATAGATAGCCGGATTTATATCAATAGCAACGCCATCGATTACATTATTCGGGCCACCATTGATAATAATACCCTTTACATTGGGCAATGCTTTCAGTTCTTCTACTGTAATATCGTGAGGGTAAATCTCACTATAAACTCCTAATGCACGGATGGCGCGAGCCAATACCGTATTCTCATGACTACCCAAGTCAAGGATAACAATCATATCCTGCTTCATCTGATTTTGGTTGTTTTTAAGTTATTGTATTGTTATTATTCACTATCATTTTTCAAACGGTCTGCAAATATAAAGATTTTTAGAGAGACTATAATGCATTGATTCTCTAAAGTTTCAGAACAGAGTAACGTTTTTCTTGCAACTATAGTATTCCAAAAAGAACTGGAATAACATAGTACGCAGATGAATAGCAATAACCTGATTCTTCCATACAACCCTTCAAACCTACGCTTTCAACCGCATCACAAACCGGCTACCCTTACCCAATTCGCTCTCTACCGTCAACGTACCACCATGAGCTTCCACAAAATCCTTGGAAATAGATAATCCCAATCCACTGCCTTGCACTTTCGTTCCGGGCACACGGAAATAACGGTCGAAGATACTTTTGTGATAACGCGGATCAATCCCCTTTCCAAAATCCTGGACATAGAGTTCGATCATATTTTCATCCTGTTTGGCACCGATAATCACACGTCCGTTTTCTTTAGAATAACGGATAGCATTACTTAGCAGATTCGTCAATACCCAGGCAATCTTTTCACTGTCAACAAAAAGTTTGCCGATTTTCTCTTCCGGATATTCCACTTCTATCTGGATATTAAACTTATCCGCTTGCACCTGATTAGCTTTAATCGCATATTCGATCAACTCAATCGGTTTGGTGATCTTTGGCATAAACTGTAGTTTTCCCGCTTCCACCTGGGTCATGTTAAGCAATTCTCCGGTGATACTCAACAAACGCTCGCTGTTCTCCTTGATACTCTTAGACAACTGCTCCTGTTCATCATTCAATGCACCGACACGCTTATCTTCCAACAACTGGAGGCTCATCATAATAGCAGCAATCGGAGTCTTCAGTTCATGAGATATCGTCGAGATAAATGTAGTCTTGGCAGAATCCAGTTCCTTAAACTCCGTGATATTCTTCAATAAAATAACATCACCTAGTTTGCGGGGTTCCCCTTTTTCAGCCTCCGTATTAATGATAGGGACATAAGAGGCCTTAAAGTAACTCTCTTTGTCGTCGGCATATATCTTCAATGGTTCCTTCTGCTCGCTTGGCGTCACCAGTTCACGGATCAACCGCCGCAACAGGTCATTCTTCAAAGCCAGTTCCTCCGCCGATTGACGAATCACATTCTCCCGTTTCAGATTCAAGACATTGAGTGCTTCCTCATTGATAAACAGAATTTCACGCTCCATATTCAAGCCGATCACCGGATCATCTATACTGTTTACAATTGCTTCAATAAATTTCTTTGCAGAAAGAATATCCGACAAAGTACTGGCACGATATTCGGTCAAACGCTCCGCCATCCGGTTAAAACTATCCGCCACATCCCGGAATTCTTCATTATTATTCATCTGCAGACGCTTCTCATAATTATGATTGGCTATTTCAAGAATTCCCTCTTTCAGCTCTTTAATAGGCTTGCTGATAGTACGGGGCAACCAATAAAGCAATATCAGTCCGGTCAAGATACAGATTCCTCCCGTTACGGAAATCCATAACAGAGCACGTTCCAATCCGGGCATAGCAGCAGGACTATCAGGTTCTGTCGCTGTCAGAATTTGAAGATTCACAACTGAAAGTGTTACCAGCAAAATAATCATTCCGGCCAGCATTCCGATACCGAGAATCAGTTTCGTTTTAATATTCATAACGTTCATACGATTAATATTATGCAAGTATAATCAAATCTACATTAGCTTGTGACAAATTATTTAAAAACTTTCTATATCCCAGTATAGAACAAATAGCGTATGGCAACCTTAAATTAGGAGTTCCCATGCAAACAGTCGATATCTGTTTCTCTTTACAAACCTTGACGATGCTCCCCAAAATATCCTTCGACTGCACCTGCACCACCTCTCCCCCAAGTTCCGCCACGAGCTTAAAATGGTTCAACAGATACCGTTGACTGGCTAGATCAATTCTATCCATACTCTCTTTCGGAGTCTGAACATACAGGGCTATAAAAGTAGTATTATACCGGGTTGCCAACTTTGCCGCCTTTCTGATAATCCGCCGGGGTGTTTTCTCATGACTACTGATACAAGCCATAAACTTCTCATGCCGGATTCCGACGGCTACTCCCATCACCACCTCATTCTCCACCTTTTTTTCTACCCGCAACGCTACTTCCTTCAAAGCCAACTCACGTAACTGAAGAATATTCTCTGTCCGAAAGAAATTATCCAATGCCGTCTGAATCTTTTCCGGACGATATATCTTACCCGCTTTCAAACGTGCAATCAGCTCCTCTGCCGTCAAGTCAATATTCACCACCTCATCCGCTTCCTGAAGAACACTGTCGGGCACCCGTTCTTTCACTTCAATACCCGTAATCTCCTGCACTTCTTCATTCACGCTTTCAATGTGCTGGATATTGATTGCCGAAATCACATTGATTCCCTCATCCAGCAAAGTTATCACATCCTGCCAACGTTTCTCGTTCAAACTACCTTCTACATTGGTATGAGCCAGTTCATCCACAATTACAATTTCCGGATGGACACGGATAATCGTATCCAGATCCATTTCCTCCAATTCTTTCCCCTTATAGAAGATTTTACGACGCGGAATGACAGGGAGCCCTTGCAGCAATGCTTCCGTCCCGGCGCGTCCATGAGTTTCGATATAGCCGATTTGCACGTTCACACCGTTCTCCAGCAGTTCATGTGCCTCCTGAAGCATACGATATGACTTTCCCACACCGGCTATCATACCGATATAGACCTTGAATTTGCCCCGGTGGGACTTCTTTATCAGATCCAAAAAATACTGTACACTATGTTCTCTATCATCCATTACGTCAATCTGTTATTTTAAACATCCTAACCCGTAGTAATCATCACGATCACCACGGGTTTCACAAAAATTCATGAGTTTATTTTATGGCCTTAAAGTTACGCCAAATACTAAATGGGCGTCCTCCAAACGTGGATTCCATATAGCCTGTACAAATATAGGCAATGAAAACTTATCATTAAAATTTATTGCTTTCGTTGCTTTCAAAGCTAGGTTCGTCACTGCAAACCCATTCACATTATACTGCGGAGTCTTATAAGGAACCACTCCACAAGTAGCATTCAGATCAACTCCTTTCACACTGAACGGATAATTCAGTTCTACGTAAGAAGAGTATGCCTGCTTTTCTTCCCCCTCATCAGTCGTTTTTCTGTCAGCACCGGCAAACATGGTATACCATGCGATAGATAACGGGAACTTTTCAATAGGAAGCGTATAAGCTAACCCTGCTTCAAAATGGTGTCCGGTGTCTCCACTTTTAAAATGAAAATAATTATTGGTAAGTTCTCCATTGGCCACATCAGCTTGTCCGTCCCACCAAAGAGTGGCTACAGAAAGCGTCGGTCCTGCTTCACCGAACTTATAAGCTGCGGTCAGGTCAATTTCTTTATTACTCTCACTCAAACTGGTTGAGCCCCATGCAGTAAGCGAGAAATTACCTACGCTAAATCCCAAAGTCGGCTGAAAGGAAGCAGCTCCCCCCTGATAAATACCACGCCATACATACGAACTTACCAAATCACCTTGTATAGTAAACTCTTGTGCTTGTGCATTAACTGTTCCCAACATACAAACGGCTGCTACAGCCATTGTTCCTAAAAAACTCTTTTTACTAAAAAAACTTTTCATACTTCTTATCTTATTCTATTTTATGTTTCCGTAAAAAAGCAGCGCCCTATCCAACCCTGTTAATTTGAACCGCGGCATAACCCAAACGGTCCGGACAGGAACGCTGCTCAATCTTCATCTACTTATTGCTTTCCTCTAATGCGATATTCAATTTCAACACATTCACCTTTTCTGTTCCCAACAACCCCAAAAGAGGTTTTTCTATGCTTTTATCAACAATCGCTCTCACCTGTTCCTCTCTCAAGCCACGTGCTTGTGCTACTCTCTTCACTTGTACATACGCACATTGAGGAGTGATATTAGGATCCAGTCCCGAACCACTGGCCGTAACCATTTCGGCTGGCACATCCGCACGATTCAAATAAGGATGATGTACAAGAAAAGTATCGATACGCGCTTTTACTTCATCCAGATACTCCTGATTCGTAGGGCCCTTGTTACTGCCAGAGGAACTCGTAGCATCATACCCGTCACCGGCAGAAGAAGGACGTCCCCAGAAATAAATATCCTCTGTAAACATCTGGCCGACATTGGCTGCTCCCACTACTTTCCCGTTCAATGTAGCTACTTCGGCATTTCCTTTATTAGGACCCGCTACCTGTGCGAACACCCACAGGATAAGGATATAGAACACGGAGAAAAAGACACAAAAAGCAAGTGTTATTTTTAATGACTTCAATAAAGTTTTCATTGCTATTGTTTTTTAATTAAAAGAATAAACCTACTACTAAATCTATCAATTTGATTCCCACGAAAGGAGCAATCACACCACCCACACCATAGATCAGCAGATTACGGCGAAGCAAAGCACTCGCACCTATCGGCTTGTATTGCACACCACGCAAAGCCAACGGAATCAGAATCGGAATAATAATCGCATTAAAAATGACTGCCGAAAGAATAGCACTTTCAGGACTATGCAGATGCATGATATTCAGAGCAGCCAGTTCGGGAATGGCGATCATAAACAAGGCCGGAACGATAGCAAAATATTTCGCTACGTCATTGGCGATAGAGAAAGTAGTCAGCGTACCACGTGTCATCAGTAATTGTTTACCGATTTCCACAATCTCTATCAACTTCGTCGGGTCGTTATCCAAATCGACCATATTACCAGCTTCTTTCGCTGCCTGTGTACCGCTATTCATGGCTACACCTACATTGGCCTGTGCCAGGGCAGGAGCATCGTTCGTTCCGTCTCCCATCATTGCAACCAATTTACCAGCCTGCTGTTCCTTCTTGATATATTCCATCTTATCTTCCGGTTTCGCTTCGGCGATAAAATCATCCACACCGGCTTTTTCAGCAATATATTTTGCTGTTAACGGGTTGTCACCTGTCACCATCACCGTCTTCACTCCCATCTTACGCAGACGTTCGAAACGTTCCTGAATACCCGGTTTGATAATATCCTGCAGTTCAATAACACCAGTCACCTTTCTGTTTACACATACTACCAGCGGTGTACCACCATTGCTTGAGATAGAAGAAATAATCTCTTCCACTTCTTTCGGAAATTCATTCCCGTCACCTTCCACCATCTTGCGGATGGCATCAAAAGCACCTTTACGAATCTGCGTTCCATCTGCCAGGTCTACTCCCGAACATTTGGTTTCAGCCGTAAACTTAATCATACGTGCTCCTGTTGTATTCAGATTACGCATACGAATGCCCGACTCACGTCCCAATTCTACGATAGACTTACCTTCCGGCGTTTCATCGGATAAGGAAGACAACAGACAAGTTTCCACAAAATCGTGCAGATCGACACCCGGAGCTGTATGGAAATGAGTTGCTTTACGATTACCAATGGTGATAGTACCCGTTTTATCCAGCAGTAATGTATCAATATCACCCGCAGTTTCAACCGCTTTACCGGATTTAGTAATCACGTTGGCGCGAAGTGCACGGTCCATACCGGCAATACCGATGGCAGAGAGAAGTCCACCGATAGTTGTCGGGATCAGACACACAAACAAAGAAATAAGCGAAGCAATAGTGATGACCGTATTACTATAATCGGCAAACGGTTTCAAAGTCACACACACAATGACGAAAACAAGCGTAAAACCTGCCAGCAAAATAGTCAATGCAATCTCATTCGGGGTTTTCTGGCGGGAAGCACCTTCCACCAATGCGATCATCTTATCAAGAAAACTTTCTCCCGGTTGAGTAGTCACCATCACCTTTATATGATCGGACAGTACTTTCGTACCTCCTGTTACCGAACTCTTGTCGCCACCTGCCTCACGAATGACCGGAGCAGACTCACCGGTAATGGCACTTTCATCAATAGAAGCCAACCCTTCAATAATCTCACCGTCGGAAGGAATCACGTCTCCTGCCTCACAGACAAACACATCCCCTTTCTTCAACTGTGAAGAACTGACAGTAACGATTTTATTGCCTTCCACTTTCTTTGCCGGTGTCTCTTCACGAGTCTTACGCAAACTGTCGGCCTGTGCTTTACCACGTGCCTCTGCAATAGCTTCGGCAAAATTGGCAAACAACAAAGTGATAAACAGAATGATAAACACGGCAATGTTGTAAGCAAACGAACCCTGTGAAGAATTAACAATGGAGTAGAGCGTCACAAGCAGCATGACTACCGTAGCCACCTCTACCGTAAACATAATCGGATTCTTTATCATCATTCGTGGGTTCAGTTTCACGAATGATTGTTTCAAACTTTCTATAACTTGCTCCTTTGGAAACAAAGAAGCTGATTTATTATCTTTCATATCTTCTCTAATTCAGTATTACAAACTTAAATGTTCAGCAATCGTGCTCAATGCATGTACCGGGAAGAATGACAGAGCGGCAATAATGAAGATAACTACAAATGTCATTACTCCGAAAGTCAATGTATCCGTCTTCAACGTACCGGCACTTTCCGGTATGAATTTCTTCTGCGCCAGTAGCCCGGCAATGGCAACCTGTCCGATAATAGGAAGGAAGCGACTCAGAATCAAAACGATACCACATGTCCAGTTCCAGAAATAAGTATTATCACCCAAGCCCTCGAAACCGGAACCGTTATTGGCGGCACAAGAGGTGTACTCGTAAAGCTGTTCACTCAAACCGTGGAATCCTAAGTTGTTCAACCACCCACCTTCACTTTCCACAAAATCTGGATGGTGTACATAAATATAACTTGAGATTGCCGTAAACACCAAGATTACAAACGGATGAAGCAGAGCTACAATCGTAGCGATTTTCATTTCGCGGGCTTCTACTTTCTTACCGAGGAATTCCGGTGTACGCCCCACCATCAAACCGCTGATAAACACTGCAATGATAATGAATGTATAGTAGTTCATCCACCCTACACCTACACCGCCAAACCAGGTATTAATCTGCATATTCAGCATTTCCATCATACCGGACAGAGGCATGGTAGAATCATGCATACCATTCACAGAACCATTGGAAGTTACGGTCGTTACAATACTCCACAACGCGGTTGCTCCGGCTCCCAAACGCACTTCCTTACCTTCCATCGCACCATTGTCTTGTGCAATACCCAGCTCATCGATGCGCGGATTACCCCCCATTTCCTGACTGACATTAATGCACACACCGACCAGAAAAGCGAAAAGCATTACTCCGAATATACTGTAAGCCAACTTCTTTCTGCGGGTATAGAAACCCAGTGCAAATACCATCGCCATCGGGATAATCAAAATAGACCAACATTCTACCATGTTAGAAAGATAAGTCGGATTTTCCAATGGATGAGAGGAGTTCACGCCAAAATATCCACCGCCATTCGTACCCAACTGTTTAATAGGAACAATTGCGGCCGTAGGACCTTGAGAAACCATCTGTTCCTGACCTTCAAGAGTAGTGACTTTCATCTTACCGTCAAATCCCATCGGAGTTCCCTGAAGAATCAGGATAAAACCTACAATCAGAGAAAGAGGTAATAAGATACGCGTACAACTTATTACCAGAAATTGCCAGAAGTTACCAATCGTTTTGGTTGTTTTTGCAGCAATACTCTTCATAATACCTGCCATAGCAGCCATACCTGTTGCTGCGGTAATAAACTGGAAAAGCATGATGACGAACAATTGAGTAAAATAAGTCAGTCCGCTTTCACCGCTATAGTGCTGTAAGTTACAGTTCACCATAAAACTAATACAAGTATTGAATGCCTGATCCGGAGTCTGCGGTCCGTTGCCGTCCGGGTTTAAAGGCAACCATCCTTGTGAAACCAAGAGTACCATTCCCCAGAAAAACCAGAAAGCATTCAAAATCAACAATGCTTTCAGGAATTGTTTCCAGTTCATTTCTTCATTGGGGTCGATTCCACAAACTTTATAAA
The DNA here is from genome assembly GCF_003439055.1 of Bacteroides sp. OM05-10AA. Classification (NCBI taxonomy): domain Bacteria; kingdom Pseudomonadati; phylum Bacteroidota; class Bacteroidia; order Bacteroidales; family Bacteroidaceae; genus Bacteroides; species Bacteroides sp. OM05-10AA. Next base: position 14,786 of record NZ_QSUR01000062.1, read on the forward strand.
TGACTCTTTCGATAGGAGCCATAAAATCAGACCAGGTCTTTTCTCCTCTGTAGACCTTGGCAATGTATTTTCCCAGTGGATAAGCCAGAATCACCATCAAGGCTATCTGAACAACCACGCCTAAAATTTCTGTATTCATATACTTTTTACCTTAAACTGTGTGTGTTACTTTAAAACTTCTCGGGTTTGATGAGCACATACATCAAATAACCGAAGATTGCAATACCTAATACGAATAATGCTGTGTACATAATCAATTCTCCTTTTTTCTTTAAATATTCTCAAACCAGTCTACACATTTCCAGAACAGCCAGAAACAAGCGAAACCGCTCAACAGGCAGAAAATAAATGATAGTGTTATTCCCATGTTTTTACCTTTTAAATGATTACTATAAATTTTTACTTGCCATTCTTCATGCCAAATGCGTGCCACAAAAAACAAAGAATACATAATAAGCTAACATTCAAACAGATACAGACAGGCAGTTACTTTCTTACCATCCGACACACCCTTCCATTTTGAAAAAAGGATTCTATTTTGAAAGGCTTTCCGTTTTTTTCGTGATTTCAGAAGAGAAAAAATAAACAAATTATCATTTTGAAAGGGGATTTTCATTTTGAAAAGACAAAAGGAGGATACTACATCTTTATAATCTGTTGATAATAAACGGTTAAGCATCAACATAAGTCAATTGGTACATGCTTTGCGAAGAAATAGATATGAAACTTTATATTATTGCAAACAGATTACCTGTCAAAGTAGCCGACACAAACGGCACATTCGTATTTTCGCGTAGCGAAGGCGGACTGGCAACAGGTTTGGATTCTCTCCAGACTTCTTATGAGAAGCACTGGATAGGTTGGCCCGGAATATGTACAAATGAAGAGAAGGACCAGCAAGAGATTAACGAGAAACTACAGGAAATGAATTTTCATCCGGTCTTCTTGTCGGAAAAGCAAATTGAAAACTATTACGAAGGATACAGTAACAGTACTATCTGGCCTTTGTGTCATTACTTTTATGCTTATACCTTATATAAGAACTGTTTCTGGCAATCCTATCAACAAGTCAACCGACTCTTCTGTGAGGAGATTTGCCGGCTGATACGTCCCGGCGATAAGGTATGGATACAGGATTATCAACTGATGCTACTTCCCGGAATGTTGAGGAAAATATATCCGGAACTAAGTATCGGTTATTTCCATCATATCCCGTTCCCTTCTTACGAACTCTTCCGTATTCTTCCGGAGCGTGCCGAGATTCTGAAGGGTTTGCTGGGAGCAGACTTCATTGCTTTCCATACTCATGACTATATGCGTCACTTCATCAGTGCCGTAGAGCGTGTGCTGCATCTCGACTTCAAACTGGATGAAGTACAGATCAACAACCGGATGGTCAGAGTAGAAGCATTGCCGATGGGAATCAACTATGAATCCTATCATCAGGCTTCAGAAAATAAAGAAGTACATCAGGCCATTGAACGAACCCGGAAACTTTTCGGCGAGCATAAACTGATCCTGTCAGTAGACAGACTGGATTACAGCAAAGGCATATTGCACCGTCTTCGTGGCTTTGCCACCTTCCTCGAACATCATGCCGAATATCACGGTAAAGTTACATTGGCAATGGTCATTGTCCCTTCACGCGACCATGTAGGCAGCTATGCGGAACTAAAAACAAAAATTGACGAAGAAATCGGCTCTATCAACGGACGTTACTCCACAATGAACTGGACTCCCGTATGTTATTTCTATCATGGCTTTTCACTGGAAGAACTGACTGCCATGTACTATGTGGCCGACATAGCCCTCGTCACTCCACTTCGGGACGGAATGAATCTGGTAGCCAAAGAATACGTAGCTACCAAATGCGACAATCCCGGTGTACTTATCCTTAGCGAAATGGCAGGTGCCGCCGTAGAATTGACGGACGCTATCCAAATCAACCCGAACGATACGGAACAAATAGAAAATGCTATTTGCCAGGCACTTGAAATGCCCGAAGAGGAACAAAAACAACGCCTGCAACGTATGCAAAGCATTCTGTCCGTACAGACAGTCAACAAATGGGCAGCCGACTTTGTCAATGAACTGAACGCGACATGTATGAAAAACGATATGTTACGAAAAAAACGTATCGTAGCCGCTAGCATTGCACAAATCAAACTCAAGTATAACCATGCCAAACAACGCCTGATTCTGCTGGACTATGATGGTACACTGACGGCTCTCAAACCACGTCCCGAGGATGCACAACCTACACCGGAACTCATTTCTATTCTACAACAACTGGCTAGCGATCCCGCCAATCATATTGTTATCAATAGCGGACGGGATCACTTTACATTAGAAAAATGGCTTGGCACCCTTCCTATTTCTATGGCTGCCGAACATGGGGCTTTCTATAAAGAAAACGGAGTCTGGCATAAAAACATAAAGAAGATAGAATGGGGAGCAGGTATTCTCTCTATCCTTCAAATGTTTGTAGACCGTACTCCCCGTTCCCATCTGGAAGTGAAAGAAACTGCCCTGGCCTGGCATTATCGTGAAAGTGACGCATGGCTCGGCACATTAAGAGCCCAACAACTCGTCAACACGCTGATTTCGCTCTGTACCCGGCAGAAACTACAAATTCTGCAAGGAAATAAAGTGATCGAAATCAAATCACCGGATTGCAATAAAGGTTCGGAGGTGGGGCGTCTGCTAGCCAACAGACGTTATGATTTTGTTATAGCGATGGGAGACGACACTACAGATGAAGATATGTTTCAGGCATTGCCGATGAGCGCTATCACCATTAAAATAGGTAGCGTATCCGAAGCCGCCAACTATCACCTGTCTGCCCAATCTGACGTACTTCCTTTCTTACGGTCTTTACTAGGCAAACAAAAAACTGCCACAAAAGAAGGAAGTATTAAGAATCGCCTGACTTTCGCTTTCGACTTTCTCAAAGATCTATTAAAAACTTAATAAAAAGCAATCAATATGAATAATTTAAATTATGGAGTGATAGGTAACTGCCGAACCGCAGCTCTCATTTCGCAGAACGGAAATATCGAATGGCTCTGTTTTCCCGATTTCGATTCTCCTTCTATTTTTGCCAGTCTGCTCGACCGGGAGAAAGGAGGAGCTTTCGGATTCGAAGTTTCCGGAGACTATTGCATCACACAAAGTTATGTCCCACACACCAATATTCTTTCTACTCAATTCTCCTCCGATGAAGGAGAATTCGTAGTGCTCGACTATATGCCCTGCTATCGTTCCCAAGACGAAACAGGGCATTATTTACCTGCCGAATTATACCGCTACATACATTGGATAAAAGGAAAACCGCGTTTCAAGATCAACTACCACCCGGCGCCAAACTATGCACAGGGACAAGTGATCCTTAATATCACTCCACAGTATATAGAATCCTACTGCTCCTTCGACAACAAGGACAGACAATATTTATATGCTTCCCTGTCTCTTCAGGACATCAAAGAGAAAAAAGAAATCATTCTTGAGAAAGACGAATTTCTCCTGCTCTCCTATAACGAGAAAGTGATCCCAATCGACATAGAAAGGGAGAAAATAGAATACTGTCGTACGCTGGTATATTGGCTGAACTGGACAGACAGAAGCAAGAAATACACTCTATATAATGACGTAATCGAACGGAGTTTATTGGTTCTGAAACTAATGTCCTACCACAACGGAGCTGTGCTGGCAGCACTAACTACAAGCCTACCGGAAGCTGTGGGAGAAGTGCGCAACTGGGATTACCGCTTTTGCTGGCTTCGGGATGCTTCCATGTCCATCGAAACCATGTTTCAAATCGGACATACCAGTGCAGCCAAACGCTTTATGAAATTTATCCAATCCACATTCGTTTCCAAACATGACTATCAAATTATGTATGGCATCCGGGGCGAGCACCAACTAACCGAAGTGATACTCGACCATCTATCCGGTTATAAGAACTCCAAACCTGTACGAATAGGAAATGATGCATACCATCAGAAACAAAACGACTCTTTTGGTTACCTGATGGACCTGATTTACCAATATTATCGCCTCATGCCCGGCACACTGGATGAAATTGAAGACATGTGGGAAATGGTAAAGACCATTTTAGCAAAAGTAGTAGAAAACTGGAGAAAGCCCGATAAGGGAATCTGGGAGATCCGGGGAGAAGGACAACACTTTGTTTCTTCCAAAGTGATGTGTTGGGTAGCTTTAGATCGCGGAGCTAAAATCGCTCAAATGCTTAACAAATATAATTATAGCGAACGTTGGCAACTGGAAGCCGAAAAAATAAAGAAAGACGTGATGAAATATGGCTGGAATAAGGAACTTCAAAGCTTTACACAGACATATAATAATCAAGCAATGGATTCTTCATTACTATTGATGGAACCCTATGGATTTATAGAAGCAGATGATATACGCTATCATAAAACAGTGGAAGCTGTCAAGAAAGCCCTTTTCCATAAAGGACTTATGTATCGCTATAACAGCAAAGACGATTTCGGGTTGCCTACTTCTGCTTTTACGATTTGTACATTCTGGCTTATACGGGCATTGTTTGTAACTGGCCATAAAGAAGAAGCACGCTGCCTGTTTGACGAAGTTCTGAAATACTCCAATCATCTCGGATTGTTTAGTGAAGATATTGATTTCGAAACCAAAGAACAGTTGGGCAACTTCCCGCAGGCATATTCACATCTGGCATTAGTAAATACAGCTATCTTATTTGCAGAAGAAGAGAAGAGGTTATCTTTTATCCGGCCTTAGAGAACGCCCTGATTCAGAAGCGATAAAACACAGAAAGCCCCTTGATTCAAAATGAATCAAGGGGCTTCTTAAAAAC
>NZ_QSUR01000063.1:0-19393 GCF_003439055.1 Bacteroides sp. OM05-10AA
CACCCATTAGAGTATAACTAAAAAATAAAGTTGTGCAACAGGCACTATGCTTGACACCCGGGTGTCAGATAAAACGCGAGTATAAACGAAAAAAGAAAGGAGTATAGACGATGGCAGTGCCTTATGTAGTGAGAAAAAAAGCCGATTTAACATCGGGAGAAAGAAAGGAATTATGGTATGGTGTACCTAAAAGAATGATAGATCCGATTCGGAATAGAGAATTTGCCGAGTATATGGAAAAACGGAGTGGGTTCCATCGTGGGCAGATAGATGGTATATTGACGGAAATGGTTGATGCTATCCGTAGTTTGTTATCTATTGGACAGCCGGTTACTATTGAAGGACTCGGTACATTTCATACATCATTGACCAGTCCGGGATTTGAACGTCCCGAGCAGGTAACTCCAGGAAAGGTATCCGTTTCACGTGTCTATTTCGTTGCCTGTCCTGAATTTAGCCGGCAAGTGAAAAAGATGAAATGTACGCGTATACCTTTTAATATATACATGCCCGAAAATATGCTCACCAAAGAGATGAAAAAAGCGGATAAAGAGATGGAACTGGCGGAATTCGAGGGAGAAGGTTTGGGAGTCGACGAATAATTGGATAAAAAGTGATATTGTTTTATTCACTGAATGAAATATAGCTATATTTGTTCAGTGGTAAGAACCATATTAAAAAATGATTGGAAAATATGAAAAAAGAACTCATTTTTGTATTGTTAAACGGTTTTGCCGATTGGGAGGCCGCACATATTGCTGTTTGCATAAATGCAGGTGTAAAACCCGGAAGACCGGTTAAGTATATCACAAAAACACTTTCTCTCACTAAAGATCCCGTAAATTCTATTGGAGGATTCAAGGTCTTACCGGATTATGACATCCATACTTTGCCCGAAGATTATGCCGGATTGGTGCTGGTAGGCGGAGATAACTGGTTTTCACCCGAAGCGGAATCCTTAGTTCCTTTAGTAGAAAAAATGATTCGGGAAAATAAGTTGGTTGCCGGAATCTGCAATGCTTCGGTTTTTCTCGGTAAACACGGATTTCTCAATCACGTAAAGCATACGAGTAATGCGCTCGAATATTTGAAAAATATAGCAGGTGAGAAATATACTGGTGATGCGCATTATATCGAAGAACAAGCCGTTCGAGACGGTAATATCGTTACTGCTAACGGAACTGCTCAATTGGAATTCTGTCGCGAAATATTATATGCGCTGAATGCCGATGAGATGGAAGTGATTGAAGAAAGCTATTCGTTTTACAAAAATGGTTTCTTGTCGAATGGAAAAAGTCCTCTTTAGGGATTTCATTCCAACGTGAGATTCGAGCATTAGTGAAATTGAAGAAAGTATTTGAATGCCGACAGTTGCCGGGTAAATAAGATAAATTAATACCCTCTCTGTCTTATTTATGAGATAAATACCTATCTTTGTGGCACTTTTTACGAAAAAAGCAAATTCAAATTAATAGATATAGAAAAGAAAATGGCACAAGAAGACGTTTTTAAGAAGCTTGTATCGCATTGCAAAGAGTATGGTTTCGTATTCCCTTCGAGCGATATCTACGACGGACTAGGCGCTGTGTATGACTACGGTCAGATGGGCGTTGAATTGAAGAATAACATCAAGAAATACTGGTGGGACAGCATGGTGCTGTTGCACGAGAACATTGTCGGTATCGACTCTGCCATCTTTATGCATCCTACTATCTGGAAGGCTTCCGGACACGTAGACGCATTCAATGACCCTTTGATTGACAATAAGGATTCTAAAAAACGTTATCGTGCTGACGTGCTGATTGAAGATCAGTTGGCAAAGTATGATGATAAAATCAATAAAGAAGTAGCGAAAGCTGCCAAGAGATTCGGTGAATCTTTTGATGAGGCTCAATTCCGTTCAACTAACGGACGGGTATTGGAACATCAGGAAAAACGCGACGCACTTCACACTCGCTTTGCTAAAGCTCTGAACGACGGTGACTTGGAAGAGTTACGCCAGATCATTATTGATGAAGAAATCGTATGCCCGATCTCCGGTACTAAGAACTGGACAGAAGTTCGTCAATTCAATTTGATGTTCTCTACTGAAATGGGTTCTACTTCCGAAGGAGCAATGAAGATTTACCTTCGTCCGGAAACTGCACAGGGTATTTTCGTAAACTACCTGAATGTACAGAAAACAGGTCGTATGAAAGTTCCTTTCGGTATTGCACAGATTGGTAAGGCTTTCCGTAACGAGATCGTTGCCCGTCAGTTCATCTTCCGTATGCGTGAGTTCGAACAAATGGAAATGCAGTTCTTCGTAAAACCGGGAACAGAACTTGACTGGTTCAAGAAATGGAAAGAAATCCGTTTGAAATGGCATAAGGCACTTGGCTTCGGAGATGCAAGCTATCGTTATCACGATCACGATAAATTGGCTCATTACGCAAATGCCGCTACTGACATCGAATTCCTGATGCCGTTCGGATTCAAAGAAGTAGAAGGTATTCACTCTCGTACTAACTTCGACTTGTCTCAACATGAGAAGTTCTCCGGCAAGAGCATTAAATACTTTGATCCGGAACTGAACGAGTCTTATACTCCGTACGTAATCGAAACTTCTATCGGTGTTGACCGTATGTTCCTTAGCATCATGAGCGCATCTTATTGCGAAGAACAGCTGGAAAATGGTGAAAGTCGTGTTGTTTTGAAATTGCCTGCTGCTCTGGCTCCGGTGAAACTGGCAGTTATGCCGTTGGTAAAGAAAGACGGTCTGCCTGAAAAAGCTCGTGAAGTTATTGACAGCCTGAAGTTCCACTTCCATTGCCAATATGACGAAAAAGATAGTATCGGTAAGCGTTATCGCCGTCAGGATGCTATTGGTACTCCGTACTGTGTAACAGTCGATCATCAGACATTAGAAGATAACTGTGTGACATTGCGTAACCGCGATACCATGCAGCAAGAGCGTGTCGCTATCTCTGAACTGAATAATATCATCGCAGACAGAGTAAGCATCACTTCTCTATTGAAAACTTTACAATAAACCTTTGACGAATGAGTAAAAAGATCTATTTATTCTCCTTAGTATTGCTGGCTCTTGCGTTCACTGCTTGTAGTGAGACGGAAGAGACGAGTCGTTATGATAATTGGCAGGCACGTAGTGTGGCTTTTATAGACTCGATCGCTAGTGTGTATGATAGTCCTGAAAATCAAGCTTTAGCTAATAATGATCCGGAGAAACTTCATCGTTATAAAGATGAGGTAACTGGTCAATGGATATATGTTAAGAAGGTGAAAAATGGGACGGGCAAAGAGTTGCCTCAATATACTTCTACGGTAAGTGCACATTATCGTATGTCTTATTTCAATGGAGATGTAGTTCAACAGACTTATACAGGAACAGAACCTACAGCTTTTGATTCTCCGGCAAATTTTACTTTGAATGGTGTTATTTCCGGCTGGTCTTATACGCTAATACATATGGTAGTTGGTGATTTTTGGACTTTGTATATCCCCTATCAGAGTGGTTATGGTTCAGGCACAGGTAATGATGGTTCTCTCCAAGCTTATTCGGCATTAGTTTATAATGTTAGATTAGAAAAGATCGTAGAACTATAATCCTTATAATATATAAGGCTATTCTGTAAATGATATAATATCATATAAAAATGGAGCGTAAACCTAAATTTACGCTCCATTTTTTATTCTTGAAGAACTTATATATTATAGTGTATTTTGTGGTTCAATCAGATACTTTTTCCCTTCTTTACTTTGGAAACTTGTCAGATAATAGGCTCCCTCTTTCTGTGTTGATACAGCAACTCCATTTACTTTGATAGGAATAGAGGTCCGAAGTATGCACTTGCTTCCGGAATTGGAAATAATTTCCGCGCGAAGTAGCCGGTTTGCTTTCCATTGCATATTGACATCAAAGTTTCCAGTTCCTTTCAATCCTTTTACTTCTCCGTCAGCCCAGCTGCTTGGTAGTGCCGGAAGCAGGTGAAGTTCACCTAAATGACTTTGCAACAACATTTCAGCGATGCCGGCTGTAGCTCCGAAGTTTCCGTCAATTTGGAAAGGTGGATGGGAATCAAGCAGGTTTTCATATGCCCCTCCTTGCGAATTCTCCATGTTGACTACTGTCAGAGTAGAAAGGTTGAGTGCAGACTTTAGTAAGCTGTATGCATGGTCGCCATCGAGTAATCGTGCCCAACAAGCAATTTTCCATGCACGGCTCCATCCAGTCCCTTGATCGCCGCGAGATTCTAATGTCTTTTTAGCAGCATCTGCATACTTTTTATCCTGATGATAAGATATTTGATTACCGGGATAAAGAGCTATTAATTGAGATAAATGACGGTGTTCATTTCCAAAGACATCCAATTGATCTTTGTCCTCTTTCCATTCCTTGATCTGTCCCCAGGAACCAATGTTGACGCCATTATCCAAATGATTGAATTTATCTTTTAATTCAGTTATAAATTCAGAATCAATCGTGATATTCTGTTTTTGCAGAACTTCTGTAGCTTGTATCGTTTCACTGAAGAGCTGCCAGATTAGTTGCTGCGCATAAGCCAGGCCATCTTCCCAAGGTCCCTGTTCCGGTGACCACTCATCCGGTGCAATCCATTTTCCTTCAGTATCTTTTTGCAGACGGTCGAACCAGTACTCACAAGCACTTCTCATAACAGGAAAAGCTACTTTATTTAGATATTCCATATCCAGCGTATAAGCATAATGCTTCCATAAATGCATACAGTACCAGGCATTGGCAGGACGGTTGATATTCCAGTCTGTATAGCCGAATATATTGCTTTGTGTCTTAATTGCCCATCCTCTTAATTGCTCTTCCCGAGCTAGCTGTTGCCAGCTTCCATTTTCTTTGAGTGCCTCCACTGCTATATATTGCAAAAATGGCAAATGACACTCTGATAGATTGGCACTCTCTGCCGGCCAATAATTCATCTGGATATTGATATTACTATGAATATCACATTCCCAAGGAGGTGTGTTGTTATTATTCCAGATACCTTGCAGGTTGTTAGGCAAATTTCCGTAACGGGAAGACCCCAACATCAAGTAACGTCCATATTGAAAGTAAAGCATATCCAGATATCGGCTGTCTCTGTGATTACGTATCAATTCATCGGTGGGATAATCCGGTATCTCTGTCTGCAGGTCGAGTTTCACCCTTTTGAAAAAAGATTGATAATCTGTCGTGTGAGCTTTCAGCAACGTATCATACTTCTTTGAAGAAGCTAGATTCAATCGGGAAGTAATTGTTTTGTGCAGTTGCTCCGGCTCCATACCGACATAGTTTTGAGAAGACAGACTAAAGTTGGTGCCGGCTGCAAGTAATATAGTAACTGCGTCCGCATCATTGACAGTAATCTTGTCACCCTTTTTAGAGATTGTCCCTTTTTCGTTGACTATTCTCACCTGGGCATCATAAGTCAATAGATCAAGTTTTCCGCATATCCTGATGTCGTTGCCATCCATGATTACCTTGTCAGCATGTGTATCTTCCAGAGAAACAGAAATATTCAGCTGATTCTTTTTTCCAGGTGTGGTGAGTCGGATAACGATGACATTGTCCGGATAGCTCACGAAGAATTCACGGCAATACTTTGTTCCCTCTTTCTCATAAGTCACTTTGCCAACAGCATTGTCCAGACAAAGCTCTCTGCGATAGTTTGTAACAATGCTGTCCCCCGGAAAGTCGATATACAGATTCCCGAAATTCTGATAAGCTCCCCGCTTCGTCGTACTTCCTGTCCAGAGTGTTTTTTCATTGAACTGTATCTGTTCTCGTTTGACACCTCCGAAAAACATACCTCCCAATTCGCCATTACCTATTGGCAATGCAGAAGTCATCCAGTTTGTAGCGGGATGATTGTACCACAACTTCATCGGTGGCTGTTCCGCATGAAGGCGGCAGGTGAGAAGAAAGCATGCTGATAACAACAATACTGTTTTAATAGAAAATTTACTGTGATGTTTCATTAGTAGGCTGTTTTTAAATTCGTATTGATATTATTCCAGTACAACGCCATGAACCTCTACTTCTGCAATGGCGGCAGGTGAACTTTTGGCAAAAGCAACACGTACAAACCTTGCATTCACTGGTTTTTGCTGTGCAGTGAAAGACATCTCCGTAGCTTGTTCGGTTACAGTGGAGTTTGATTTGTCCATAACGGTTGACCATGTTTTTTGATTGTCCGATACCTGTATTATATATTGGTATGCATCCGCTTTAGGGAAACGAATATTGATTTTACGCAAAGCCAATCCTTTTTCTGTATCCAGTGTCCATTGAGGAGACCTGTCATTATCGGCCGCCTGCCAGAATGTTTGAATATCTCCGTCTGCTGCCAGACCGGCTACCTGTTGTCCCTGTTGACTACTTGCAAAAGTCGGGTTGTTGCGTCCGAACATTTGTATCACTTCTCCATCCTTTTGGCGTATAAACCGTATATAAGGACGTTCTTTTGTAACAGGAGTAACTCCCGGCTTGTAAGCCGGCGCTCCTTTGAAGGTAATTTCTACACGTGCGGATTTCATCCCTGCAGAACTTGCTTCAATAACTGCTTTACCGGCATAGTAAGAGCGGAAAGTGATAGCGGCTTTTCCGTCCATGATGCGAATATCACTATCCGGTTCAAAAAGAATGGAAGTACCGGTTGGAAATTCACCGGGACCGGAAATTAATTTTAACTGTACTTTCGGAGAGTTGCTCAATGTATTGCCATTTGCATCCAGAATGCTAATCAGTAATTGCACATCTTCCGTACCATCAGCCAATACATCAACAGTTTTAGTTGCTTCGAGCTTCAAACTGGCCGGAGTACCCTCTTCCGACCATTTCGGAGGCTTTATTCCTGTATATTCATTCCTGTACCAATACCAGGAACGCTTAGGGATACGGAAATAGTCTACAATACCCATTTTCCCCAGTTGGCTTCCGGCAATGCTGCCATGGTCGAAACCGCACCAGATAACCTGTCCGCTACGCCAGGGAAATCCTTTCCAACCGTCATTGACCTGCAAATCACCCCATCCCGGAATATATTCTCCCGGACGTTCTGCGGTTGTACTGCCATATTCTGATACGACGTTCGGAATAGACGGTTGTTGAAAATCCGGTTGGGTGGCACCGTCACCATTGTATCCGGCGATATCTCCAATCAAGTCGATTCTATGATTACCTAAAGGACGTTGAGCACCTCCGATGGCTGCAGGGCGGGTAGGGTCTAGTTGATGGCAGCGTTCTACCATTCGTGTCAACAATCTGCTTACTCCTGTCATAGCTGACGGAGCAGAGAAAAATGCTTCATTACTCATGCTCCATACCACGATAGATGGATGATTGCGATGAATACGTATCATCTCTTCCAGTTGTTGTAAGGCACTCGCTTCAAAATTGGCAGTGTATTTTTCATCCACCGGATATGCGCTGGAATTCCAATAACCATCCGGACTGAAACCTCCAATTCCCCAGAACGGAGCTTCCGACCAGAATAACATTCCCTCTTCATCACAGGCTTTGGAGAAAGCGGGTGCATGCGGATAGTGTGAGCCACGTATCAATTCGAATCCGGCCTCTTTCATCATTTGTACGTCGCGCCGCATGGCAGATTCCGTCACGGCATCTCCCCAACCGGCTTGGTCCTGATGCACATTGGCTCCTTTGAAATATAAATGCTTTCCATTCAGAAAGAAACCTCTGTCGGCCGTCCATTCAAACCAACGGAAACCGAAAATTGTTTCGTCACGGTCTAATAACAGATTACCCTTATAAAGCTGGCTGATTACTTTGTAGAGTGCCGGATGTTCGGGTTGCCATAATTGCAAGTTCTGTAATGATTGGGTGGTCTGTGAGAACTTTCTGCTTGTATTTGCCGCAATTGTTTCCGTACTTTCGACGGCAGTTACCAGGGTTCCCTCCGGACTAAATACTTGAGTCACTAATCTATATTGTTCACTCTGACCTGAAGTGTTGCAAACATCGGTTTCTACTTTTACCACAGATGATTTGCCATTGTTCTTGCTTAGATTGGGTGTAGTTACGAAAGTTCCATACCAATCTATATGAACCGGGTTTTTCATCACCAGTCGCACATTGCGATAAATACCTCCGCTGAAGACATGTTCGCCTGCCCGTGGTGCCACGTCAGGATGCCAGATATTGTTGACTCTGATGGCTATTACATTATCTCCCTCTTTCACGGCAGATGAAATATTTACGGAAAAGCCGGTATAACCTCCTATATGTTTACCGGTCAGCTTACCGTTAACAAATACTTCAGCTTCCTGAAAGACACCGTCGAATTCTAAAAATAAGGATTGTTTCAAATCATCCGGCGATAGTTTTAATATTTTGCGATACCAGCCATATCCTACATAGAAGTCATTCGACATGAAATAGGGGATACTGAACGAATGTGGCAAACCTATTGTTTCCCAGTCCTTATCGCAAAAGTCATTCTGCTGAGCATTTATATGATCGCCCTGCATATATTTCCATTCCCTGTTGAAGTTTACCGTTCGCCGGGGTGATGCGTTTACGCTTGTCGTCGACTGTTTCAGGACTTGGACGTGACACGTATCGGCATACGTCTTTTGCGAGATTCCTGCAGAGAGTGCAGAAACGATCATGGCCGAACACAAAATCCTTTTCGATGAGAATTGGAAGATTTCGTTTTTCATAAAATATTAATTTAAAATGAACGATACTATGCCGTATGACAGAAACTTTTCAGTTTCTATTGCCACAAAAGTAGGCGGATTGTTGGATAAAAAGAGGGTGAAATTTGTCAATTATAGGGTGAAAATCGCCAAACAGGCTATAATTGCGACACAAACTGTTTAGGGGAAACCTGCATCTTGCGTTTGAACAAATCCCGGAAATTCTTTAGATCATTGAAACCGCATTTCACGCTGACAGCAGTGATATTGGTTTCTCCTTCTTTGAAAAACTGTACGGCTTTGAATATCCGGTATTCATTGATGAACTCAATGACAGTCATTCCTGTCATCATCATATCACAGATAATGATGTCCGGTAAAGCATCCTGAGTGATACATTTCACCGTATTATTGGCCAGACCGTCGGAGATATCCAAAACTTTGAAGTGCTTGGCACACAACATAGTAGGACTGGATAAAAACAACAGGGCAATCAAACTCTTGAATATGTTTGTCAGGTACATTCTCATAGATCAGACCTTATTAGGGGGATTCTGGTTTCTTGGGAATAACAAAACTTTTAGCTATCTCCTTGGAAATATGACTTATTTGAAGAATTTCTCTTTTAATCCTTTCGCTATCAGATTGTATCCTTCTTTAGTCGGATGAAGTCCGTCACTGAATAAATTCCAGTTGATGCTTCCGTCCTTATTGGTGAAGTAAGAAGCCAGATCCAGATAGATCACTTTTTTGTCTGCCAATTCTTTCTTTAGTTTGGCATTGAAGAGTTTCACTCGTTCTTCCATGTCTTTTCTGGGATAGATACCCAATATGCAGAGCCTGGCAGTGGGTTGTCTTTGCTGAATGGCTTCGATCAGGGTGGAAATGCCTTGGAGGATTTCTTCGTCCGTATTACTTTGCAGGTTGTTGGTTCCGGGTAATGCGACAATATCTTTGGCTTGGTAGCCGTCAAGTTCTCCGTGATAAATGCGCCATAACATATTCTCTATTTTGTCCCAGCCGAATCCCAGGTTGCGTACTTGTTTCCCTTTGAATAGTTTGTCCCAGGACTCTTTTCCTCTTTGAGGCCCGGCTGGTTCGCCGCCCCAAAAATGAGTAATAGAGTTGCCTATCATTAAAATTTCCGGTGCATCCTCTTTATTTAATTGAAGAACGGCTTCATGTCGGTCGTTCCAGTCATAGGGATCTCTGTGCTGTTTACAGGGAATACAAGTAGATGGACCCTGACTTTTTTCGTGCAGAATCTCGCGTATTTTTCGGATATATCCGTCTGCATATTGTTGCATGCCCAGGTCATTGGGATGCACACCCTCCACTGCTGCATCCATAGAAAGTCCTATCTCTTCTTTAGTCAAATAATAAATCTGTGGAATAGCTTCCTTTTGCAATGCATCATAAGCTTTCTTTAGTTCAATATTGGCAAGCTGATACGAACGTTTGGTTGGTTCGGAAGAGAACTCATTGGTATATCCGGCATGTTCTACCAGGAGAATAGGGGCTTGACTTTTCTCACGTAGCTTTTTGACCCCGGCCAATGTACGTTCATAAATCACTTTGGAGTCCGTTTCACCAGGGAGATTGGGCATACAGTCTATCATGTAGAGTTGAGCATCTATTTCTGAAAGTAAATCGAAAAGTTCCGGTTCCAGTTTGCCGTTACCGGAGAATCCCAGGTTGACGACAGGATGTTGCAACATTCTTCCAATGATATTTCCCCATGCCATACCAGGCCGGGAAGCACACGCACCTTGTGCGATAGAAGTGCCATATATCACTAGAGGTTTCTCTTTGGAGGCCGGAATAAAGCTGAAAGAAGCATCTGTCGGCACCCCTATTTCCATCCATGTGACAGAATTATATAGCGGGAGGAAGAGTTGATATTCATATCCTTTTTTAGGATCTGTTTCGTAAGTCAGATTGGAAAAAGTATAGGTGATCGTGTCATTGAAAGAAAAACTGAACCCGCACCAGCGTTGTCTGCCATTTATATCCTGTGCATATAAGTCAACACCTGAAACACCGGTGCAGGGCATGTGGGGCATAGATAAACCTCCATTGACTTTATAACGAACCTTGATTTCCGGAGCATTTGAATAGAAACAGATGGATAAACCTGCACTTTGGCGAGACAGATCCCAAAGCGGTTTACGTACTTTGTCTTTAGCACGATCCGGCAGGCGTGCATAGGTTCCTTTCAATTCATTGCAGAAAGCCTGTCCTTTTACTACTTGAAAAGTCTGATTACATGGATTTTCCCATTTGTACTGCGTTTGTGCGAATACTTCTACTTGTAATAGAAGTGTGAACAAGATAAAAGATTTAAGAGCTTTCATTGGGTAGTTCGATTTTTAGTTTGTCAAAGGTACGTAAAAAATTTAAATAGATTTTATGCTACTCTCCCTAATCTGCAAATGTGTTGGGATTGTCACCTGTTTGATTGTCTTGTCTCCTTTAATCTGATCTATTAATAGTTGGCAGGCAGTTTCTCCCATTTTATAGGTTTGATGCGAAACGGCAGATAATTTAGGTTCTACATAATTGGCATGCTGCTCGTCCGTATATCCGATAATGGCAACGTCATTCGGTATACGAAGTCCACGGTTTTTGATAACTTCCATAGCTGCGAAAGCCAGCGTATCATTCATGGCAAGGATGGCATCGGGAGGTTGGGGGAGGGATAACAACGTCTCCGTGGCAATCTTCCCCTCTTCATAATCAATCTTCCGGCAAACGACCAACTCTTTTTCGATAGGAATCCGATTTTCGCGTAGAGCTTCCAGATAACCGTGCTTTCTTCTCTTTACAATATCCAGATGATTCGCTCCTCCGATAAAGGCTACCCGTTTGCTTCCATTATCGAGAAGATGTTGTGTAGCCATTTGTGCAGATTGCACTCCGTCTGCTACCACAGAAGAAAATTGGTCGGTCAGGCAAACGCGGTCGAATAAGATAAGTGGCATATTGATGTTTTTCAAGGCGGATAAGTGGGAAAAATCGGTTGTTTCTTGAGACAGGCAGGCGATAATACCCTCTACCCGCATATTCACCAGATTCTCAATATTCCTTTTTTCATGTTCGTATGACTCATGCGATGTCGTGATAATCACGAAATATCCGTTGGCAATGGCCATATTTTCTATCCCGTTCAGAATAGACGCAAAGAAGTGAGTCACAATATCCGGAATTACTACTCCGATGATGCGAGGTGCATTCTTCCGTAAGCTCATGGCAAAAGGATTGGGACGATAATTCATTTCTTTGGCCAGTTCTTTTGCCTTGGCGCAAAGTTCACGACTGATTTCCGGACTGTCTTTCAGTGCTCTGGATACAGTAGGAATCGATACCCCCAGTGCTTGGGCGAGATCTTTGAGTGAAGTATGTTTCCGGTTTTCCATTTGAAAGTCTGTAACTTGGATTCTTTTTACAAAGAAAGCACATTCCCGGAAAATTAAAAGCATCTGAAGCAATATTTTTTACGTAAACCGTTACGTTGGTTTTTCGACTGTTCTCTGCTGCACTGAAACTATTCCTGACCTACTTTTGTCGCATACAAGATTAATTAAAACCTAAAAGTTATGCAATACCATGAAATCGGAAAGACAGGGATGAAAGTATCATCTCTTAGTTTTGGAGCTTCTTCTTTAGGAGGAGTTTTCCATGATTTGAAAGAAAAAGAAGGCATTCAGGCTGTGTTTACTGCTGTTGAAGCGGGAATGAACTTTATAGATGTCTCTCCTTATTACGGACATTATAAGGCGGAGACAGTTTTAGGAAAGGCGCTGAAAGATCTTCCCCGTGATCGCTATTATCTCTCTACCAAAGTGGGACGTTATGGAAAAGACGGAGTGAACCTGTGGGATTACTCTGCAAAACGTGCGACAGAAAGTGTGTATGAGAGTATGGAACGCTTGAATATAGATTTTATCGACCTGATTAATGTACACGATGTGGAATTTGCTGATTTGAATCAGGTGGTTAATGAAACTCTGCCTGCTTTAGTCGAGCTGCGTGAGAAAGGTGTGGTAGGACACGTAGGAATTACTGACTTGCAACTGGAAAATCTGAAATGGGTCATCGACCATTCACCAAGCGGTACGATTGAATCTGTGCTTAACTTCTGCCATTACTGCCTGTGTGATGATAAATTAGCCGACTTTCTGGACTATTTCGAATCCAAAGGAATCGGCGTGATTAATGCTTCTCCTCTTTCAATGGGACTGTTGAGCGAACGTGGTGTTCCTGCCTGGCATCCGGCTCCCCAACCATTGGTAGAAGCTTGCCGTAAAGCCATGGAACATTGCAAGGCAAAAAACTATCCGATTGAGAAACTGGCTATGCAATTCTCCGTCAGCAATCCCCGTATAACAACGACTTTGTTTAGTACGACTAATCCGGAGAATGTGAAAAAGAACATCGCTTTCATCGAAGAACCGATTGATTGGGAACTCGTTCGGGAAGTGCAGGAGATTATCGGAGAACAGAAACGGGTAAGCTGGGCAAATTCATAAAACAGACTCATTTGTATGGATTATACAATTATTGATGCGCACGCTCATTTGTGGATAGAGCAGAACACGGTAGTAGATGGTTTACCCATTCGCTCTTTACAGAATGGACGTTCGGAATTTATGGGAGAGATTCGCCAGATGCTTCCCCCTTTCATGGTGAATGGGGTGAATGATGTGGAGACGTTTCTTTCGAATATGGATTACGCGCAGGTAGCTGCCGCAGTCATCACGCAAGAATTTATTGATGGAATTCAGAATGATTATCTGGCAACAGTAGAGGAACGTTTTCCCAATCGTTTTATCGTTTGTGGCATGTGCGAGTTCCGTAAGCCGGGATTTCTGAATCATGCTAAAGAACTTATTGATAATGGTTTTAAGGCAATTAAGATTCCGGCACAACGGCTATTACTGAAAGAAGGAAGGGTGATGCTGAACAGTGAAGAGATGATGGAAATGTTCCATTATATGGAAGATAAGGGCATTCTGCTTTCTATTGATCTAGCCGACGGAGCCACACAGGTTCCTGAAATGGAAGAGATTATTCAGGAATGTCCGGATTTGCGGATAGCAATCGGACACTTCGGAATGGTGACACGTCCCAACTGGAAAGAGCAAATCCGTCTGGCACGTCATTCCAGTGTGATGATTGAATCCGGTGGAATCACCTGGCTTTTCAATGATGAGTTCTATCCTTTTAAAGGAGCCATAAAAGCCATCCGTGAAGCGGCAGATCTGGTAGGAATGGAAAAATTGATGTGGGGCTCGGATTATCCGCGTACCATCATAGCGATCACCTACAAAATGTCTTATGATTTTGTGGTGAAGTCTTCCGAATTGACGGAAGAGGATAAAAGACTCTTTTTGGGAGAGAATGCCCGGAATTTCTATGGATTTACAGATCTTCCCGTGCTTCCTTACATCAAGAACATGTCCGAATGATTGAGAAAACAACCTTATCGTGAAACAATATTTATACCATGAAAAAGAATACATATACAATACCCTTAGCTTTGGTTTTCAGCCTTTTCTTCTTGTGGGCGATAAGCAGTAATCTGCTTCCTACAATGATCCGGCAATTAATGAAGACCTGCGAACTGAATACCTTTGAGGCTTCTTTTACAGAGACAGCCTATTGGCTTGCCTACTTCATTTTCCCTATTCCGATAGCTATGTTCATGAAACGATACAGCTATAAAGCGGGAATTATATTCGGACTTATCCTGGCTGCTATCGGAGGTCTGCTCTTTTTTCCTGCTGCCATGCTAAAAGAGTATTGGGCTTACCTTTGCATCTTCTTTATCATTGCCACCGGAATGTGCTTTCTGGAGACGGCTGCCAATCCGTATGTAACAGTGCTGGGTGCCTCTGAAACGGCTCCCCGCCGATTGAACCTGGCGCAGTCTTTCAACGGACTCGGAGCTTTCATTGCTGCCATGTTCTTAAGCAAGCTCATCCTTAGTGGGAATCATTACACACGGGAAACGCTTCCTGTAGATTATCCGGGTGGCTGGCAAGCCTATATCCAACTGGAAACGGATGCCATGAAACTTCCTTATCTGATATTGGCGTTACTGCTCATTGCCATAGCCGTTGTATTTGTCTTTTCAAAGTTACCGAAGATTGGAGATGAAACGACCTCTTCAGATGCAATGGTGACTGATGCTAAGAAAGAAAAACTGATCGATTTCGGAGTCTTAAAACACTCGCATCTTCGTTGGGGAGTGATTGCGCAATTCTTCTATAATGGTGGACAGACAGCCATCAACAGCCTTTTCCTGGTCTATTGCTGCACCTATGCGGGATTGCCGGAAGATACGGCTACCACTTTCTTCGGACTCTATATGTTGGCTTTTCTTCTGGGACGTTGGATTGGTACAGGCTTGATGGTGAAATTCCGTCCTCAAGATATGCTGTTGCTCTATGCCCTGATGAATATCCTCCTGTGCGGAGTGGTGATGATATGGGGAGGAATGATCGGACTATATGCGATGCTGGCTATCTCATTCTTTATGTCTATCATGTATCCTACTCAATTCTCATTGGCTTTAAAAGGACTTGGAAATCAGACGAAGAGCGGTTCGGCCTTTCTTGTAATGGCGATCGTTGGTAATGCTTGTCTCCCGCAGTTGACGGCTTATTTCATGCATGCCCATGAACATATTTATTATGTAGCTTATTGCGTGCCGATGATTTGTTTTGTATTCTGTGCCTACTATGGCTGGAAAGGTTATAAAGTAATCGATTAATAAAATTTTATCAAATACATATCAAATGAAAGCAGTTCAAATTATCAATCCCTCCGAAATGAAGGTGGTTGAGCTGGAAAAACCGACCGTTGGAGTCGGTGAAGTATTAGTAAAAATCAAGTATGTTGGTTTTTGTGGTTCCGACTTGAACACATTTCTGGGCAAAAATCCGATGGTGAAATTACCTGTGATACCGGGACACGAAGTAGGAGCAGTCATTGAGGAAATCGGCCCGGATGTTCCGGCAGGTTTTGAAAAAGGCATGAATGTGACCTTGAATCCATATACCAACTGTGGAAAATGTGCTTCTTGTCGCAATGGTCGTGTTAATGCCTGCGAACATAATGAAACATTAGGTGTGCAACGCAATGGAGTGATGTGCGAATATGCTGTATTGCCTTGGACAAAGATTATTCCGGCTGGCAATATCTCTTCTCGTGACTGTGCCTTGATCGAGCCGATGAGTGTCGGTTTTCATGCCGTATCTCGTGCACAAGTGATCGACAATGAATTTGTGATGGTGATTGGTTGCGGTATGATTGGCATCGGTGCCATTGTACGTGCCGCTTTGAGAGGTGCAACGGTAATCGCTGTCGACCTGGATGATGAAAAGTTGGAACTGGCGAAAAAGGTAGGCGCCTCTTATGTAATTAACTCCAAGACAGAAAATGTGCACGAACGGATGCAGGAGATCACAGAGAGATTGGGTGCTGATGTTGTGATTGAAGCTGTTGGTAGTCCGGTGACTTATGTAATGGCAGTAGATGAAGTCGGTTTCACAGGACGGGTGGTTTGTATCGGCTACGCTAAAAGTGAAGTTGCTTTTCAAACGAAACTCTTTGTTCAGAAAGAACTGGATATTCGTGGTTCCAGAAATGCCTTGCCGGCAGACTTCCGTGCAGTCATCAATTATATGAAAGAAGGAAATTGTCCGGTAGAAGAGTTGATTTCGAAAGTTGCCAAACCTGAAGGAGCTTTAGAGGCTATGCAGGAATGGGCGGCTAATCCGGGGAAGGTATTCCGTATTCTGGTGGAATTCTAAACTCTCGTCCATATTGATTATAAAAAAGATGAAAGGTTTCATACTTTTCATCTTTTTTTGTGTCCGAATGTAACGTGAGTGATAGTCTTTGATACGTCGAAATAGGTCTTGTGAGGTAAAATCCGTTAACTTTGCGTTGAAACAAGATAACCTACTAATATGTAATAACATGAATACAGGACTAAAATTTGCGCTTGGAGTATGCAGTCTCTCTTTGCTTTTTTCTTGCGCTCAAAAATTACCTTATCAAGACACTTCTTTAACGGCTGAACAGCGGGCGGAAGATTTATTGCCCCGATTGACTCTGGAAGAGAAAGTAGCACTCATGCAAAATGCCTCACCCGCTATTCCGCGCTTGGGAATCAAAGAGTATGACTGGTGGAATGAAGCATTACACGGAGTTGGTCGCGCAGGGCTGGCCACAGTTTTTCCCCAGTCTATCGGTATGGGAGCTTCTTTTAATGATTCGTTATTATATGAGGTTTTCGACGCTGTATCTGATGAGGCTCGTGTGAAATCCCGTATCTTCAGTGAAAACGGTGTCTTAAAACGCTATCAAGGGCTGACATTCTGGACGCCGAATGTAAATATATTCCGTGATCCTCGTTGGGGACGCGGACAGGAGACTTATGGTGAAGATCCTTATCTGACAGGACAGCTGGGGATGGCTGTCGTTCGTGGTTTGCAGGGACAGGAGAATGGTAAATACGATAAACTGCATGCTTGTGCCAAACACTTCGCTGTCCATTCCGGACCGGAATGGAACCGCCACAGTTTTGATGCGGAGAATATCGCTCCCCGGGATTTATGGGAGACTTACCTGCCGGCTTTCAAAGACTTGGTGCAGAAAGCGGATGTAAAAGAGGTGATGTGTGCCTACAATCGTTTTGAGGGAGAGCCTTGTTGTGGAAGCAACCGTCTGTTAATGCAGATTTTACGTGATGAGTGGAGATATAAAGGGATTGTTGTTTCCGATTGCGGTGCAATCTCCGATTTTTACAGGCCGGGAACACATGGAACTCATCCGGACAAGGAACACGCTTCTGCCGGAGCCGTATTGTCGGGAACAGACTTGGAATGTGGTGGTGAATATGGATCGTTGGCAGATGCAGTGAAAGCCGGATTGATTGATGAAAAGCAGATTGATGTTTCGCTGAAACGTTTGTTGACTGCACGTTTCGAGTTGGGAGAGATGGACGAACAACCTGCCTGGGCGGAGATTCCTGCTTCTACTCTTAATAGTAAGGAACATCAGGATTTAGCTCTGCATATGGCACGTGAGTCTTTGGTGCTTTTGCAGAATAAAAACGATATTCTTCCTTTAAATACCGGTCTGAAAGTGGCTGTTATGGGACCAAATGCCAACGATTCTGTGATGCAGTGGGGAAACTATAATGGTATACCGGGACATACGGTTACTTTACTGGAAGCTGTCCGTTCCAAATTACCCGAAGGACAAGTGATGTATGAGCCCGGCTGTGACCGCACGAGTAGAGAAGCACTGCAAAGTCTGTTTAGTGAATGTAGTATAAATGGTAAACCCGGCTTCTCGGCAGAATACTGGAATAATCGGATTTGTGAAGGAGAAGTGGTTGCCACTGACCAGATCTCTACTCCGTTCCATTTTACAACAACAGGGGCTACTACATTTGCTCCTGGTGTAGAAATTACTAATTTCTCGGCTCGTTATGAATCTGTTTTTCGTCCGTCACAGTCCGGTGATGTTGCTTTCCGTTTCCAGTTGGATGGTGAAGTAACTCTGATGGTTGATGGGGAACAAGTAGCCCAAAAAGTATATGTCAAGAATCCGACGAATCTCTATACGTTACAAGCGAAAGCTGGAAAAGAGTATCATATTGAGATTCTGTTTAAACAACGGAATGAGAGAGCTACATTAGACTTTGATTTGGGTAAACAAGTCGAAATTAATTTGAATTTGGCAGTAGAGAAAGTGAAGGATGCTGATGTCGTTCTTTTTGCCGGCGGAATTTCTCCCAGTCTGGAGGGTGAGGAAATGCCGGTGGAAGTGCCCGGATTTAAAGGAGGCGACCGTACGGATATTGAACTTCCTGCTGTTCAGCGCGATTTGTTGAAGGCTTTGAAGAAAGCAGGAAAGAAAGTAGTCTTTATCAATTATTCCGGTTCAGCCATCGGATTAGTGCCGGAATCAAACACTTGTGAGGCAATTTTGCAGGCGTGGTATCCGGGTCAGGCAGGTGGTACGGCTATTGTGGATGTACTGTTTGGAGATTATAACCCGGCAGGACGTTTACCGGTCACTTTCTATAAAGATGCCGGTCAGTTGCCTGATTTTGAAGACTACTCCATGAAAGGACGTACCTATCGCTATATGCAACAGCAACCGCTTTTCCCATTCGGACATGGCTTGAGCTATACGACGTTTACTTATGGTGAAGCTAATCTAAGTAAGAATACAATAGGAGACGGAGGAACTGTAACATTGACCATTCCGGTAAGTAATGCCGGACAGCGGGACGGGGATGAAGTGGTACAGGTTTATCTGCGATGTATGGCAGATAAAGAAGGTCCTCACTATACATTGCGTGCTTTCAAACGGGTTCATATTCCTGCCGGTGAAACTAAACAGGTAACAATCCCCCTTACATATGAAAGTTTTGAATGGTTTGATACGGCGACTAATACAGTGCATCCGCTGAAGGGTACTTATGAACTGTTGTATGGAGGATCTTCTGATAAGAATAAGTTGAAAACGATTGTAATGAACGTGCAGTAATACTACTTTTATATTTTGTTTATTTTTACAAATGGACAATCCGGATTTATTTATTGAATGAATAAAGAAAGAACGACCTTGTTCCTTTAAAAGGAACGGGTCGTTTCTTTGTACGCTCGGCATGAGCATTATCTAACGGGTGTAAGTC
>NZ_QSUR01000064.1:0-17466 GCF_003439055.1 Bacteroides sp. OM05-10AA
GGCACGATCAACATTCAGAAAATAGGTCCTGTCAACCTGAACGGACTGACTATTGCTGAAGCCAACGACTATCTCAAAAAGACATTAAACAAGATATATAATGGTCTTAATAATACGAATGATCCCACCTCTGACATCCGTCTGACTTTGGGCAGCATACGTACTATTCAGATCAATGTAATGGGTGAGGTTGTCCAACCGGGTACTTACTCCCTCTCTTCTTTTGCTACAGTCTTCCATGCACTTTACCGTGCGGGTGGAGTCAGTGACATAGGAAGCCTTCGCAATGTACAGCTGGTACGTAACGGCAAAAATATCGCCACGATCGACGTCTACCAATTTATCATGAAAGGAAACATTCAGGATGACATCCGGCTTCAGGAAGGCGATGTAGTAATAGTCCCTGCCTATGACGTATTGGTTAAGATCGACGGAAAAGTGAAACGTCCAATGCGTTTCGAAATGAAAAAGGATGAGAGTCTATCCACTCTTATCAGTTATGCCGGTGGCTTTGAAGCCGACGCCTACACCCGTTCCTTACGTGTCGTACGCCAGAACGGACAGGAATATGAAGTAAACACAGTCAAAGACCTTGACTATAGTGTCTATAAAATGCGAAACGGTGATGTTGTGACCGCTGAAGCCATCCTTAACCGCTTCATCAACAAGCTTGAAATCCGTGGAGCCGTTTATCGTCCCGGCATCTACCAGTTGAATGGAAAACTGAATACTGTCCGTGAACTGGTAAACGAAGCCCAAGGCCTGACCGGTGATGCTTTCTTGAACCGTGCCGTTCTTTACCGCCAGCGTGAGGACTTGACTACCGAAGTTGTTCCAGTAGACATTAAAGCTATCATGGACGGTACTTCCCAAAACATCATCCTGATGAAAAACGATATCCTTTATATTCCTAGTATTCATGACTTGGAAGACAGAGGCAACGTCGTAATCCACGGTGAAGTAGCCAAACCTGATTCTTATCCTTATGCGGATAACATGACCCTTGAAGACTTGATTATTCAGGCGGGTGGCTTGCGTGAAGCCGCTTCTGTAGTTCGTGTAGATGTATCCCGTAGAATTAAGAATCCTCGTAGTACAGTAGATAACGATACTATCGGTCAGATATATACATTCTCCCTAAAAGAAGGTTTTATTGTAGATGGAACTCCCGGCTTTGTCCTTCAACCTTACGATGAAGTTTATGTACGTCGTAGTCCGGGTTATCAGGCCCAACAGAATGTGGTTGTTGAAGGTGAAATACTGTTCGGAGGCTCTTATGCAATGACCAGTCGTGAAGAACGTCTTTCGGACTTAATCAATAAAGCTGGAGGTGCAACGAATTATGCCTACTTACGTGGTGCCAAATTGACTCGTGTGGCCAATGCAAGTGAAAAGAAACGTATGGGTGATGTGATCCGCTTGATGAGTCGACAGTTGGGTGAGGCTATGATGGACTCTTTGGGTGTTCGTGTGGAAGATACCTTTAGTGTTGGTATTGACTTGGAAAAGGCATTGGCTAATCCTGGAAGTACAGCAGATATTGTCTTGCGTGAAGGTGATGTGATTTCTATTCCGAAAAATAATAATACAGTAACGATCAATGGTGCCGTAATGGTTCCGAATACAGTTTCATATATAGAGGGTGAGAATATAGATTATTATCTGAATCAAGCCGGTGGTTATTCTGAAAATGCAAAGAAGAGTAAGAAATTTATAGTTTATATGAACGGCCAGGTAACTAAAGTGAAAGGTAGTGGTAAGAAACAGATCGAACCGGGATGTGAGATAATTGTGCCTAGTAAAGCTAAGAAAAAAACTAATATGGGTAATATTCTAGGTTACGCTACTACATTCAGCACTTTGGGAATGATGGTTGCTTCTATTGCTAATTTAATCAAGAAATAACGAATACTTCTTATGGCTATTCTGATAGAACAAACATCTGAAAAGGAAATGAAACAGGATATTTATTCGGATGAAGAGAACGAATTTGATCTGATGGATCTTCTTCGTAAGATAATAGGTATTCGTAAGAAGATCTATAAAGCAGCCGGCATTGGATTGGTGATTGGATTTATCATTGCGGTAAGTATTCCTAAAAAGTATACGGTTGAAGTCACTCTTTCTCCTGAAATGGGTAATAGTAAAGAAGGCGGTTTATCTGGTTTAGCTGCTTCTTTTTTAGGAAGTGGAGTTACTATGGCTGATGGCAGTGATGCATTGAATGCTTCTTTGTCACCGGATATTGTTTCTTCTACTCCTTTTTTATTGGAACTTTCTACAATGGAAATATTGGTATCGAAAAATGAAGTTATGACATTGGATACTTATCTGGATGAAGAAACATCTCCTTGGTGGAGTTATGTAATCGGGTTTCCTAATATGATAATAGGTGGAATAAAGTCACTGTTTGCTGAAGAAGATGAACCCGTATCTTCTGATAAAACAGGTCTGGGTACAATTGAACTTTCAAAGAAGGAATTAAAGAAAATTGAGACTTTGAAGAAAATGATAACTGCCTATGTAGACAAGAAAACTTCCATGACTTCCGTCACTGCAACTTTTCAGAATCCTAAAGTTGCTGCAGTTGTTGCCGATTCCGTAGTGAAAAAATTACAGGAATATATTATAGACTACCGTACTTTCAAGGCAAAAGAGGATTGTCTTTATTTAGAAAAGCTTTTTAAAGAACGGCGGCAGGAATATTATGCCACCCAGCAGAAATATGCCGATTATCTGGATTCCCATGATAATATCATTTTGCAGAGTGTTCGTGCCGAACAGGAGCGTTTGCAGAATGATGTGAGCCTTGCTTACCAAGTCTATAGCCAGGTTGCCAGTCAGCTTCAAATTGCTAGGGCCAAAGTTCAGGAAGAGAAGCCTATATTCGCCATAGTAGAGCCCGCAGTTGTACCATTAGAGCCTTCGGGAACCAGTAGAAAAATATATGTTTTGGCATTTGTCTTTCTTTCTGTTTGTATTGTTATATTTTGGAATTTATTCGGAAAAGACTTTCTGAATAAGTTTGAAGAAATTCGTGCTTAATATATCCATAAGTGAAGTCTATGGCGTCAACTAATCAGATAAATAAAGTTGTAGAGTCTATTGCAGTATTGGGAGATCTGATCATTCTGAATTTGTGTTTGTTTATACTTCTTTTTTTCTGGAAGAAGGTGTTTATATATTTACCTTTTTCCTGTACTGTCTCTTTTATGATGACCTCGTTAAGCCTCTGTTATCTGGCTTGTTCTAGATCTCGCGGAAGGGTTTGGGATAGTCGGGGAATCCGACCTGATCAGCTTGTATTGCGTGTGTTGAAGAATATTATAGCTTTTTCTATCTTTTGGGCATGTATCATGACTTTTAGTGGAATCTCTATATCTTCTCCTCTTTTTTTTGTTGCTTATTTTTCTTTTCTCTTTGTCATTTTAAGTATTTATCGTATTACTATCCGTCATTTCCTGATAATCTATTGTGCAAAGGGTAAGCATAGACGCTATGCTATTTTTATAGGTGGAAGTAATAATATGCAGATGCTGTATGAGGAGATGGAGAGTTCTTTAGCATCTTCCATTTATGAGGTTGTAGGTTATTTTGATATAAAACCGAATGATGCCCTTTCCTCTCAATGTTCTTATCTGGGTAATCCTGACAGTTTCTCAAATTTTATGTCCACACACCCAGGAATTAAGCATGTTTTTTGTTCTTTGTCAATGGAGGAGGGGCGTTATAATTTTTCTATCATGAATTATTGTGAGAATCACCTTCTTTATTTTCATGGTGTTCCTAATGTTTGCAAAGGTTTTCCTCGTCGTATCTGGCACAGTATGGTTGGCAATATGCCTATTTTGAATTTACGTTATGAACCTTTGGGTAAGATGGAGAACCGTATATTAAAACGGATATTTGATATTGTTTTCTCTAGTATTTTTCTAGTTACAATTTTTCCTATTGTTTATCTGATAGTAGGAAGTATCATAAAGTTAACTTCTCCCGGTCCTATACTTTTTAAACAAATGCGTACAGGTTTGAATGGTGTGGATTTTATATGTTACAAATTCCGTTCTATGAAAGTGAACGATGAGGCTGATAGAAAACAGGCTACGGCTGATGATCCCCGTAAAACCCGTTTTGGAGATTTTCTTCGTCGTTCTAATATAGATGAACTTCCTCAGTTTATCAATGTTTTTAAGGGTGAGATGTCAATAGTAGGTCCCCGTCCTCACATGCTGGCTCATACGGAGACTTATGCCCGTTTGATTGATAAATATATGGTACGGCACTTTATAAAACCTGGGGTGACAGGTTGGGCTCAAATACATGGTTTTCGTGGTGAAACGAAAGAACTCTCACAGATGGAGGAGCGTGTGAAGGCTGATATTTGGTATATGGAGCATTGGACAATATTGCTTGATATATATATCATTTATAAAACTATAGCAAATGCAGTTATGGGAGAAAAGAATGCGTATTAGGTATTTTATATGAGAGCTTTAAATTAGAAATAGATTAAATGTGACGTATTAGTTATATTGTGTTAGTCTTGAATATAGAATCGAAGATAGTTAGCTACTTAAATATGAATAATGAATTTAAAATATTGAATTGGGATTCTGAATTTTTTCACAAAAAAATAGCTTCTGTTATTTTAAGAAAAAGTGATGACAATTTTTTGAAACGGACTCTATTTGAATGTGAGGAGATAGGAGTTGAGCTTATCTATCTGTTTATTGAGGAAGGGGTGTCCATATCCTTCAGTTTGTTGAATGGTTATAATCATATTCTTGTTGATAATAAAGTCATTTATAAAACAAAATCTATAACTGATAATGATTTAGATTATCATATATCAGAATATAATGGACCTTCTGAATTATTATATAATTTAGCTATGCAAGCAGGAGCAAAATCTCGTTATCGTATAGATAAAAATTTTACTAAGGGAGATTTTGAGCGTTTATATAGAACTTGGATTAATAATTCTGTGAACCATACTATTGCTGATAAGGTATTAGTTTATAGGAAGCAAAATAAAATAATAGGATTTATTACACTGAAGATTGATAAAGAGGAGTCTAAGATAGGACTTATAGCTTCTGATCCTGAATATCGTAAGAAAGGGATTGGAACAGCATTGGTAAGAGCATGCAAATATTATGCGTATAATGCAAAGTCACAAAGTTTGTCTGTTGCTACTCAAAAAGAAAATGACAGAGCATGTTCTTTTTATATGAAAAATCAATTTGAAAAATTTATGGAAACGACAGTTATCCATGTATGGATAAATCCTGATAATTGTAAATAGGATTTCATAGTTAAAAGTTCTGTAACTTTTAACTATGAAATATATAGATTATTTTATAGCAACAAGATATATAAATAAGTTTTACTTACGTAGATAGTATTGTTTTATATTAGTAAAGCTTGCTTTTGTGTGATATTATAGAGATGATAAGAATAACTATTGTATTATTAAAGTAATAAGTATTATGATTCCATTTAACAAACCATTTCTTACTGGCAAAGAAGCTCATTATATATATAAGGCAGTTTATGCAGGCAAACTTTCAGGTAATGGTTTCTTTACAAAAAAATGTCAATCTTATTTTGAATTAAGATATGGATTTAAGAAATGTTTATTGACTACTTCTTGCACAGATGCGCTTGAAATGTGTGCAATTTTGTGTGGTGTTGAACCTGGGGATGAAGTTATAGTTCCCTCCTATACATTTGTATCATCAGCTTTGGCTTTTGTAAGGCAAGGAGCAAAAATTGTTTTTGCCGATAGTTATTCTGATAATCCCAATATTGATCCAGAACAACTAGAGTCATTAATAACTGATAAGACAAAAGTTATTGTACCAGTACATTACGCTGGGATTGCTTGTGATATGGATAAAATAATGAAGATTGCTAATTCTCATAATATTATTGTTGTTGAGGATGCTGCACAGGCTATTGACTCATATTATAAAGAACGTCCACTTGGAAGTATTGGACATATGGCAGCGTTTTCTTTTCATGAAACAAAAAATATTATTTCTGGTGAAGGAGGATTGTTAGCTATTAATGATGAGAATTTCATCCATAGGGCTGAAATTATATGGGAGAAGGGAACAAATCGAGCTGAATTTTTTCGAGGTGAAGTTAATAAATATGGTTGGGTAGATACTGGTAGTTCTTTTTTACCTTCTGAAATAATAGCAGCTTTTCTGTGGGCACAAATTGAACATCTCGACATGATTCAAAATAAGAGAAAAGAACTATGGAATGAATACTATAAATTGTTACAACCTTTAGCGGAACAAGGTTGTTTCTCATTGCCAAATATTCCAGACTTTGCAACTAATAATGCTCATATGTTTTATTTGGTTTGCCAGAATCTTAACGAAAGGGGAAAATTGATTAATAAGTTAAAAGAACATGATATTTTATCAGTTTTTCATTATTTGAGTTTACATAAAAGTCATTATTATATAGACAAACATGATGGCCGTGAATTAGTTAATAGTGATAAATTCTCTGATTGCTTAGTTCGTCTTCCTATGTTTTATGAGTTGACAAAAGAGGATATTGAAAGTATAGTTAACATAATTGCTAGTATTTAAATATGCCTCAAAATGTATTGGTTTTAAATTATGACGATTCAAGAGGAGGAGGAGTTGTATGGACTTCTGCAAAAGAACTTCAGGATATAGGATTTAATATATTTGAATTATCATTAATAAGAACTAGAATATCTACAAAAAACTTTTTTGTTGATGTAATACGTAAAAATACAATAAGTTATATACTATTCAAGTTAAAAGTTTATTTTTTTAATAGGTTGTTCTTGTTTATAAATAAAAAAAAGAACTATTGTTTTATGAGCAAGGGAAAGGCTTATGTGTCAGCTGATGATATTCTTCAAAAATGTCCATTTATTCCTGATTATATTTTAATAGGTTGGTATGATTATTTCCTATCTCCAAAAACGATTTTTGATTTATATTGTAAAACTGGCACTTCCATTATAATATCAATGATTGATGAGTTTGTAATTGCTGGAGGTTGTCATTATCCTTTCGAGTGTACTAATTATATGATCGGATGTATGGACTGCCCCTCGTTATCTTTGAATAAAAAGATTGCAGTGAGGACCTATAAAAACAAAATGCGATATTGGAGTAATATGCCTATGCATATTGTTGCTACTTCTTATGATTTAAATCGTGCAAAGTTAGTTCCTTATCTTAAGAATAAATCAATGCATAGATTGGTGGGGACGCCAACAATACCTTTTGTTTTGGAAAAAGAGAGTGCACGAAAAACTTTTAATATTAATATAACTGATTTTGCTATAATGGCTGCTGTGACAAATATTAGTGATAAAAGAAAGGGAGTGCTTGAATTAGTTGGGGCATTAAATTTGTTAGCTTGTAAAATAGATGAAAATAAAAGAATAACCCTTCTATTATTAGGGAATGGCAGTGATCTACCTTTTATTGATGACAGGATTAATGTTATTTTAACTGGGTATTTAGATAAGAAGGGATTATATTCTGCTTATTATGCTTGTGATATTTTTGCATCTCCTTCTCTTGATGATTCAGGTCCTTATACTGTTAATTATTCAATTGCGTGTGGAAGACCCGTCGTTTCTTTTCCAATCGGTGTAGCACTAGATCTAGTCATTCCTCAAAAAACGGGGTACTTGGCAAAATATAAAAATATTCAAGATATGGCTGATGGATTTTATGAATTCTATCGAATGGATAAAAAACAACTGTTGTTATATCAGGACAATTGTTTGAGTCTTATTGATAAATTTAGAGGCGAACATTGGTATAGTTTTATGCTTAAATAGATAAGAAACTCTAATGAGGATAAATTTAAAAGATATTTTGAATAAGGGATCTGAAAGGTCTATAGTAGTTAAAAGGAATATAGCTGGTTCAGTCGTTATAAAAGGAGTAAATATTTTGATATCTTTATTGTTGATACCATTAACGATAGGTTATATAAATAATGAAATTTATGGAATATGGTTAACTCTTGCAACAATAATCAATTGGATTAGTTTTTTTGATATTGGATTAGGAAATGGATTGAGAAATAAAGTGACGGAATGTTTGGCACATGCCAATAGAAATAAAGCTAGACAATATGTCAGTACAACCTATCTGTATATGTTGGTGATTTTTTTCTTATTATCTTTGATATTATATTATGTTATTCCATTTGTACCTTGGGATTCTTTATTGAATATTAGTGGTGATATGAAATCTGAAATTGTCACAACTATGAGGATTGTTAGTATCGGTTTTTGTTTGACGATGGTATTAAAGGTTCAATCTAATGTATTGTTAGCACTCCAATTTAACGCAATTTCTTCATTAATAGATACATTGGGACAACTATTGGTATTGATATTAACTTTCTTTCTTACTATCACTACAGCTCCTTCATTAATAAATCTAGCGATTGTTGTGAGTTGTTCTCCAATAGTTATATATATACTTGCATATCTTTGGGTTTTTTATTTGAAATTTCCATATTTAAAACCGAGTTTTAAATGTTTTAGCAATAAATGTATAAAAGATATTCTTGGATTAGGATTAAAATTTTTTATTATACAGATTAATGCAATTATATATTATCAAACTATTAATATTATTATTTCTAATGTTTCAAGTCCGTCGTATGTGACAGAATATAATGTAATATATAAATATTTTAGTTGTGCATTAATGCTTTCTGGAATAGTGTTAGCTCCATTGTGGTCTGCTTATACTGATGCTTACTCAAGAAAAGACTTTTTGTGGATGAAGAATGTGTATGATAAACTGAAACTTATGTTTTATATATCTACATTATTAATAATTATTATGGTATTAGTGCATCCGATTATTTTTAGTTTTTGGTTAGGTGATAAAGTTGCAATACATTTATCAATGATTATTGTTATAGCAATTTATGTAGTAATAGGGTTATGGGGAAGTATCCATACTACTATTCAAAATGGAACAGGTAAAGTATATTTGCAATTGATTTTTTCTTCCGTTGGTGCTATTGTATATATTCCACTTGCTTTATTCTTTGGACGAAATTTTGGTGCAGAAGGAGTAATTATATATTTAACATTACCTTCTTTGCTATGGGCAATGGTACAATATATACAAGTAAATAAAATAATTAAAAATACTGCTTTGGGTGTATGGGATAAGTAGTACTGAAGGATTTACGTGTTTTCAATTTGAAGACTATTGTTATTGGGGAGACTATGTGATTTTATGTGATTTTTATTGATCGCTAATTAGGGATAATTTTTTTTATGCTACTGTTGAAATATTTATAGTTGAGTGTGCGTACTACTATTTATAGATGGTTTATAGGAAAATAATATGGGATATTATGAAATTAGACTCTATTGTTGTATATTATAAGAGTATTTGGTATTTGATGAAATACTTTAACTTCTCTACTGTTATAAGACTTCGAATTTGCCCTTTACTGAAAACTCTTTTTCGGAGGGGGGGGTATACCAATTTATCACATGAGGCTGTTGTTCTGTATGTTAGAAAAATAATAGCTTCTGTTGTTGAAGAATATAGAACTAAGCCAAACAATTTAGATGTAATAAAGGCGAGTGATAACATTTGGGTTTGTTGGTGGCAAGGTAAGGATGATATGCCTCCTTTAGTGAGTCAATGTTATAAATTATTGTTGTCTAAAACAAATGGGCATCCTTTGATTTTGATTACAAAGTATAATTATAACGAGTTTGTTTCTTTACCAGATTTTATTATAGATTTAGTGAATGGTGGTAAAATGTCTATAACACATTTAAGTGATATATTAAGGATCGCTCTTTTAAAAACACATGGAGGGTTATGGCTTGATGCCACATATTGGGTTACTCAACCTATTAACATAAATGATCTTGTTTTTTATTCTCCTAAAAATATGATTTCTAACGAGGCTTATATTAGTAATAATAGGTGGGCGGTGAATTGTTTAGGAGGAGCTAAGAGTAATAAATTATTTTGTTTTGTTTATGATGCTTTTATGTGTTATTGGAAAGAAAATAATGCTTTGATAGATTATTTTTTAATTGATTATTTATTTTTTATTGCATATGAAAATTTTACTGATGTAAGGGAAATGATTGATGCAACTCCTTATACATGCCCGGATCTAATATCATTGGATTTGAATGCTGTGTATAATCCCCAAAAATTGTGTGATATCTTGGAAAGGAATCTGTTTTTAAAGTTAAATTGGAAACAAATATTTAGAGAGTATAATTCTTTAAATGAGCTAACAAATTATGGTTTCTTTATGAGCCAAAAGGGATAAGCATGGATAAATCAGGTTTGATCAGTGTAATAATTCCTGTTTATAATGCTGAAGGGTATCTGTATGATTGCATAGATTCGGTACTTAGGCAGACTTATAAAAATATTGAAATTATTTTGGTAGATGATGGTTCTACAGATAAAAGTCCAGTAATAGCTAAGCGGTTTGTGGAGATTGATAAACGAGTTCACTATGTGTATAAGGAGAATGGAGGGGTATCTTCATCTAGAAATTTTGGAATTTCTATTGCAAGAGGAGCTTATTTAGCTTTTGTTGATGCTGATGATACAATAAAGCCAGTGATGTTAGAACGTATGTATTCACTTTTGGTGAAGTATGATTGTGATATGTGTATTTGCAGTCGTCAAGTGGTTAGCGATTGGTATGAAGATAAGTGGATTGATAAGGCTATTTCTATTTTTGAAAATGGAATAATTGACTTTTCAAAACTATCAAATTTGTATGATGTTAATGTATCGTGGAATAAATTATATAAAAGGAATTTGTTTGATGATATTAAATTTCCGGAAGCTATTTGCTTTGGTGAAGATTTGTATATAATGCCGAGTTTATTTGACAGATGTAGTAAAATTGTTTACACATCAGAGAGGCTTTATAATTATAGCTTAAGAAATAATAATTCATCATTTAGATTAAATATAGATGATAATTACATTGTTGGGGATTTGGAAGCTCATCTTCATTTATATCAATATTGTATAGAAAAAAAAATTGATATATCCTTATTAATACCTGCTTTGTTAAATGTGTTTTTACAATGTTATTGTTATGGCTCAAAAAATGTGAAAAATAAATATTTGTTAGTTTTCAAGAGTATTTATAAAAAAGATTATCGTGTTTATAGAGATAAAAAATGTAAGTTTTTCTATATATCTCCGATGCTGTATAGGTTTGTGTCTATAATAAAAAACAGAATTTATGATATATGTAGTAAATTTTGCTAATGAAAAGTATAGGAAAGCGCAGTATTTGAATACGTGGTCCGCTTATAAATTTGGAAAAGTAGATAAGGTTCTTGAATATTCTCCGAGTGATATAGATTATACTTTTTATACAGATCATAAGAGAATTCTTTCTTTTGATCGTGGATGCGGTTTATGGTTATGGAAACCTTATTTTATATTGAAAGCATTGAAACAAATAGATGAAGGAGATTATTTGTTTTATTGTGATTCAGCTTCTATATTTATACGGGATATACGAAATATCCTTACTGTAATGAAAGGTGATATTTGGGTATCAGAAATTCCTTTATTAGAAAAACAGTTTACAAAGGAATCTACTTTTGTTGCTATGCAATGTGAAAATGATATATATAGGAATTCATATCAAATTCAAGCAACTTTTTTTTGTGTACGTAAAAGTAGGAGATCAATGGAATTTGTTTCAAAATGGTTAGAGTATGCTTGTGATTTTGAATTAATATCTCCTAGCAATTGTAATGAAACTAAAAATTGTAGAGAATTTATTTCTCATAGAGAAGATCAGTCAATATTAAGTTTGCTTTCAAAGAAGGAGGGGATTCTTCCTCATTTGGATCCGTCTCAATTTGGAAGAGTGCCAGAGTTGTATTTTAGTGACAAAAGTTTTATTAAACCTATGGGCTTTAAGAATGTAACGGAGTATAAGGTTTGTTTTATTTTGCATAGACAATATGTATTTAGGATCAAGTCAATACTACTTTATACTATTCAAACTTTTTTCTCTAGATCTTTTATTATTGCTCTTTTTCGAATGTTTAGGAAAATAGTGTGAATGAATAAACTAATTGTATGAGAATGAAACGGAATTTTATTTTGTCTGCTATTATAGGATTGCTTACGATTGAGGCTTTTCCGGTGGATGATGTTAATACGCTTTCTTCTGTTCCTCTTTATATGTTTCTTTCTTTTATAACATTAGTTACTTTATTCTATTATTATAAATGTAAATATAGAAAAAATGTTAAGCATATATTTGGGAATGATTATATTTTAAAATTATATTTTTTTTGGGTAGCCATTTGTTGTATTAGGGGACTATGTATTGCGGATAATTATTGGGAATATAAAGCTCTTTTTATGTATTCAATGTCTTTGTTAATACCAACTTTTATGTTGGTATTCTATAATCCGCAAATAAATAGAGATATTTTAAATTTCTGGTTTAAGGTTATTTTTATTTGCTTTATTGTATACACGTTATTTATATATAACAATAATGTCTATAGCTTTATATTAGGTCCTGTTTTTTTTATTGGGTGTTTCCTTCCTTTGATTCCGACTAAGTGGAGATTGATAATATTAGTGTTGTTGGTGTTGATGGTTTTTATTGATTTTACTGCAAGAAGTCAGACTATAAAAGCTGTTGTTACACTATTATTTTGTACAGGGTGCTTCTTCAAGAAAATTTTGTCTAATAGAGTTTTATTGTTGCTGCATCATATGATGTATATTATTCCTTTTATTTTATTATTGTTAGGGATGTCGGGTGTTTTTAATGTTTTTCGGGTTGATGAATATTTGAATGATAAGGGGACTGTAGATGGAGAGTATATTAAGGATACAAGAACATTTTTATATATTGAGATAATAGATTCTGCATTAAAAAATGATTATGTTCTTTGGGGGAGAACTCCAGCTCGTGGAAATGACTCGAATTTTTTTGATTTTGAGATGGCTAGTAAACAGAAGAGAGAACGGTTTCAGAATGAATTTGTTCATCCTAATATTTTTACTTGGACTGGATTAATTGGTGTTTTTTTATATAGTTTGCTTTATTTCAGAGCGTCATATAGAGGTGTGACTAATTCAAATAATTGGTATGTAAGATTATTAGCTTTATATGTTTCCTTTAGATGGATGTTTGGGTGGATTGAGGATATTAATAACGTAGACATAAATAATGCATCATTATGGATGACGATTGCTATATGCTATTCTCCGTTTTTTCGAAGTATGACAGATAATGAATTTGAAATATGGATTAGGAGCATTTTTGTTAAAGAGAAAAAGCTCAAAACTATGAATTCAATATGAAATATAAAATATCAATAATAATTGCTACATATAATGCAGACAAATATATTCAAAGAGCAATTACAAGTGTTTTAAATCAATGTTTAGAGAATTATGAATGTATAGTTGTTGATGGTATGTCAACTGATAAAACATTAAGCATAATAGAATCATATATCCAGGAAAATAGTCATATAAGATTGATTTCAGAGAAAGATAATGGGATTTTTGACGCATATAATAAAGGATGGAAAGCGGCAAAGGGAGAATGGATTTATTATTTAGGTGCTGATGATGTTCTATTGAGTAATGGTTTGAATGAACTGTTGGAGGAAGCTAATGGTTATGACATTATATATGGTAATCATATAGATCAACTAGAAAAAAAACAGTACCATCCGAAATCAAAATCTTATAGAATAGTTAAGCATTTAATGTTTTGTTGTCACCAAGCTCTTATTATAAAGCGAGATGTTATTAAATCTTTAGGTGGTTTTAATATTAATTACTTATTATGTGCAGATTTTGATTTGATCCAAAGAGCGTATTTGTCAGGCTATAAGTTCAAACAAATATCTTGTGATGTTTGTGTGTTTTCATTAGCTGGTGTTAGTAATAAAAGTTTGTATGGGACAGATAAAGAAGTACGAAGAATATCAATAAATAATGGGTGTTATAAATATATTTCGTTGGTTCAGATGTATTATCTTATCCGAAAAACAGTGAAATATTTATTGTTGAAATTTCATATAATATGACTAAAACTGTTGTTATAGTTTGTGATGGTGCCAATATAAATGGTGGAGCCAATAGAGTTGCAATTGAAACTGCAATTGGTTTAAAGAAAGCTGATTGGAATGTGGTTTTGTTTGCAGGTTCTGGTCCAATTGAAAGAGAATTGATAAATATAGGAGTAAAAATAGTCTGTTTAGACCAGATAGATATATTGTCGGATAAATGTAGAACTAGAGCCATAATACAAGGACTTTGGAATTATAAAGCATATATTTCCCTTTATGAATTATTGATTGGATTAAGATCAGATGAGGTTTTTGTTCATATTCATACTTGGTGTAAAGTATTATCCCCTTCTATTTTCGCTGCAATTCGTAGATATAAAAGATGTAAACTATTTGTTACATTACATGACTATTTTATTATTTGTCCTAATGGTGGATTATTCAATTATAGGACTAGCAAACAGTGTGGATTGTTTCCAATGTCTTGTCAGTGTTTAACTTGTAATTGTGATTCTCGGAATTATTTTCATAAAATTTGGAGGTTTACAAGAAGTATTATTCAAAAAAAAATTATATCGGGGATAGAAGATATAGCATTTATTACTATCTCAAGCTACAGTAATAAGTTGTTGAATCCATATTTAAAAAAAAGAAATTTTTTTTTGCTGAAAAATCCGGTAAATCAGTTGAATAATGTAATCGCTAATATATCCAATAATGATTGTTATATATATATAGGAAGGCTTGATAAGGATAAGGGGGTGGAATTGTTTTGTGAAGCGATTTCTCTACTAGGTTTGAAAGGTATAGTTATAGGCGATGGAAGCATGATGGATGAGCTGAAAGAAAAATTTCCTTTAATTAAATTTACTGGATGGTTAGTTGGAAAAGAAAAAGAAGAATATATTCTTAGAGCTAAATGTTTGATTGTTACATCTCTTTGGCATGAGACTTTTGGACTTGTTGTTGCTGAAATGAAAATGTATGGAATTCCTTCTATAGTTCCTATACAACATGCAGCATCAGAACAAATTGCTAATAATAAAGATGGTTTGGTATATGAATCTGGAAATTTGAATGCACTTAAAGATACAATTTTATTATTTGAAAGCTTGGATTTAAATGAGATACAGAAATATATACTAACTCATTTTGACCCAATGAGTTATTCTTTATCATTGTACTGTGCCAAACTAATAGATATTTATATGAGATTATAGGGAATATCATCTTATATGTTTTAAGTCCATGTGAATGAATATCAGTTAGATAAGTGCTTAAATCCCAGCGAACTTTCTACTAAGGGGGAGAGGGTTTAAGTATCTCAAGGAGATGGCTATTATTCTGCTTTATGATAAAAAAGATGATAAAATGAGATAGTGATTTTTGATTGAGAGTTAGGTTTGGGAATATATTTATAAATAATATGAAAAAAATAATGCATATAGGGCAATTAGTAGGTGGGTTGGACATATATATACGGAATTCGCTAACATATATGCCTCAAGGCTCCTTGAAGTTTATTATTGTACATGGAAAATGTGATAATAATGAACCGATAAGGAGAGGAGATGAATTGCTGAAGGAATATTCTGTTAATCTTTATCGTCCATTAAGTTTATGGAATGATTTAATATGTTTAATCAAGATCATTAAGATTATTCGTAATGACAAACCTGATGTAATTCATTGTCATAGTGCTAAAGGAGGTTTTATAGGTCGGTTAGCGGGGTTTGTTACTAGAACTAAAACTGTATATACCCCTCATGCATTTTCTTTTTTATGCTCACCCTCACCTTTAAAAAAACAGTTTTATTTGATACTTGAACGGCTTTCTCGATTTAACTCATATTTATTGGCTTGTTCGGAAAGTGAACGCAAAATGGGTATAGAAATAGTCCATTACAAAGAAAGTAAAGCTTTGGTTTGGAGAAATGCGGTACCTGATGCTTCTAACTGGCATAGTGATGTGAAAATAAAAGACGAGCGTTTTATTTGTTATATAGGTCGTCCTTGTTATCAAAAGAATCCCTTTTTTTTATTAGATGTGATAAGAGAAGTGATAATGAGTGATGCTGACTTAAAATTTTATTGGCTTGGAGTAGGATACCACTCTCCAGATCTTGCAGAATTAAAACGGAAAATAGAAGAATGGAATTTAGATAAAAATATTGTATTGTTACCTTGGTTATCTCATAAGATGTGTTTGGAGTATGTTAGAAAATCTTTGTTTTATCTTTCTGTTTCATTATATGAGGGACTTCCGCTTTCTATTATTGAAGCGATGTCATTGGGAAAGGCTGTGATTGCATCAGATGTTGTAGGTAATAGGGATTGCGTTTGTCATAATGTTAATGGTTTTTTATTACCATTTGATAAAAATATTTTTGCAGAAAAGATAAAAGAATTGATCGTGAATGAAGAGCGTAGGAGTCTTTTTGGGGAAAAATCAAGAGATTTGTATTTGTCTAAATTTCAAATAAAGAATCAAGTGTTGGAATTGCAAAAGATATATGAAGCAGATTAGATTTATGGGATAAATAGGATAGATAAGCTTTTGTTATTTGGGAGGTATTAGGGAAACTTTATATGAAATCTAAAATCTACGCATTGTTTAAAAGGTTTTGTTTTGTGGTTGGAAAAGATAGTGAAGACTATTATAGTGATTGATCATTTATATAATCTTCGATAATTATGTTGTGAATATTATAAGAAATGGTATAAAATAAAATGTTGAGAT
Organism: Bacteroides sp. OM05-10AA; assembly: GCF_003439055.1. Taxonomy (NCBI): domain Bacteria; kingdom Pseudomonadati; phylum Bacteroidota; class Bacteroidia; order Bacteroidales; family Bacteroidaceae; genus Bacteroides; species Bacteroides sp. OM05-10AA. Next base: position 16,836 of record NZ_QSUR01000064.1, read on the forward strand.
GTAATAAACACGTGAGTGTTTCGTATGTGAGATGAAAAAAATGTAGGTCCCTAGCTTCATGCTGTAAAGGCATGATTCTCCTACATTGTGGATTGGAAATCGTACGACGGTACATTTCTGATCTACGCCCTGACATCGGAGGTTAAAGCCGATGTGAATTTCCCACTATATCAACTGTCTGTGAAGATCGTTGATATTTTTTTACTCTCATTATACTGGATAATAATATCAGTTTTCTTTGTTTATATGTTGAAATTTTTGTAACTTTATAGCATATAAAACAGTAATAAAGAAACAATGGAACATTCAGACTTTGTAGTGAAATGTTATAATAAACAAGAGTTGGCCCAGATGTATTTTCCTGATTTGACGATTCGTGCTTCAGTCAATAAGCTCCGGAGGTGGATGCGGAGATGCAAGCCGCTGATGAATGAGATACTATCTACTGACTTTCATCCGAAGACAAAGGCATTTTCTGTGAGAGAAGTGCGGCTTATTACTTATTACTTGGGAAAGCCGGGAGAACTATAAATGATATAAACATAAAAAACTACGGGAGACTGCACTTTCGTGAGCTCCCGTAGTTCTTTGTACGCTCGGCATGAGCATTATCTAACGGGTGTAAGTCCCG
>NZ_QSUR01000065.1:0-17102 GCF_003439055.1 Bacteroides sp. OM05-10AA
AGCCTTTTTATTTTAATACACTATATAGAATCGCGGAGACGCTTACAATTTTTCATGATTTTGTCCCCCGTTTGTTCCCTGAACGGATACAAGGGACAAAATTCTGTCCCTCATACAATTTAACAGTGATAAATAGGCAAATTTTATCAGTACCACTAAAACTTATCCAAATTACAGATAATATTCGAATAGAACTGAATTGTTTTTTTCAGCCAAAATAGATTCTGATAATCAAGCGATTTGTATATTTGAATATCAGTGATTTTTATAGGGTAATTTAAAGAATTCACTGAAAAATATTTGGAGTATTGCGAAATTATTCTGTATATTTACACCTCTTTTGAAAATTTACAATGCAACAAAATAGAATGAACATATTATCCCAAACGACAATTCGAGGCAACAAATGCTTCGAAGTTCAGTCGTATGTTCTTCATGTTTGGAGCATTGAAACGCCAGAAAATATCATAAATACTTTCCAACGAACAGATATAGGAGATAAGATGCGATAGATGCTCGTATCTTGATCTTAAAATAAACAACAGAATAGTTGGAGAGTCCTTACCGAACTTTCCAACTATTTTGTTTTATGCCCATTGGTGACTGTTTGCTCCGTGCAATTCCTCTCTCGTCATTTCCGTACAATGAGCACAAGAACAACCAATTTTAATTAACCGCACAGCAATGTGCACAAAAGAGAGCAAAATGAATTACAAGTTTGACGGAAGCAAGGTGTATTTTACATCGGACACGCACTTTTATCATTCGAATATCATTGACTTTTGCAAGAGGCCATTTAAGAATGTAGAAGATATGAATGAAACGCTGATCGAAAATTGGAACCGGGTAGTTGGTCAAGATGATATAGTGTTTCATCTGGGGGATTTTTGCCTGGGAGGATCCCATGAATGGACCAAGATTCTTAACAGACTGAATGGAAAAATCTATCTCATTCTCGGTAATCATGATCTAAAAAATATCAGGCAAGGGTACGCCAGCAGGTTTGAATTGACAAGCATGCAAATGCACATAGAGGTCGACAAGCAGAAAATCTACCTGAACCACTATCCGTTCCTCTGCTATGGAGGTGCTTACAGGAATATGTGGCAACTGTTCGGGCATGTGCATACGAGCAAGAATAATACGGGAAAAGACGCTTCACGGCTGGATATGCTCTTTCCGACGCAATATGATGTGGGAGTGGATAATAATGACTTTACTCCGGTCTCATTTGAGCTGGTAAAGAGGATAATCCAAAAACAGGTTGAACAAGCAAATAAAAATAAGTAATATGAGAATACAATATATGAGCGATCTGCATTTTGAGTTCAGGGAGAACAGCAGGTACATAAAACAAAACAGATTTCCGGTAACGGGCGATATACTCGTATTGGCCGGAGACATTTTCTATCTGAAAGACAGAGTGGCTCCTTTGGGGAATTTCTGGAAATGGGCATCTAAAAACTATAGGCAGGTTCTTATTGTTCCCGGGAACCATGAATATTACAATTATTGCGATGTGATGGAACGGGGATTACAATGGCGATGGATGTTCAAAGAGAATGTCGGTTATTATCAAAATCAAGTATTGAGAATAGACGATACCGATTTCATAATGAGCACACTTTGGTCGCATATCGAACCGGCAGACGAATATTTCGTTTGGAAAGGACTTAACGATTTCCGTCAGACCATGTACAAAGGGAAACTGCTCCAAACGGAAGCATATAATCAGATGCATGACTTCTGTTTAGGGCATATCAAAAAAAGTCTTGCCGAAAGTACGGCAGAACACATAGTGGTCGTGACTCACCACCTGCCTACTTTGCAGGTTGTTGCTCCTCAGCATCAAGGTTCCGTATTGAACAGTGCCTTTGCCAGTGAATACGGAGACCTGATCGCTAACAGCCGGATCAATGCTTGGATTTACGGACATTCGCATACCAATATCGACACAGAAATCGGGAGTACAAAAGTGATTTGCAACCAGATGGGATATACATTTGAAAACGAGCATGTAATCAATGGATTTGATCCGGGGAAATTTTTAACGATTGAAAACGAATGAGATATGGAACGACATAAGAAGACAATCTTTACCAGGCATCTTTTCATAGACTTGGCAAAAGAATGCGGATTGAATGCTGCGATATTCGAACAGCTCGGAAGCGGGCGCGATACAGAAATCGTGGTTGATAACGATACATTGAAGATGTTAGTTAAACTTCAGGAGCAATTTGCTCAACTGGAAGAGATGGGTGACAATGAATACAGAGGATTTTATATCGAATTGCCCCGCCCTACTCAGGAAGAATGGGGAGATTGCGAAGCGTCGATTGCAGACGGAGAATATGAGAGCACGGAAGAATACCTCCGGGATTGGGAATTGTCAAATCCCAGAGAAACGGTATGGTATCATGTCAGCTCCGCCAGGTACAGAGAAAATCGCACCATACAATTCACGGATAGGAAACACTCGTATTTTACTATTGCGAATTATTCTCGATATATAAACCGAGTAGGTAACAATTTTCCCAATGAATGGCAAAGGGATTTCTTGGCAAAGTTGACCTTATATTTTCATAAGCTAATCGATACTATCATACAAGATCCGGAGGAGTTCAATGATTATGTAGCGAATCATCTTCCTTACCAGCAGCGAGACGGGAAAATTGCGAGAAAGGAGTTCAACAGAATAGAACCGAGATTTAAAATTGAGGTCGAAGACGAGACGACGGCAATAAAAGCACTGGAGGATTCCGTCTGCAAGAATTTCGGGCGGCCGTTAGATACAATGACGATACGTTCGTATTGCAAATATTATCGGATCGCTCATGAAGCCTATGGCCGGTATTTTGAAAGGTTTGATACTACACGAAAGATACGTACCCTCCCGAATGGAGTGCCATTGGAATTACAGGATGTCGCATATTACAACATGGTTAAATTCTGTGATTTGCAGGATAAATACGCTCTCGACAGTGAGACGGATTTCAACAAATTCGCCTCGGACCATTATGGGGAACTGGGATTGTTGCGGTTGAATATACTCGCATCGGATTTTGACAGCCCCGGATGGAGAATCATTGTTTCCAACAGCTACTCGGCGTATGTGGATGTTGCGGTAGAAGTCGCCACTGCACTATACAAGTCTGGCGCTCCTTTGGAAATACACGACGCTGCCAAACTTTTACGAATACTCAAGGAGAAGGATCATGTGAAATTGATTCCGTACACATTTCACGACTACATGGGCCATCATGAAGAAGGAACCGTTTATCAACTTCCATGGGAATACGAATGTATGGATAGCGAGGAGAATGTTTTATCATTGAAACAATACCATGACATTATCTCTCTGGCAGAATGGGATGAAATAGAAAAAGTAAACATTGACAAAAACGGGATATAATCCCATAATTATTAGCAACATATTTGGCAGACAATGATACTCTGCCCAATATGTTATAATTAACTATATAATTAAAAACAAAAGGAATTAATTAAAAAGAAGCGTGTAAAAGAATGAAACTTGACTCAAATTTTATAGCATTCTGCAAGCAGAGCATCGCATTGGAACAACGAATGGCGAAACAGGCGGGAAAACGGTTGAATGAAGCGATGCGCAACAATATCCAAGATATTAATGTATTGGATCGGATTGCAGACCAGCTACTTGACACTATGTCAGGGCTATCAGGTGCGGGAGAACGAACTTATATGAAATATATCAAATACTTGGGAACGTTTAACCCTCAAGCTGCAAAAGAAACAAAAGATGCCTATGAAGATATCATGGGATATAAGATACATGTAGCATACGCAGCGGCACGATTGGCCAAAGAATTGCACAAAGGACAGGTAGATCAAGCAGGTAAAGATTACTTTGAAGAACATTTATCGACTGTCGGACGAAACGGTTTCGACTGGAAAGAAAAAACCGTGGGATTTCTGTTTAATGTAGCTGAAGATACAGGTCATACCGTAAAAGAGATCATTAGAAAACTGAAAGCGATACTGGATGACTGGGAGAAGAACAAGGAAAAACATGACTGGATTTATGAATTTGAAGATATCGTAGGATCCTTTCCGAACGAAAAATACCACAAATTAACAAAGCAAGAATGGGACGAGATTGAAGAAGCTCTCGATCTAATGGACTTCCGCACAACTACCAATCGTGAAACATATATCGAGCGTTTCCGCGGACATCGTTTGGCCATCAAAGTCAAATTGAATGACCTTCAGTACAATATGGATATTACCCGCATTCTACACCATACAGACAAAGACTTAGCGAGGATGGAAAGACATAAGAAAGAATATTATCTGTTATTAAAGATGCTGGCAGATTGAAGTTTTAAGACAATCAAAATTTAACTCAACTTAGTGGCATGAACCTACAAGAACAAAAGATGTAAGGTTTAACCGAGATGATGGAAATCATATATCTATCATGCCACATATGGTAAATCAAAGAAAAATGAGAAAAGATTACTTCTAAACGACTCAGAAGACTTGTAAAAACGCAAGTTTGACATATTATGTACATCTATTTTGGAAGTAACTAAGCTTTTGAATGGTAAGCTGTAATAGTCAAGACTTGTTCAGAAAGATGGCCTTTCACTTCAACGTTTCGCTTACTGCAATCAATCTCGCCAAGGGCACTTGCAAAAGAATGAAAATCAAATATTCGGTTTCTTCATGCAAGTCGGTAACACACAATGCCAATATGCTTGAACGGCGTGTTCGCCATTCAAGCAGACACGACATTAATTGACAAAATTTTCAAAGAACTACTTTTATTTACCGCAGAACCACTTAGACTTGGCTAATTTTTAACGAACTATTGAATATATTTTCAATACATTTTTGCGGAATTTTCTCTTGCTCTAGACGTAGGTTGTGAGACTTGATATGATTATACAGTGTGGCTTCCGCAGGGGTAAGATGGAGAGGCTTTGATACATTGCTTGGAGTGCCTTTGTCGCCTTCAAAATAGGTGTCAAAGGTAGCGCGATCCATCAGAAGGCTTTGCGTCTGGGGAAAATAACTGCGGAACTGCGAGAGAATTTCGAAGCCCTGTACATCAATGTCGCCCCAATAGTATAGGGAAGCGTGCCGCATGAATGGAACAGACTTGAGGATGCCAACGGTGAATCCATGCCCCCAAATCAGCAGACTTCCTGCCAACTTGGGAAAAGTCAGGAAGTTGACTTTATTCTCCACCACAAACACCTTCTGCACAGGCAACGATAACGCACAGAACTGACTCTGAGGCATCGTCAGATCGTCTACACCAGAAAAGTATTCACTCGCAATCGATGCTTCCAACACACGAATGCGCCCCCATGGCTCATCGTATCGCAATCCAAAGCGCTTTTCGAACTCCTTCTCATCCGAACAGACATGCTCTACAATGACAATATCCAGCAACTCACGAAGCACTCCCTTATTGCGCTCAATGAACTTGGTGTGCACCTCAATAGGCAATTCACGAATGTACAACTCAGGACAAGGATTCGCCACAAAATAGCGCAAAACTTTCAACAAATCAGGCCAAGAGGAAGCATTCTCGATCACCTTAAGTGGATAGCGTTCCACCCATGGACGAAGCTGCGGAAACTCATTAAACAACATCGCCACATCCTTGCGAAACTGTGACACTTCACCACCCTTCAGCAAGAAGCGCTCAACGTCCGATGCACTCCTGAACAACACACGCTCAGGCAGATCCTGTTCGCCCAATGCTTTCGTTTTCACTGTTTTCCACTCAATCGTGTAACCAAAGCCCTTCACCTCTTTCGATTGCGAACGGATGTCCGTCAGTTCGTGCTGATACTCATCCATCGATGCGCTCGCTTTCTTATCGCAAGGAATCACAATTGGTTCAAACTCAGAGCCAGCGACCACTGAACGCAAGTAATCCACATACTTGCGTTCTGTCTTCTTACGTATTTCTGCTGCCGTTATCATACCTCCATACTCCTTTCACGTTCTGCCTTAAACTCACTGATAGGCATATTATAGAGTACAGAACGGTCGCCCTTGCGCTCCACATAATGCACATACGAAATATCGTTCTCCACGATGTGGATGTTGTCACTCGGAGTCACCACGAGCAACTGCAGGTGGAGCTGTTTGCAGAGCGAAATCAGATAGCGAGCCTTGTCCTCGTCCTGTGCGCGAAAAGCCTCATCTATGGCAATGAAGCGGAACGAAGAGTCGAGTCCGTTCTTAGTCAAGCCAAACTGATAAGCGATAGCTGACCCCAGGATGGTATATGTCAATTGCGCCTTCTCGCCACCTGACAGCTGTCCCATAGCCTCGTAGGTGTTACGCTTCTGATCATCGTCTTGATAAAACTCCTCCGCCTTATATGTGTACCATCCACGCACATCCATCACCAACTTTCGCCATGATTCGTCTTGTAAACGAGACATCAGCGGTTCGATATGCTGTTCAAAATGAATCCTGCTGCCATCGATTGTCGAATTCATCTCATGGATGTTCGGGATTGCACTGCTCAGAAGGTCTTGGAACTCCTTCAAATCCACGTTCAATCGTTTGGCTGCGACCAACTGGATATACGTCTTTGGAGCATCCTTGAAATCGATGCCCACAAGATACGAATTCAATTGGTCGATGGTCTTGGTGATAGACTGGCGCCAGTTCTGGAAGAACATATTGAATGCACTGACCTTGTTGATGATATTCTCCTGTAAATACTTGTTGAAGCGCGATTCAAACCCAGGCAGATCTTCGTCCAGCAATCGTTGGTAATAGGTCTGATATTCGCCCACAAACTCCACGGCTTCGGGCAAACGGTTCACGTCCGAACGCCAATCGCGATACTTCGCGGTAATTTCCTCAGTGGGATTCTTGAAGCGATAAATCAGGTTCTTCAAATCGCCACTCTTGCTACCCTTCGTCTCACGTTGTTTCCGCAAAGCGGAATTGATGTCACTCTGTAACGTGTCACGCATTTTGTCCAAACCCACCAATGCCACATTCAGTAAATCTGTGTGTTGCGACTCAAAAGCATCGGTATCAACAACGCCTATTTGAGCCAAAGCCAAAGCACAATCATTGCTCTGTTTCTTGAGTATATTCTCACGATTTTCCAATAATGCTTTGTTACCGATAGCTTCATTAAACTTCTCCTCAAGTGCACCAAGTTCCTTTCTCACCCTCTCCAATTGCCCCTGCAACATCTTCACCTTATCATTGGTCTCCTCCAGTTGTCGCTTCTGTTCTTCCTTTTGCTGAATGACGAGTGCACACGACCACCAGTCGATATCATCAAATTTATCGTATTTATCAAACAGCTTCGAGTAGGTTTCTCGCTTCTCCTGAGCATTCTTTGTATCTGCCTCTATACGACGGACTTTGGTTGCCACCTCCTTTTCATCCTGCTGCAACTGGCGTACTTCCGCCTGCAGCATGGCAATCTTCTCCTTATTGTCCCAGCCCAACACATAGTGTTCCTTGCCTCGTGTCTCTGGTCGGTCGTCTTTCTCATGCTTACCACCTCTCGCTTTTATCAGTCCCTCTTTCGTTACTGCTTTCTCTTGCAGATAGTTGAAGTCCGCAAGCGAATCAACACAACTATAGTTGAACTCAGCAAATAACCTATCCTCAAGCCAATCCAAATACAAGCACTTTGACTTGTATTCAACCTTACGGAGCAACGAATCCACCTTCAATGTCCTATCCTCAAACTCACGAAGAGGCTCTGTGCCCTCGTATCGCTGATACACGATGCGTCCTCGCAGATTATGACCATTCACATACTCATTCACCTGCTTGTAATACTTCTCTGGCACCACCAATCTCAAGGCAAAATTGTGCAGAATACGCTCGATGGCATACTCCCAATCGCACTCAATATCCTTCACACGTATCAGTTCACCGATGAATGGAATCTCTTCGGCGGTTGCACCAACAGCCTCCAGTATCTCATCACGAATCTCAGCCACACGACCAGAGATATTGTTCTTATGCTGCTGCAGATAGCGTATAGTATCCACTCGCTCTGATATCGTGCAGTTGATTTCATCCTGACGGTTTTGTGCCTGACGCTTCTCTTCCATGAGTTGCCTGTCAATCTTTACCTGCAGAGCATCTTTCTCGTGTTTGGCGGTCGCACGATTGGCATCGAATACCTCTGCATCAGGACTTTGTGTCAGCTCCACCGTCTTTGCTAGCTTATCGTATTCTTCGGCTTTGGCCTTGCGGTTATCACGCATCTTCACCTTCTGATTGATTTCCTTCTCAATCTCACGTATCTGCTGACCCACCTCGTCCTTCTCAATAGCCACCGACAAGCGCGTCTGCTCTTGTTCCAGCTCACTCTTCTTCACCTTTAACGCCTTCAACTCATCTTCCAGTTTTCTCAAGTTGCTCTTGCAGCGCGCCAACTCCTCGTTGCACAAATCCACCGTTCGCGCAGCAAACCAATAGGCCACCACACTCTTCTCTTGCTCCAATTCAGCTATGCGCGTGTCTATCGCCATCAGTTCCTTTGCCAATGTATTGATAGGTTCCAGTTGGGCAATCTGCTCCTTCACCTTATCGATATTGGTTTTCGCCTCCATCAGATTTTGGAAGTTGTCCTTTAGTTCCTGGTACTTTTCCTCAGCCGGCACTTCCTCGAGCATATTCGTACGGATGAAACTGTCTAGATCGTCCAACACTTTCACGCCCACTATTTGATTGAAGAGTGTAAGCGCCTTGTCCGAACGCATTCCGAAGAGGGCTATCATCTTCTCGCCATACGCAACCGGGCCGTCAAAAAACTCTATCTTGCGTCTTGTGTCATTCGTATTGTATTTCTTCGTCAGTCGCTTGCGCCAGTCGCCATGCAGGTCAAACTCCGAAAAGTCGCGCTTTATAGTCAGCGGTTCGCGAGCTATACCAAACAACACCTTCAGTTCCTCGCCAGTGTAGTAGCGCACCTGAAACAGCGTCACCACACGTTTGTCCACATTGCAGAACGATGCAAGAAGTACCGAACGTGCCCCTTTGTCTCGCAATCTAAGCGTGGTAGTGCTCGCTGCACCCTCCTGCTGCTGATTGCCATAGTTGCCAAAGAAGTACGACTCCTCTGTACGGTTGCCCTTCTTCTCCACACCCGATGATTGGTTGTAGAATCGTTGGCGCTTCAGTGGCACTAGCAGCGTGAGCAGAGCATCTACCAGCGTACTCTTGCCCGATGCGTTGGCACCGGTCAGCAGCGAGTTATTGCCCTGCGTATTCATGCAGTACACCTTTTGGTCGAATGTACCCCAGTTCCACACTTCCAAATAGTCAAGCTTGAAGCCTGCCACTTCCGGACTGGTATTAAAGAGATTCATCTGCTGCATCATAGTCGTTCAGTTTGTTTTTGAATTCCAATAGATCGTCCAGTGTCACCTTCTCCTTGATGATGCGATGTATTTTATAGCGTTTCTCGCCCTCAGCATGCTTTGCTTCCACAAGGAAACCAAAGCTGACGATGCTGTCGATATAGCGGTCAAGGTCTTTCTCAAACTTGGCACGATTGAAGGTGGTGGGCAGGAACAGTTCCGCCTCTTCCTTTATTTCAGTGGCGGTTACATACTTATACGAAGCCTGCGACTCTGTTGGATTGCTGTCGAAGTCTTCGAGTATCTGCCTCAACACGATGAGTATCACCGACACCTCAAAACCATACAACCTTCTCGACGTCATGTTCAACGTTTTGTCATCGTCCAATTTCAGTTGCTTGACAAAGGCAAAACCCTCATCCTTTTTCACGATGAGTTCCAGCCCCATCACGCTGATATAGTCCAGTATCTCGCTCTGGTAGTCGAGTACATCATTCCACACTACATCGTCTTTCTCTACGATGCCTTTCAGAAGTTTCACCACAGCCCTGCTGTATGGTTGTATATTTGTTGCGTTCATCGTGTTATTATGATTTCGGGAATTGATATCGTTTTGTTTTCTGCAAAAACAATATATTGCTGGCGCTCTTCGTTTACCACAGTCTTATATTCCTTCAGCACGCCAATGTATCCAAACACTTCCGACAGACCTTTCTCCACACCCTCGTTCCGTTCTATCACCTCTGCTAGTGTCGTCTGCTGTCTGTCGTACAGCACCTTGTTAATGCGGTCTCTCAGCACCAAACGATCGATGTGATACGGATTGTAGAGTTTGCCTATGCGCTCCAAGTCGTCCAGACTCAGTTCAGCCATATCAGGCTTATCCTTATACACAGTCTCTTTTATAGGAGCCAGAGTCAGAGGGCGCTCGACTGGCAGATTGATATCGATAGTTTCATATTCAAGCGAAGCTTCTGGTTTCTCTTTCTGTTTGGTGGCTTCGATGAGCAGTTTCTTTATATCATTAATCACCTGCTTTGTCACCTCTGCATTCATCTGTCCGTTCTGGCGAATGATGCGACTCAGTTTCTCGCTCATGCGATCGTTGGTTTTCGCCACCTTCTCGCCTGCGTCAAACAGATGCTTTTTCATTTCCCTGAGAAACATGTCATGCGCATCAATGCCTCTATTCTCCAGTGTTTCATAGAGTGCACCAGTCAACTCGTCCCATTCTTTCTGCAGATCGGCCGAGAGCAGGAATTCCCAGAATGCATAGAAACTCTTGCCTTGTTGCGATTGTTTCAGTTCGCCATACGCATCAAAGATGTAGTTCAGCAATACTTTCTTCTCCGCATTGTCTGTCTGGCGCTCATATATCTCTTTGATAATCCCCTTGAAGTTGTCATCCACCTCCTTGAAATCGCTAAGCAGCTCCTTAGCCAGTTTATTCAAGCTATTGTATCGTGGTTCTATCTGGTAGTCCTCATACACCTCGACCTCTTCGCCCATCTCCAGTCGCTGAATCTGATGCTCTATCTCCATTTTTTTGGCTCGGAGCAGTTCCAGTCGCTTCTCGCGGTCCTCGTTCGAGTATTCCACCAATTCCTTCAGTTGGGCAAACAGCGTCTTGAACTTCGATTCCGTACCGATGTAATCCTCTTTTTTCAAGCTCACCACCCAATCCATCAGTTTGCTTGTGTGCGACGAAATCTCGTATATCACCTCTCCCTCTTCGTTCTGATAGTTGGTCAAGAATCCCTTGTCTGTCCAGTCTTTGATGAGTCGTTTTGCTTTCTGTTCGTTCGACTCCCCTAGTCTTGTCATTTCAAGATTATCCTCCACCAACGCATTTTCCTGCTCATCCAGTCGGTTCTCCAGTAGCATGTGCAAGCGTTCCTGCATTATAGCCGACTGTCCCTCAAACGCCTCAATGACAAAAGACAAGAAGAAATCCACACTTCTTGATTTTATGAGTCGTACGCTTGGTGACTCTCGTAATATTTGTGTTATTTCTTCTACTTGCATATCCATCAGTATATTTCTTATATGTTATTGTCACATCTTTGAAGGATAAACGAGCACCTCCTCTTCCCCTACTTCTAGCACCTTTGCTATCTGAAATAGAGTCTCGAGGCTGGATTATGCTGCATTCGTGCACCATTTTAATACTGTAGCAGGATCTAAGGTAATTGTTCTACAAGCCACTTGTTTGTGCGCTTCTTCTCTGCCAACATTCCTTTGATGCGATTTATGTCCTTATCCATGACTATGCATTACATATTATTTAGGGCAAAATATTAGGTGACTATATACTATCTTACAGCAAAATCCTCTATACACGATTATACGATTTATAGAAGGTTTATATTTTCTATATCCTACCGCTTAACAAGGATTCACACTTTAAGGCAATATATAGTTACCATATTTTATATGTTTCTCAATTGTGTGGCAAAATTACAAAATATTACTGAAAAACGAAAAGTTCAGTGATAAAAAGAAAAGATCATGCGCTAAATTCTATGACTTCATTCTTCAGCCTTCTCTATTTACAAGCTTTATTTATTATGTGTTTAACAGCAAGCCTTCCTCAACTACCGAAAAATCTGTATAGACATATTTGATTAGGAGGAAACGCCAGCATTAGGAAAACTTCTTCATAAACCTTACCACTTCCGATATCGTACAAAAGTCAAACTTACCGGTTCTTATCATATAGGATTGCAGAAATATAAATATAGCGTGCCTTATTTAGTATGTAGACTAGTAAAGTACATACGAAGTACTACAAATATTGAATATCTCATTGACAGATAAAACTCATCTGAGAGACCTCTTTGATAAAACTAAATTTCAAAATGACAAAGAACGATTCGGACCAAATAGGCCAAGTTCATTTAAATTTTAATTCGGACCAATTTTAATGGGACACTAGTGATCCTAAAACTTAAAACATATATACCAAACCCTTATTTTTCTAATTTAAATTGAGCCTCTTTCTCTTTAATAAGCAATAAAGAAATATCAAATAAGGCCTTTATAGTACTATTTAATTCAAGCGAAAAATCTTTAATCGAAGTGGTCATCTTATCAACATCATCATAGTATGAAATAATTTTTTTATCTAATCGTTCCAGTTCCATGTTAACATCCTTAATCTCTTGCAGAAATAACTTTCTCTTTTCTATATCTACCGCTTGTTTACTTAATTCCAATAAGATATTTTTTCGATGCATATTATTCTCTTTTATTTGAATATCATATCTGTTTTGATTAACACGTTCTATAAAAGAGAGTTCTTGATCCAATAAATCCGATAGTCCAATACGTGCTTTAATCCAGCATTCTTCATAAGTCTTTTCTAAATTTGTTTTCTGGCGTTGTACATCAACTTCAAACACATATCTATACTGCAAATCTGTTGCATAGATTCGACCTTTAATTTGACATATTTCTGATTTAGATAATGATATATTCTGATGGTCAAGACCAACAGTAATTCCCATAACATCTACTATATTAAGTAAAGCCAAATTATTTTTTAGACAGTTATTATAATCATCCAACTTTTTAATATTTTGTTGACGAATTAACAGTTTTTCTTGTTGTAGAATAGCTTTCTCACTATTTCTATTACTATAAATAATAGCAAGATAACCTACTACAACAGCAAAAATTCCACTACTATAACTTCCCCAAAAATTTAACCAAGAATCATTCGAAAGGCTTGTTTTAATAACATTACCATATGTCAACATCGTATTAATGATAAATGCGATAGCAATTCCACTAATTATGATTCCCAAAACAACATATAAATCTTTTTTCATCAATTCATATTTATTGCAACGATTCACTAACTTTTTTAATCGCCTTATAAATCTCGCTATAAGAATCTCTACCTTTATATTTTTCGGCCAATTCACATGCTTTATCCATTTTTGAGCCTACAAGCATTTCTTTAACCCATTTATCCTTCTCAAGGTATTTCCGAGTTTTATCATATGTTGGCAGATATTGCTTTAATGCTCTTTCTGTTGCTGCTGAATCTTGGAAATGTCGACATGTATCTTCAAAATGTAGTAAAAACCAATATTCTATTGACTGTAAGCTATCACAAAGAATCACATTAGCATTATTTTCATATTTCTTTTTGAACGATACCATTTTCTTATTCTCTGCATCAGAACGCCTGCTAACATCAGCATCAAAAACACATATTACAAAGACATCTTCATCCAGAAGTTCCTTTATTTTCTTTTCTATTTTCTCAATACTATTGTTTTCAAATAAACGAGGAGAAATAGAGTATCTATAACCAAGTATTTTTTTCAAATGACTGAAATAGAATAATTCAGTCAAACCCTCACCGACGATATGAATAACCTGTCTGGTCACTGTATTTTTTCTTGCTTTTCTCATAAAAATACACGATTATAGATTAGGAACTGCACCGAATTTACCGAACTTATATGCCTTTTGAAGAGAACTGATCCTATTCAATCCCTTGAAATCTGTCAGAGGATACAGTACACTTGAACCATCCAGATTCTTTTCAGTAAACCAAACATTATCTTTTCTAAGCAAATCTTCCTCTCCTAACAGTCCATCATAATGCGTAGTGAGCAACAACTGTGCCTGTTCTGATTCTTTTAGAAAACGTTCAATGATGTATTCTATCAATTTCGGATGAAGAGAAGATTCAATCTCGTCAACTGCGAGAAAAGCATCTCTTTCAAGAATCTTTTGTACTTGAGCAGCCAAGCCAAATGTACGAATAGTACCGTCCGATTCAAACAGTTCCGGAAACTCATAATAATCATTGTTACCATAATCAGATGAAACTTTATGCTGATACATAGTATAATTAATCGGCCCCTTATGCGTTTCCTGTTCTTTGGAAGTAATATTTGAAATATTAAAATCTGCTTCCTGCAGATATCTCAAAATATAATCTTTTGCTGACTCATTCTTGATTGATTCTTCGGCATAACGACTTAAAGATGATGCAGGTACAATAGCCGGCATAACCTGATTGGTTAGATACTGAAGAACCGTCTCTAGTTCTACAATATGTGTATTCACCTGCATATAGGCAGCAAAAACTGACATATTATGCAAACACTTCAATGTTATTTCCTCTTTGACAGCTTGCGACATCTTGATTTTCTGTCCAAATTTAATAACAGATACGTTATTCTCAGTATTTCTTTCAAATATAGTAGCAGGCTGTTGACTTGGATAATAAATTAAACTTTCCTTTGCTACGTGCCATCTATCTAAAGCTACTGAATAGACATAACAAACAGCTTTCTCCTCATTCTTCAAATAGAACGAAATCGAATATTCAGATAACTGCTTTGAACTTGTTTTATTCAGGAGAAACGGGACTACTTGAATTTGTTCTGCCTTATTAAGTGGAGTATAAGTAATGAATGACTTGATAAAATCACAAACCTTAATAATAT
This sequence comes from Bacteroides sp. OM05-10AA, assembly GCF_003439055.1. NCBI lineage: Bacteria > Pseudomonadati > Bacteroidota > Bacteroidia > Bacteroidales > Bacteroidaceae > Bacteroides > Bacteroides sp. OM05-10AA. The sequence continues at coordinate 14,816 of NZ_QSUR01000065.1, forward strand.
TACTCTTACCCGAAGCATTTGCTCCATAAATAACAGCCACTTTCAATAGTCTCACACCCCCACCCAATTCAACAACATGATATGATTCCATATCCTTACTTCTATCAGCTTCAAAACTTAATATAGCCTCGTCTCTAAATGAGAACATGTTCTTAAATCTAATTTCTGCTATCATACAATTTGTTTTTCCACAAATATATAACTAAATATCCATATCCACAAATAAGATTAATCTATTTGCATCATTTCTACAAATATCACAAACTAATACCTATTCTATTATTTTTTTATAACCTTAGGCAATATCAATCATTTAAAAATCTTGGATCACAACAAGGAAAAGGTAAGTATACCTACAGAAGAAACCATGAAGATAACTATCTATGTACAGAAGCAGAAATAAGACGTATGTTTGCTGATGCTAATCACCACAGAGATTCTAATGTAAGGTGGACACACCGTATCTATGGGAAGCAAACCTCTATCATTTCTATATAAAAGTATATAATAGATTGATACAGGTTTTACCACATCCTATTATGATAAAAGATGGTATACAACAAGAAGAAACACCTGCTCATGATGCTATACGAGAAGCACTAATAAATTGTATAATTCGGCACTATAGAATATTTTGTGTAAATGGAAAATACGGGATTCAAATTATGAACCAATTTATGCTTATATTTGAAAACAGAATCCAGATATAAGAGAACTTACAAGTGAATCCTGTTTCCATTTACACAAAATTCCAGACAGTGTCTATTTCCGTGATAAAAGTGGGTATCAGATGTAAAGAACACCTTGCTGCCATCAAATTTATAATTTATTTCTTCTCAATTTATGTGCATCACTGCACGTTAATAATCAAGTTATCAATCACCCATCAAACGGAAATGACAGAGAAGTATCACAAAAGTAACTGCCATAAATGGGTATAAAACAAAATAGTTGAAAAGTTTGCTAAAGACTCTCCAGCCATTCAGTCTCTATTCTAGATCAAAGTATAGTAAAATGTACTTTATTATGTTCGCTGGAAAGTATTTACAATACGAGATTCAATACCGGAGACATGAACATTCAACACACATTCCGAGCGTTTATTACCCTAAATTGTGGTGATTGATAGTATGCCCATCCAAATTCTCTGCATTGTTAGTTTTATGTTATTTCAAAATCAGTGCAAAATTAGTAAATAAACTCCACATAACGCATAACAAAACAAGAAACTGAGTCTATATGAATATAGATATTATATCAGTGAAGATATAATTTAGCAGGGTTCATTACTATAAACTATGTAACTCAAGAAGGATGTTCTTACTCTTCCTTTTCAAATTCTTCCGAAGCATTTGCTATCAACGCCTTTCCTATTTCCATCTGTATGAATTTAGGCAATCGAAACAATTTTGCCATAAGCTGGTTATAAGTGAACTCGACTTTGGTATACAGTATAGATTTCTTCTTTAATGTGCACATCGATTTTCTCAACAACCTCAGAGTCTTCCATAAAGTCAAAAAAATCCGGTTCTTCAAACCAATTTATCATGTCATCCTCATTGATTCTAAGACGAATATAATCGCCACAACCATCTACCTCTGGAATTAAACTGTTAGGAACATAATCTGCAATTTTACATATTGTCTTTTTGTCTTTGTCAAGTAAGAAATAGGTCCCACTATCACATACCTTGGCTTGCAAATACAAACTGCCATATTCGGGCTTCGAATTCAGAAGTTTATGAGTTTTCAAATTGATCATTCCTGACCATACCCTTTAGAAACCAATGGATACTCGTTTTCATATAGTTCACCCATCCATGTATCAGTATAACTACACATTTCCTCATTGTATGGAAAGTAGATCATAAGGCTCCGCTTATCTAAATCTTTTGATTAGGAGTGCTAAAAAATCAAATCCCTGCGATAACCACCAAATTATTACAAGGATTTTTCATATTTTTCAGTCTATTGTCGGAAATCTTTGTGGACGTAAAATCGACTTTTGCGGCCCTAATCAAATAAGCTAATAAACAGACAGTTGAAATCTTACGGCCCTAAAATTGATTCTTGCGGCCCTAGACAATCGATGGAAAATCCGGTGCTTTTACACAACGGGTATATTTGCCTGCACCATCTTTCTGTATAATCCCTGCATTTTCCATCTTTGAAATCAAGCCTCTAATTTGTTTTTCGGACAACATGTCTTGAAATACCTTTTTGAGAAGAGAACGATTTATATAACCATTTTTATAAAAACAGTCTGAAACCAACTTAAGGTGAGTCA
>NZ_QSUR01000066.1:0-16634 GCF_003439055.1 Bacteroides sp. OM05-10AA
CAAACCGTTATTAGCTTCAATTAGCTCTTTAGATATTAAACCTTTTAGGAAGGTGAGAAGTCCGGCAGCCTCATCATTTTCTATTTTAGAAAGATAAGTTTTCTCTATTTTATCTAAAATTATTTTCGCTGATTCTGCTATTTCTTTAGTGATCCGGAGTGATGATAGCGTGTTTTCCTCTGAAAGTTCTGTCTCGTCATCATTTTTAATAATCCGTGATAGAATTTCACCAAGAACTCGGAGAGATGAAAGAACATTTTTATCGGTTAATGATCGCATGTCATCAACCTTTATGATATCAATATTAGTCCCTCCACCACCAGTTATTAACGTACTGCCACCCCCGCTACCAGAGCGTACAACAGTGGCCCCAGCCGGATAATTTTTCGACCGGGGGTTAGATGGAATTACTCTTGACTTTATTAAGATATCACTCATACTTCTATCATTATACACTGAAATTGATTCATCTTATAATCGATTGTGCCTCCAACATTGATGAATCTCTTATTAACCATATAATTGTCAGACAAACGAGTTATAGGCGTTAAATCAGGTGTCTCTTTTATTACTTGTGTTAACTTTATCTGGGGGGCACTATACCGCTTAATTATTCTTCTTATTAGATGCTCCTCTGGGCGGATGGTTGTTCCTTCAATCACGGAGTATAAGTTATCAGTCAGATAGTTATCCCCTATAATAACTTTACTATAACAAGCTCCATCATTATTATGAGAAGTAATCTTAAATTCTATTTCCTCCAATTCATTGATATAATTTTCATTGACTACATTTTCATAGATACGGTCTGAATTGCTATTGCCCGTTTCTGTATCATCTTCTGTTTTAGTAAAAGACAATTGGAAGTTCTTTATATAGACTGCAGTCACACTATCATGGACCTGCGGAGTGAACATCGTAAACCTAATAGTGCCAGTTAGCAGATTTTGGGGTAATTCGATGATATAACCATCTGCTTTATAAGGCATACCTAAAGTTTTTGTATTCTCTATAGAAGTATATCCTGTATTTTGAGGATTAACAGACATGGAGAATGTTGATTCTGTTTTAACCCATTTGGATCCATTCCAATAATTTCCTCCGATCTCAAGACAACATATTAATTTCAAACTACTTGTTGCGCCTTTTGTTGAACTGTAATAGTGATTGTCGATTCTATTACTCTGTGCCACATCCCCAGAAATACAGAAAGCTCCTCCGCTATATGCAGCACATGGAAGCTCATTAGCAAAGGTAAACATCTCTTTGTTAGCTTCCAATTTAACTTTTTCATAATGAGTTCTATCTGTTAAATACTGGGATTGTGTGATAATACGTATACAATCATCATATGAGAATTCATTAATCGAACGTTTATAACTTCCATCATCTTGTCGAGTCAGCGTATAAATACAAACACGATAAAGTTGTGCTCCTAATAAATATTTAGAATCGTGAAGATAATATTCAAATAATTTATATACAGTTGGATTTTGCTTTACTAAGATAATTTCCTCGTCTCTTATGCCAGGAGTTACAGCTTGAGCAGGAGGGAGAAAATAACCGTTCACCACACGTACAATTGCATTAAAAGTTTCTTCTGGAAATATCTCACCTATCGGATAATTACTTGCTTTTATAACAGCCTTATTGTAGCCAGATAGTATGTCTAATGAATGTCCTGAACCAGAGAAACCTAAACTTTGAATATCAATAGTGGTCGGAAAAAATATTTGATATTCAGATGCTAGATCTGTATTATATCTATAATATCTTTCCTTGTGGTCAATATCTACAAAGTATAATTCACCTCTCCAATCAACACAAGTCCAATTGAGTAATTTACATATTTCCTCCAATATTTCTTTCAGTGTCATTGCTTTGTCATCTTCGTCAAAAAAATTTTGCTCACTTATAGTCATATCTTGCAAGATATTAAGACCGTCTGAATAGGCATTGGAATCCTTAGCATATACATAAGGAAAACACACGGAGTTATATTTCCCTAAGGAAGAAGCAATACACTTTTTTAATAAGCTCCATAAAGAAATAAATACTCGTCCATTTTCTTCTGCCTGTTTATAATCTATGAATTCAAGAGCAGCCATAGCACTTATACACTCTAATTCAAGCTCAAATGTCTCTGATACGTAATCCTGTGTGTAAAGTTCTGGTTTTATGAATCCACACCAAGTAGCTAAGCCATTTACTTTCAATGTCACCCGATACATTTGATAAGCCGTAGAAAACAAACTTTGCAGGTAGTCACTACCAACCACCCGGATCGTTGCTGTACTAAATCGAGTAGGAGTATAAAGAAATTCTTCATCCTCTATATCAACTGTAAAAGGAGAATCACCAGCAGGGGTTAGTTCTTTTGATTTACCTGTATAGTCTTTCTTTTCGATTTCTACCACACATGGGACATTATCCAGTGTGGCAAATGGTACTGTGTATATTAATCCGTAACTCATGATATTGGTTTCTTTCCTTGTGATTTAAGTTCATTATTAATCGTAAGAATGAGGTCCTTAGCCCGGACTCTAGTAGTTACTGTTGATGACATATTACCACCTCCACCCAGATTCCCAGAATTGATAGCTTCAAATAGTCGGGATTGTTGCCCCTGATTCAAAATCATTTCCCCGGCATTTACACGGGCTAGTATTTTATCTCCAGAAGTAGGACCACCGGTTATTATTCCTCCTGTAGCAAATTTAGGAATAGCCGCTGCCGCTATCATAGCTTCCATAGCAGCTATTTGAGCCGCTGCAAGCCCTACACCAGCGAAGGGTATGGCAGCATAAGCCGCCGTACTTTTTGCGGCCATTTCAACAGAAGCCGCTGTTGATTTTAGAGTACTAGCCGAAACCTCTGCTGTTGTTTGAGTGCCGAGTGCAGTAAGTTCCGCTGTAGTTTCAGTCGCTGCATTTGCAACCTTCGTTCCTGTCACAACGGTGTCAATAGCAGCTTCTGTTTCTTTTGCCTTTGTGAGTTTATCGGTGATCTTCGTTAGGTTTTCAATCATTTTAATGATGGATAAGAAAGCATCTACCACGTTTGTCATAGCATTCCAGATAGCCATAATTCTTTCCCACCCGGTTGCATCTACGTCATTCATAACATCACGAAGGTTACTGAACGCACTTACAATGCGGTCTGAACTGCTTGCAATGTCCTTGACACCAGAATACAATGATTCATTAAGCTCTTTATTGAGATTCTTGATATCCTCCTGGACTTGTGCCAATTTCAAAGCTTCTTCCAATGACGGAACATTAGCCATGGCGTTAGCTACTTCGTCTGATAATGTCTTTCCAATGACTCTTGCTTCTTCTTTGTATTTATCTGCTAACTCTTTAGCCTTGTCGAGCTCTTCGGATTTAATGTCTACCTTTGTCTTTTTGTAGTCGAAAGTAGTATCACGCGGTTTTACCTTAGTGGATGATGAAAGGAGTTTGGCATTTAACTGCATAGCTGTGATAAACACATCAGCCTCATCTCCGATACCTTTGATGCCAGCAGCGGATTTGGCTGCTTCGATCGAAAGGGACACAATATTGCTGTTCAAATCCTTTTGAGACATTAAGCCCTTAGCTTGCTGCACTTGGGCTTCTTTTACCTTTGCGTTATAGTCTTTCTGAACCTTTTCAAATTCAACAAGAGCAGCATTCTTATCTTGATTCTTTATAGCAGCCTCTGCTGCTTCCTTTCTGGCTTTCAGATACTCGCTTTCAAGAACTTTTTTATTACCTGTTCCTTTAGCTTGAGCATACATCTTTATGTTCAATTCACCAAGATTCTTGTTATATTCAGCTTGAGTAATCTTTCCTATTTCTAGTTCGGCTTTTAATTCTTCGAGTTGTTTATTGAAAGATTCCTGCTCTTTTTGTAGAGGAGTTTTTTTCTTTTTACTATCATCGGGATCAGTGATAGGAGTATTTTTTATTTCCTCCTTAGCAACTAAAGCAGCATATGCTTTTGAGTTTTTATCTGCATCAACTAAAATTTTATTAGTATTGTTTAAATCTTTAGTTATAAGCTCAAGCTCTTTAAACGGCAATATATCTTTTGACGTTTTGACAAAAGAATCATAATCATATGATGTCGCGTTTACATCTATGGGGCTATCAGAGTTCCTTGCATTGTATTTATCTACAACTTCCTGTTTTCGCTTTGTCAGTTCTTTGCGTTCTTGCAATGATTGCGTATATTGATTTGTATAATAATCCGCTAAAGCTGTATTTCTCATTAATGCTACACGTTGCTGTATAGCCTTATTGATATCACCATTAACTTTTAATGTTTTACTGTCAATAGAGAATGCTGTTCCAAGAAGTGTGTTCAGTTGGTTTAGAGCACCGACACGAGTTTTATATGAGTTATTTGTGTCGTTTATTATATTTCTTAATTGAGTAAGTTTTATAACCTCTGCATAATTTCCAGCACCTGCCTTTTGAGCACCTTTCTGATATTCCTGATATTTTTCATTAACTTCTTTCTGTCTATCTCTCCATGCGCTGATAACTTGAATTACCTGTGTAATGCCAGCGATTATCATCATTGGAGCCAACGATTTTACAGCAGACTTCAAAGCTATGTTAAGTTTTGCGGCTCCCGCAACAGCCGAATTATAAAAACGATTTGCTCTGAATCCAGCTTCATCGAATGCTTGTCCCGCTTCCTTGGCCATCTTTTTAGCGGCAACTAATGCCGCCCTTTGCATCTTAGCAAATTCAGCAGTTATATAACCAAATACTTTACCTCCAATATAACCAGAAACAGCAGATACAATCCACATAAGTAAAGTTTTCAAGTTCTTCTGTACATACTGAACCGCTTTTGTAGTTCCATCAACAATCTGTTTGTAAAGGTCCTGTATTCCTGTGCTATTAGTAAAATCTGTAAAAGCGTTTTTCAGGCGATTTACGGATGTTTCCAAGTTGTCAGTATCAACATTAGGAATCATCTCGTTGAGTGCTTCTGCGAACTTAGGAAGCACGTCTTTACTCATTAGCTTACCCTGCTTCATCAGCTTGTCAAGTCCGGCAACAGAGACACCCGCAGCTTTTGCCATCGCCTGTAATGCAACCGGAAGACGTTCTCCCATCTGTAGACGTAATTCCTCGGAACTAATCTTGCCTTTACTCATCATTTGAGAAAGTGCAAGCATAACCCCATTACTATCGTCTGCGCTCATCCCAAAGGCTGTACAAGCGCGGGAAACAGATTCGAATACTTTCCGCTGATCCATCATTGACATACCGGAGATGGATGCAGCAGCCGTAAACTTGGCATAGTTAGCCGTCAAAGCGTTAATCTCTAGTCCATACTTCTTTGCCAAGTCCAGTAAATACCGCTGATTGTCGGCATATTGTGACATACTACCGGATACATTCTTTAGTGCGGTAGTCACTCTATTAGTTTCACGGGCTACTTCAATGAGCCGAGAAACGAAATTACTCAAACCTAAGCCACCGGCCCCCAGAGCTGCAGCAAAAGTAAGAAACTGCATCTGCATTGATCTGAATGCAGCTTTCACTTGATTTGAACCTCTCTTGAAGTTTTCCGTCAAGAGATTGATCGCTATACTAAAGCTTAAACGTCCTGCCATAATATCTTTACTTACAATTATTTATTCCGTTATTCATAAATATTTCAAAGGTTTCTGCATCTTCCGCCAATGCTCTTTCAGCTTCTTTCATATCCTCCATCTCCTCCCAGGGGAATGAATATAGATCCCGGGCACTCGGCAACTTCTTGCCATCAACATGAGGGAGGATATTCAGATAAGTCCAGAGGCGATCACTCTCCATTTGCTCTTTCTTTTTACGCTCATATGCTTCGATATATAAAGGCAGATCACATAATTCCATTTCTTCCAATGCGTAATGCGCGTCTAATCCTGACATGATGAGCGTTGCAATCAATTCGCCAATCATACCAGGAGTGACCTCGGTACTACCTAGATCAGATGTTTCCTGTTTTGTCTGGAATTGGCTTAAAACTGCTGTTTCCCGTTCTAATACTGAAATCATTTCATGGGCTATCTTCTCATTGGCAAGCGTATGCCGGAATACCTCAAATGCATACATTACACCAGCAATGTTGCAGATGGTTGTAGTGTACAATAGTGCATCTACATCATCTTTGTCAGTGTAGTCCATCTGGGAAAAAGACTTTTTCCGAAGTTGTTCCCATCGTATAACTGATTTCATATTTATCTTTATCCTCATGTCTAGCCTGAATCTCTTTTTAGAAGCAGGGGCATTTATCGTTATGGGAGGTCCCGGACGATGGCATCTACTATTTATAACTGCTGCTACAACAAACAGCACAAATACGACAATGACTGATATTATGAATATGCCCATAGTTACTTTGATTTTTTGAATAAAAAAAGGCAGCCATCATCTGACCGCCTTCGTACTTGTTTACTTATTGCTTATTATGCTCCTGGAACGGCTTCAACCTTTTGCAAAGCACCAACTCCTTTAAAAGATGCAGAACATGTTGCAATCTGCCCGTTATCGCTCTTTAGTGACAAAGAGGTTAGCATAATCTCACCTTTGTAATTAGGTTTGGTAGTATCAATTGCGAAACTACCACCAACGTTGGTTTTATCAGTAATGGTTGACTCACCGACTACAAACTGGAATGTTTCACCCGTATCTACATGCTTCAGTAGTTCGTCGTAACTGGTTGCCCCTTCTAATCGGGTAAGCAATGATTCACTACTGATAGTGAAACTTTTCTTTCCTGGTAATGATGCAGACCAATCGCCGCACATTTTATTGGAAATATCAATCTCCTCAACTGACACTTCCAGGGAACAACTGGATGCGAACGCTACCGGATTTTCACCAAGGAAAAGGAATAACTGACCTCTTACGAGGTCTTTACTTGAATCATGTTTAACTGCTGCCATACTATTTAAAATTTTAGTTTTACGTTTCATTTTTACTCTACTGAAAATTGAAGCACCTGAAAGTATTTTCCTTCTGAATAATCCTCCGTAGAGTCTTCCAAGTGTATAGTCATATCCGGGTTAGAAAATTGACCTTCTAAAGCCTCATATATTAGAGAAGCCAACTGTAGGCTGCGATCATAATCATCACTAACAGCATTTACAAATACAGTAGGAATTTGCCGGGCAACGCCCATTTTAGTATATTCTTGTTTGTAACCATCACGCTGATAAATGATGAAATCACCTTCTGTTTTCAATGGAGCAACGACAGGAAATATTTTCTTTCCTATCAGAGAGGTGATCTCTTCTGAATCAAGTAAAATGCTTCTAATCTCGGTTGTAATTGCCAATTTATTCATTAGCTTCTGTTATTTATTCGTTGAACGGCTCTTTGGACACCTTGATAGAGTGCACTCATAGCCCTACCCTCTTCACTCACTTTTGTATCTGACCAAAAACGATTAGCTGGCATAATACCTCGATTCGCACCACTCTTTGTTCTTCTAATTTTTGTTCCGGAGTCCACCAAGTGAGAATGATTACCACCTGGACGATCAAAGCCCGCGAGTGCTCCTAGTTTATTCCGTTTAACTCGGTTTGTAAACGAGTTCATCAAGTGGTTGGTCTGTTTACCGTGGTAAAGAAGACGAGACCGGAGATTAGCTCTACCTTTAACTCTGAAAACATTAACTGCAGATCGAAGACCACTCTTTATAGCCTTGTCCTTTTCGAAGTCCTCTAAATTGTCTACGAGGTACTGAATGTTTTCCCGATCTATTTGTTTAATCTCGATCATGTATCAATTTTTTCAAGAGTTAATAGCAGACTATTATCGTTTATTTGAGGATTAACCATTTTGAGATTATACTCATTGCCATTGTAAGTAACATGGAGATTCTCTTTGATTGCCGGATAATTACGTACCTGAAAAACGAGTGTATGCCCGATAAATTGCTCCATTGCACTAACCCCGTCCCTGTCTGCAATAAGAGACATCTTCTTTCTACATGCCCGACATTTAAACACTTCTTTATACTCTTTCTTCACTGCCCCTGTAGGACTCTGCGTTTCAACCGGAGATTTGAATACAAGTAATTCGCGTAATAATCCTGCTCTCATTTTGAATAGTCTCTATAAAGATCAACTAAGTATTTTGCCCCTTGAGAAATTTCCTTTAGAGTGGCATACGCCGTATTTTCCCGATTTGCATAATAAGCACCAAGACACAGCAACATCGCCTGAACCAGCGGTGCCGGGATATTCTTACCACCGTCAATGGTAGCAAGTTCTTCCACTGACACACAAAGCTCCTTCGCAGTTTTTTCTTCAGCTACAGTGATAAGAGTCTCTATATACGGATCTTCATCCGTATATGAGGGCTCTATATTCAAGTGCCTTTTTGCCATATCTAAGGTCACGTATGCCATATTACTTCATGGATGCGATACAGAATGACTCTTTACGAATAAAGCCCATGTTCCAATATGAGTTGGTGATGAGTCTTACGGTACCATTGAGCGCTTGCGTATACGGATCGACCAACAATTCAATGCCTCCCCACTGGCCTAAGAAGTAATCAGCCCAATTACCAAATACAGCACCGAATTCGTCTGTAGCTTCTCCTAGTTCTTTTGGCAAGTTATTAGTGCGCAACGCTTTGTATCCATTAAGTTGTCCGTCACCATTGCCCGAGAAAATAAAGCCGCCGGCTCCTGATGCGTCTTTCACCTTCGTTTTTGCCTTACCGATGAGCGACGGATGAAGGACATAGGCGAGATTACCGAACAAAGCGTTCTGTGTGTCTGCATTCGTCTCCATTGCAACGATTTGTGCCCAGTTAATATCCCCTTTTACGGTACCACTAAGAGTGTGGAACATTCCATCCGGAGTGTTCTCTACACCCTTGTTTTTACTGAATGCTGTTTGCTCAATCTTTTGCGCAATAGCTACAGCAATAGCTTGGCGGATATAAGCCTCAACAGACGCATTCTCCTGAACGAGTAACTGTTTGGAGATATCGACATAAGCCGTCAAACGAAGAGGTTTGAATATTTCTCCTTTAGTAAAGTTACCAGCACCATCTTTTGCGGCACTGTTTTCCCCTTCCCAAAACACGTTAGCCCCTGAAAACTGTGGCCAATAGATATTGCCTTGCAGACCTGTCATAAAACGAGCTCCTGCACGGGCCAACACTAGTGCCGATTGCAATGGAAGTAACATTTCCTGTTGTTCTTCGTCGATGATAACGCCTGTAGCTGCTTCGGTAGCAGCGGTAAAAGCAGCACGTTTCTCCATGTTTACTGGAACGACAATACTGCGTTTGTCAGATATCTGCGCTCCTGATGAATTATGCAATGCGGTAGCTGCGTCAATAACGCTTGCGTCAGCATCGTTTTGTTTGTATCCATCCACCATGTTCGCAATCGCCCGACGCAATGAGAATCTCTCATTCGTTACAGGCTGATGTCTTTTACCTTGCTGACGATTCATAACCTCATGCTCTTCGATTTCGAGATCAATTTCCGCTCTGCGCTGCTGATTTGTTCCAAGTTCCTCGGCTTCTTCCGGTTTGAACTGACGTTTTTCAGTCTTTGCGCCATTAATAATCTCTTTAGAACGAGCAATCAGCTGATTTCTTTCGTCCTTTAACTCTGTAATACTTTTTTCTTTTGCCATAAATTTATAAATTTAATGATTTCTCTATGCTTTGGTAATACTCTTCTGGTATTGCCTGTTCGTGCTTACGAAGTTCTTCTTCAGCTTGTTCTTTTCCTCGCAAACACACGGACGTTTTGCTGTATGCCGCATTATACACGGGAGAGGCGTCATATAAATTGCCTATTTTGTGTACTGTGCGTTTCCAGGTTCCGTCACTCTTCTTTTCCCAAGTATCTTTTTCAACATCGAAACAGAAAGAGCTCTGATCTATCTCTCCGCGGCGGAGGTTTTCCAGCAACTCTTCTCCGAGTGCCGTTTTCGGTGCCTCGAATCGGTATTTTAATCCTTTATCATCCACGGATAGCAATAATGATCCTGTTCCTTCTTTACATCTTGCAAGAATACCACGAGCCTGATCGTGATTCAACAACGCAAATACATCGCTTTTTTCAATAACTCCGTCCAGAGCTCCACGCTCTATAACTTCTTCGAATGGAAGTCCGTCGGATGGTGTATTGAATAATAAAGCATAACCCTCTACAGTTCTCTTTTCTTCCGTATCTCCAGTTAGTTGCACCTGGAATGCAGTATTTCTTATTTCTCTTTTTTCGTCCATAACAGTGCTTTTACTTACTAACCAAAAAGTTGTCTGACAAATCTGGATTATTTTGCGGTTCAGCGACTTTTTCTTTAACCGCATTGTCCAGCGTCTGCACATTCACCTGTACAAAAGCTTTGTCTCCATTCTCAATTCTAGGCATATTATTTTCTCTTCGAACCTCGTTGGGTGTGGCTGCTCCTACGGTGGCCAAATCTTTCCAGAATGCCGCCTGTGCGCTCTTATCAGTTCTTAGAATAGCGGAAGTGTCGAATTCTGCTATAAATCTTCCTCGTTCAGATGGCAGAAAGACTTTGCGGTTAATTTCTAATTCTATTTTCGTAATGACTGCGAGAGCTGTGTCTGTTAAATATTGAAGTTGAGTAGCTTCTACTGTAGAATAACTGGATTTAGACAGATCGAAAGCTTTGACTGGAGATACAGAGAAGAATCGGCAGAGATCCACAACATTAAACTGTCTGCTTTCAATGAACTGACTATCTTTGGGGCTTATAGAAATGGGTTGGTACTTCATATTCCCCTCCAGCACAGCAATACCATTCGGGTGCCCAGTTATAGGATTCGTACGTTCTTCCCACGTTTGATATATTTGATCCTTTTTCTTCTCATCCAATCGGGCCCCTTCAACTGTCAGTATACCTGCAACACTAGCTCCACTTTTAAAAAAACCTTCTGCATGTTCCTCTGTACTAGTTGCAATCCCTAGGGATTGGCGGGCATGCTCCAGCGTAGACACCCCAATAATACCATCATAAGAGAAATTAAGTACGTGGATCATATCACGGGGTTCTACAGGTTCCCTGAATCCAACAACTTGGTATCTTTTACGCATAATTCCTGATCGGTCAGTAATCCAGGTAATCGTTACCTGACTAGATGGTAGATAAATGAGCTGTGTGGCATTCATCCTACTATCCCGCTCAATATATGCATAGCCATTACCTGTAAGCAAAACGGACGCCATGAGTGTTTTAAAGAAAACATACCGAGTCATATCTTCATTAGGCTCCATATTGAGCATGTAATATGCCGGATGCGATTTAGCCTCGGCCTTAAATCCATCTGCATCTAAATGATAGGTTTTCAGCGGAAGCACGGCCACACTGTCCGAAATGAGATCCACGCAGCGGTATACAGTAGACAACAGCATAGGTTTACTTCTGCTGGTAAACATAGGACGGGAGCCATTAAAACTCCAGGCTGTAACCTGTGATGTTTCCTGTTTACTCGCTTTTCGTATTTCAAATCCTAAAAATTTCATATATATGCTTTTTCTACTAACCAAAAAGTTGTCAGACAAATCAATAAAATTCTCCATAACGAGGAGAAACTAGATATATTCCAAGTGCTTCCAGTTTGGCGATCACACCATCTATTTTTTTCTCTTCAAACTGCTTGGACGGTTTTGTGTTGCCGTTCCGATCTCGGGCCATGACCACGTTACGGAAGCAATGCCGATTAATTACATTATTGTCGATAACGGCTTTACCGGAGAGAATCAAACGTTCCATCTCCTTTGTCGGGCGGTTGAAATTTCCGAGATTCTGACCATATGGCTCCATCGATAGCCCTTTTTCCTCTGCGTTAATGACAAATTGAGTGGAGTTCCAGGAGTCGTAAGCGATTTTTTGAATGAATACTATTTCCCGGATACTCATTATGTCATTCAGAATATAATCGTAATCGGTCACATTACCGGGTGTGATGGTTATATGTCCTTGTCTTCGCCATTCTCCATATAAATCTTTAAACCGCTTTTCCTGTAAGGCGGCTTCCGGCAGGTAATAGAGTGTTTTGAAATAGTACTTATCCGATGTGGGAAACATAAAATTAACACAGGTAAGGTCGCTGGTACTTGACAAGTCAATACCGGCATAGCAATCCATATCCCGGAACTGTTCAAAGTCAAGATTAGCGGAAGCCTGCAAAATATAATGATCCGGTATCCATACGGTTTCCGAGTCACACCAGATATTGAAATTCTTTGTTTTAATGCCGACTTCTTCCGATGGAGCATTAACTGCTGATTGGACTTGTGTCTGTAGATATTGCGGTTTGACTGTAACTCCCAGATTAGGGTTACTCTTCTGCCACGTTTGCGGATCTTTCCAATCGTCCCCCTCATCAGGAGAAAAGATTCCGGCAAACAGTGCGTCGTTTTCTTTTAGTCCAGACAGCACCTCCGTGCACATTTCCCGGTACTGGTAACACGGTCCTAGCTTATCGAATCCGGCCGTAGTGATAATAACCGCCATCGGATTATCACGCATACCCTGTGAGGACTGGAGTACGTCTTTTAGACCTGTATTCTTTGCAGCGTGATACTCATCAATCAAATACATCGAAGCATTAAAACCGTCTAACTTTGAATCATCTGCGGCAAAGACCTGTAAAAGAGATAACATCTTTTCAAATTTGACCTTATCACGATAGGAAACAAGATCTTTTCCTTTCGGATCAATCCCTTTTGCGAATTGAGAGCAGAACTTGAATGCGATTTTAGCCTGTTCTTTAGAGTTAGCTGCCAGATCCACTTCTGCATCCATTTCTCCGTCAGCGATTAGATGATACAATGATAATCCGGCTGCAAAAGCTGTTTTCCCATTCTTTCGTGCAATCTCTATGTAGACATACTTCACAAGTCGTTCATCTGCCTCTTTGATATAGAACCCATAGATAGCCGCTATTACAAATTGTTGCCATGGTTGTAAGATGAACGGCTTTCCGGCATGACGTCCGGTGAAATGTCGAAGAATGGAAAAGAATTCTATAACTTCATCTGCTTTTTCCTCTTTGAATTCGTATCGATCATCCTCCATCATGGAGAAAAAACGTTCAGCAGCAAGCTGAATAAACTTACCGGATACGACTTTCTCGTCTATAACGTCTTGAGCGTATTTATAGTAAGCCTTTGTTTGCATTAACGAGTTTCTTTCTTACCCTTCAAATACGCCTCAAGTGGAGATTCTTCATTATCTCCCGCATTCATAGCTTTGATTTGCCCTTTACTTTTAGCAGTCAACCCATATTCTTTTGCCAGTTCTAGATATTGACTCCAATTCTCTTTGAGTAGATTCGCCTCCGGACGTTTCACCCATTCGCCTTTTAGATTCTTCATCGTCATTCCATCCTGCGCCAAGACTTCAACGCATTCCAGATAAGCATCATAAGCTGTGGCCATCCGGTGCAGCTGGGGAATATCGGCTATTTCCAGCTGACCTCTATCATTCAATTGCTTCACAAGGTCAGATATAATCTTTCGGGCTTCTTTATGCTTGATTGTTTCGGGTAATTTAAAGCTGATTTTCTTCTTTTTTTCCATGATTTTGACTCGTTTTATTATAAAACCATACGATTGTCAGACAGAAACGAGATATTTAACAAAACGAAACAGTTTGGCGTTTTTCAAAAAGTTCCGTGTGTGTGAATCAGGGTAGGGCGAGGTTTCCGAGCTCCATTTTCTCAAAATTTGACCCCATACCCCCTCCATAGCGCATTTAATGTTAATTTTAACTTAATTTTAAGAATACCACATTGAATTCATAGGGAAATCCCTATTTATTCAATTCATGCACAGATATTGCCCTAAACATTTGCACATATACAAATGATTATGTATCTTTGTAGTGTCAGATAAACAAAGTATTAACCCTTTAAAACAAAGTCATGAAAGAACTGAATGAACTTGAGCGAATTGAGTTCGAAATTGAAAAGGAGAAACAGAATCTAAGAGAGTGGAAACGTAAGGTGCTTATATTGGAAATAGAAAAAGAAGATGATGAAGCCCGTACTGATGCAATACTCGAAAGGATATCAGAACTCCTTGAAAGGAAAGAGAAATTAAAGAAGTAGTAATCGCCCCTCTTCGGAGGGGCATAACTCTAACAACGATATGAGAACATTGGAAGAAGATTTGTTGAAAATGGATAGTTTGCATGGAGATGAACTTGATGCACACTTGTATGAGATGAAGGCTTTGTATACCAAGCCAGAAGAGAAAGAAGCTATTAGAAAACATCTGGATAAAACTCTTGCCACAATAGCTAACAACGTTGAGAGTATTAGTAATCGTCTCACTATACGGGAACAGATGAATGAAATTATAGATTTAATCCCTGTGTCATACATCGCCAAGAACTACTTTGGCAAGAGTCGTGCTTGGCTGTATCAACGCATTAACGGATATAAGGTTAGAGGGCATGTGTATACACTTAATGAGAAAGAACTTGAAATATTTAATCGTGCCTTAAAAGATATTGGAAATAAAATCGGTTCACTTTCAGTTGGTTAATACAACTGTTATCTGACACCGCCTTTGCTTGTGGACCGTGCAAAGGCATTTGGGGGAGTAGCTATGTTCTACTCCCTTTTTTATTGTGCACTGCTTGATGACATTTTTTGCACAGACTCATAAGATTGTCATAGTCATAAGCTAAAAAAACACGTTGCACCGGATCATCCGTACTCATAAATGAAGTTATATGATGGATGTCTTCGGCTAGAGTTGTTTTGTTTTCTTTCAAACAAGTTTCACAGAGTGGATTACACGCAAATTTCCAGGCACGTAACCGACGCCAGCGATCGGAGTTATATATTTTCCGACGTTCAATGTCGTAATAGTTATCACTCTTCTTCTGTTGTTTTTGAGGCTTGTAAATAGTCGGCATAAGGTATTTCTTTTAAAAGTTTATTATCGTTGATGGCCTGATATTCTATCATTCGGAAGCGATAACAGAAATAATCTATCAACTCCTTATCGGTTGATAGACTAGAAGCCTTTTCATCTTGTGAGACAAAAACTACTGTATCTTGAAAAAGATCTTCTTTACTTTTAGAGCAGTATAGTCCTTGACCATGACTGACACACATAGCTCTCAAGCGATCATAATTGTGTGCAATCATGGTCATAACTTTAATGTTAACCTTTCCCCTTCTCGGTTCTCTCATTCTGTATCTTCCAGTTTCCAGATTCATCAATCAATTCTTCAAGACTACGGTTTACCATTCCTCGAATGATAATCGATGTACTAGTATGTGTTATTTTTGAAAGTTCATTCAAAAGCATCACACTACGTTCATCCAACCGAATAGAAATGCGTTTTTTATATTCCATTATTAGTATTTTATAGCCTCATCTTATTAAATCATTTTCTAAAAAACATATCTCCCGAAATGGACCGGGCTGTATCATCACCTGTTAACCGGATGTACCGGAAGAAGTTCTGCTCCGTCCGATGTCCCGTAAGATTCATTATCTCTAGCGTTTTCATCCGGCCGGTGAGATACATATTTGTCGCTGCACTTCTTCGGGCTGTGTGGCTACTGATAAGCTCCCACTTTTCACGGGTAACAGTAATAAGTCTACCACCTTTAGTATAAGAGTAAGTCACCAGATCATTCAAACCGATTTCCTTCATTATAACTTTCAGATACTTGTTGACGTATTGAATACACAACCCTCTTGGGATGAAACCACCATACTTGGCATAGATTTCCTTCACATAATCATGCGCCGGGACCTTGACATCTACATTCGTTTTCTTTGTCCGGATCACTATATAACCGTTTATCAGGTTCTGGCTTGTCAGTCTCGAATAGTCAGAGTAACGCAAGGCAGTAAGGCAACCGAGTATAAACATATCCCTGATTCTTTCCTTTGCTTTCCGCTTATCCTGCCTTTCAAACTTATAGTAATATATCCTAGTAATCTCATTCATTGAAAGGAATACCGCATTTGTAGGCTCACATTTCAAATCAATTTCATCATAGGTAACATCTACTGCATAGTTATATTGCGATGCTCGTCGAACAAGGGACTGAATCTTCTCGATATATCCGACTATCGTGTTATGCCGCAGACCTTGGTCCTCTAAGTAGATAATGAAATCGTCTAAGAATTCTGCTGTTACCGAATTGGTGAATATGTCACAATCAAATTCTTCAGAAAAGCCTTCGATGTGTTTGATTATAGCATCGTAGACTGCGGCATAATGTTCAGACTTGCGCCTGGATCTCTTTTCAAGTACTTCCCGGATGAAGTCAGTGAAGAATATTCCTTCAAGTGGCTTCTCCTGACGGAAGTGATTAATATAGTCCTTTCTCGCATGGCGGGTCGGGACCGGTTGTGATAATTGTAATGCTTTGGCCGTATCATTTTAAAGGGTTATCATTGTCGTCCTTATCTAGGGAAGAATCCCCGCTTATCTCTATTCCATCATCACAGGCTTCGTTCTCACAGAATGTTTCCTTTTGATGAAATTCACACCAGCCATCACCGAATGAATCTTCATTGGTAAATAGCTTACACTCGCTGCATACTTGATCTTTGTTCATCATTAATTTGTTATACGATTATTATTTAGGTGAGTTTTTCCATAAAGCAATAGC
>NZ_QSUR01000067.1:0-16457 GCF_003439055.1 Bacteroides sp. OM05-10AA
AGAACAGTGGTCAAGGTGTTGACTAGTCCTACCAGAACTTGGTAAAAAAGAGAATCTCCACCTGAAAGTCCTGCTTTTTCAAAAATAGAAGGGCCGTAATAAAGCACTGCATTCACTCCCATAAATTGCCCTAAAATGGCAATACAAACACCGATAATAACAGCTTTGAATATTCCGGGCTTCATTAATAACGACCATTCCGATCTCGTTTCAGAGGTCAGTACAGATTTCGTTTCTTTTAATTGACTTTTCGCTTCTGTAATTGAATTATATATTCTTTCTAGTATATTTACAGCTTTTAAATCTTTACCACGTACAATTAACCAACGAGGACTTTCCGGAATAAAGAATATGATAATGAAAAATAAAATTGCGGGCAATGTTTCCATCCCTAACATTCCTCTCCAGACTTCAGTAATAAATACCTTATTCAACCAGTCCACACTTAATTGAGTTCCACTCTCTGCCCATGCTAATAATTGATAATTAACCAAATAGGCACCTAAGAAACCTACTGTTACAGCTAACTGATACAGTGATACCAAACGTCCTCTATACTGCGCTACAGCTAGTTCTGATATATAAAGAGGAGAAACAATAGAAACAACCCCTATTCCTACTCCACCTATAATCCGATAAACCACCAATTGGGTAAAATCAGCTGATAGAGCACATCCTAAGGCTGATGTGGAAAACAATACAGCTGAAATAACCATCGTAAGTTTTCTTCCTAACTTATCACTTAGGATTCCTGCAAAAAGGACACCTACAATAGAGCCTACTAAAGCACATCCTACATACCATCCCTGTTGCAAGGTATCCAACTGAAATAGTTGAGTCACCTGGGCAATTGTTCCCGATATAACTGCGGTATCATATCCGAACAAAAAGCCTCCCAATGCTGCCACAACAGAAAGGAATATAAGATAACCGAAATTGATTGTAGACTTCATCATATTTATTTTATTTCAAAATATTCTTTATATCTGTCATATAAATGCCCTGCTTGCAAATAAGCTGACTGCGGACTCATAAAATGAGAGAATTCAAAGGTGATAGCCTTATCATATCCAGCACGTTTTGCTGCCTCCAATTTCATCCGAAGTTTATCGAACTTAATGGGTAGAAAACGAATAGGCATATCACGGTCAAAAGATTCGGCATTTGTCCAACATTGCATACCATACTTATCTGCTAATTTTTTATTGACAGAAAAGAAAGCATCCAATTCATCATAATCAATATGACCATCTTGAAAAGCACATGCATCTACCACATCATGAATTCCATCAAAAATTTCATCCCATTCTTTTTCGTGTTGTTGTACAGAAACAGCATCTTCTCTTGTCATTTTTGTTGTTCCCATTATTGCCTTTTTGCCATCGATCCAAGGCGATATAAAAGTTGGCAATCCATTAGATATATCCTTACATTGTTTTCCTAATGCATGAAAAGCACCAATCGCACCTTTTGTTGCCCGGCTTATTTCACCACTGATATACCATCCTCCAAAACTTTTATACTTGGAACCATAATTTTCCCAAACTTCATCAATTACATATTTGTTATCTTCTACTTCCCAGGTCATATCTCCTGTGTCCCAGTATTTACCCGAATCATATAGTCCAAAATAGAATTTCATTCCATACTTTTCAGCTAAACGCAAAAACATATCTACCAAATCGACAGAAGGCATATAGCAACCTTTTTTCAGCAAATAAGGAGAAGGGAAAGTTACAAATTTACGGTAGCCCGAACGGATCATTATTACTGTATCAATTCCTATATTCTTCATGTGCTGAAAATCCAGGTCCCATTCTTTCTCACCCCAGTTCTGATGTGGAATGTCATGCGATATCTCATCCAGAAAAGTTCCGGTAATTTTTAATCCATTGTTTTTAGGAACAATGAGTTTACTTTCCAGACCATCGGTTGCCACTATTGTACTAGCATTAGCTTTTGAAGTACAAGATTCAAACAATGTTGGCACAGCCAAAGCCGACGCACCAGCCAATGTGGCTTTTTTTAGAAAATTTCTTCGATCTAATGTTTTCATATTAGTTTAATTAAAACAGCTGTTAACATTTATATTTTTATTACCTATTGAATATACTGTCCTGTAATATCTATTTTTTTATTATTGAAAGGATCTAATATCTGATCTATCAAAATAGCCATTTCACTCCGTAGAATATTTCGGTTCATATCTAAATCTTTCAAGCCAAATTCATTCCAGATTTCTTCGCCCCTCCCCTTCTTCAACTCAATACTTTCTTTTTCAGCAATCCCTTCTATCATCTCTACCGCTTTCTGAATTGATATGGTATTATTACCTTCAAAAACTTGCTTATCAACAAAAGGATACACATCTCTTAACCCTTCCAACTCATTTGCCAATAACAAAGTATCTGCTCTAAACCACGTTTGATTTGCCCAGTCAACACTTTTACCTATACCTTTTAAAATTCCAGTAGAGCCTACACGCTGTAATGATTTGAACATTGGATGATCCATTGCAACATCTAAATAAGGCAATAAATATCCTTTCGCATCCAAAATTGCATTTTGCACTTCCCGAACAGACACTTCACTAATATTCTTATTTTCTTTCACTGCAAGAGCTGCCAATGCTCCCGCTGCCTGTCCAATCTGCATTACCATAGGTTGCAAGCGAGTGGTGCCATTAATTATATTGGAAACGGATATTGATTTTTCAGCAACAATTAAACCTTCAACATCTTTCGGAATCAGAGTTCCTAAAGGCAAGCCATACGAAGGTACCGGATGAAAATAGAGGTTAGGCAATTCTTCATATCCATGATAACGGGTATGATGATGATCTACTGGATAATTTCCAACAGCGATACAAGTGCGATAAAGTGGTTGAGACTGGTTAAACGGTTCACAAACATGATTTAAATTAAAACGAACCAATCCATGGATTCTTCTTGACTCCCTATGATAAGGAATAAATGGCAGTTTATCAGCCGTAGGATATTCATCATCAGCCAATCCCAATGTATTAAAGCCTAACTCATGTTGCAGGAAATAAACAAAGCACATTGTATAATGCTTGGCATATTTCAATGCTTCTTCACGTTCCTCGCGAGTCATCTCAATCAGGTTAACATAATAATCATTGCCTTCTATCGGCCAATTTATCATATACTTATTATTAGGAAGCTTCCCATATGTTATCATCATTTCCTTAGACCATACACGATCCGGTTCTTTAGGTGTGATACAAACAGGACTGGCGCATGCACAAGCAAATTCATCTTTATTGTATCCTTCAGGGCAAGGAATCGTCACATCCTTACCATAATCTTTCAAGGTTGCAACGTATGTAATATCCTGAACTATATTATTTTTCTCTTCCGGGGCAATATCTTCTTTAGTATCACGACGGCTTTCCATACCGATATCATATTTCACACCACACATTTTCGCTATATCGCCCAATTCAGTACCATCAATCAAAATTTTAGCGCATACTTTTTTAATAGTATTATCCTTCATCTGAATTTGAGCAATCCAAGAATCATCTTTTCTTTCCAATTTTACCAGAGTAGCATTATGCCATACTTTTAATTTTTTCTCTACGCCAACCATCTCATGGAAAATTTTATTTCCAACTGAAGGTTCAAATAATACTCCACTCACCCAACCGGTTTTTAAAGAATCAAGTCCTCCATAATAATCTGCTAAATGTCCGCGAAACTCACCAAACAAACCAGCCGGTAAATCATAATTTCCATCAACAGCACTTACACCCGCAGAAGTTAGCATTCCACCCAACCAGTCTGTTTCTTCCACTATTAATGTCTTAGTTCCCATTCGAGCAGATTGAATGCCAGCAGTCACCCCACTAGCCCCTCCACCAACAATCAGCACATCAACAGAATCATCCCAATGAGAACATGCCGTGAAACATAAGGCTATTAATAAATATAGAGTTAAAAAATAGTTTCTCATATTTAATTCATTTAAGGATACAAACTTTTATTAATAATATCACGGCACAAATATAGCTATATTTATTAAATAAACAACAGATAATAAAATATTTTATTAATAAAATCACTATTTACAGCATAATTAATTAATAGAAGGGGGAATTAGTTCATAAATCATCATATTCCATTTATTATACCCATAATCGATCACCCCTATATTACCCTGTATGTAAACTCATTAGATAACATATATATAGTATGGCATCCAAGATATTCTAATTTTCAAGGTTCTAAAACCGTAAATTAATAAAAAAATTAATTATCTTTGTATGAATTACCAAATAAGCATAGTTATGAACCAACAATTCTTGAAAGAAATAGAAAAGGGCTCTAAAAGCGCTCTCGTCAAAAAGAGAATTATTACACATTATATATATAATGGCAGTTCTACAATTCCCGATCTTTCAAAAGAGCTGGATTTGAGTGTACCAACCGTCACCAAATTTATTGGCGAAATGTGTGATGACGGATATATTAATGATTATGGAAAATTGGAGACTAGCGGCGGACGCCATCCAAACCTTTATGGACTTAATCCCGAATCCGGTTACTTTTTAGGTGTAGACATTAAAAGATTCGCCGTCAATATCGGCCTGATAAATTTTAAAGGCGATATGGTGGAACTGAAAATGAATATACCTTATAAATTTGAGAACTCAATTGAAGGGATGAATGAGTTATGCAAACATATTCTCAATTTTATAAAGAAACTCACTATTAATAAAGAGAAGATCTTAAATATTAATGTAAATGTATCGGGACGTGTAAATCCTGAATCAGGATATAGCTTCAGCCAGTTTAATTTTGAAGAGAGACCGTTAGCAGATGTATTATCCGAAAAATTAGGATATAAAGTGACTGTTGACAACGATACGCGTGCCATGACCTATGGAGAATATATGCAAGGCTGTGTAAAAGGAGAAAAAGATATCATTTTTGTAAATGTGAGCTGGGGAGTAGGGATTGGAATTATTATTGATGGGAAGATCTATACTGGAAAATCCGGTTTCTCCGGTGAGTTTGGACACATGAGCGCTTATGATAATGAAATAATCTGCCATTGCGGCAAAAAAGGATGCCTGGAGACAGAAGCCTCCGGTTCAGCACTGCATCGCATTTTATTGGAACGTATTCAGAGCGGGGAAAGCTCCATACTATCGACTCGAGTCGCCACAGAAGAAAATCCGATTACTCTTGACGAGATAATTGCTGCTGTGAATAAAGAAGACCTGCTTTGCATTGAAATTGTAGAAGAAATCGGGCAGAAACTAGGAAAACAGATTGCCGGACTAATCAACATCTTCAACCCAGAACTGGTAATTATAGGTGGAACTTTATCTCTGACTGGCGATTATATCACCCAGCCCATAAAAACAGCTGTACGCAAATACTCACTCAATCTGGTGAATAAGGATTCAGCCATTATAACATCCAAATTGAAAGATAAAGCAGGCATTGTTGGTGCTTGCATGCTAGCACGCAGCAGAATGTTTGAAAGCTGATTATCTTCTACGCTGGGAGAAAAAGTTATCTATAAAGCGAACGATATAGACTACTGCTACTCCGGCAACAACTAAAACAATAATACGACTTAACATAGATTATATTTTTATATTTCACATCTATTACATACACCGGATTTTCCTTTCATAGGAAACTGGATATTTTGTAAAAATTAGAACGCTGATTATTAATTAATAATCAGCGTTCTAATTTGAGAGCCGCTAGCCAGACTTGAACTGGCGACCTACGCGTTACGAATGCGTTGCTCTACCAACTGAGCTATAGCGGCGTTTGTCTCTCGTTTACGGCGTGCAAAATTACAGCTTTATTTGAGAAAACAAAAAGAATCCGATTATTTTTTGAACTTAATTTTTAAATCAACTTTTGTTGACGTAATCTAAAACTTTTCTTTGTGCTCAAATTTCCCGTCCTCGGTATAATATTTCCATGTACCTTTCGGTTTATTATTTGCATACTTTCCACGAAGTTTCAAGGTACCATCTTCATAATATTCACGGTAACGGCCATGACGTTTCCCTTCTTTTACTTCCGCTTCACTCTTCAACGCCCCTTCCGGGTAAAACTCCCGCAAAACATTCCCTTCAAACTTTTCGACATAGAAACGTTTCAATTCGCTCATCTGCTCTTTCTCGGTTTCAGCATCTTCATTCATTTCCTTATCATCTTCATCAGTAGCAATAGCAACGGTAACCTCTTCCGGTTGATATGGGCTATAATCCATCACATACTGCAAAGAAGCCGACTGATCCTCTCCTATAATCTGCATAGTCCAGTAAGGGAATGAATACAAAACATCTTTGTTTGATTGTATTTCATTCCATGTGGCAGGATTCATCATCGGTTTCAACTGGGAATAAAACTTGCGCACATCTGTATATAAGAAAATAGTAGAACTTGATTTTAAATATGACAGTGCATTTTCAAAACCTGGATTATTTTTCAATAAATTCTTCTGCTCGTAATCTTCTACAAAAGAAAGTAAAGAAGCTGCTTTATTACTAAAAACGACATAATCGTCAACATAAGTATAGTATGGCTTCTCAAATTTATCAAATAGCTTCCCAAAGAACAAGCGGAAAAAGCCTTTCATCTCGATATAATTAATCTCGAAATCCTTATAATTAGCAGTCTTAATCTTAACCGGAGTACGTCGCTTAATCTTCTTTTCAATGAATTCCATGTTCTTACGGGCATCTTTAATACTTTTAGCCCTGATAGCCAGAATCAGTTCGGGATCATGCCCTAACAAACCTGGTTCGGATTGGGTAATAGCAAACTCTCCTGACATCCAACTCAAAAAGTTTTCTTCCAAAGATATACCAAATAACCCTTCTATCTTTTTCCGGGAACTTTGATAAGAATCATACAGCTGTTTATTGTGAACCGACAGTGCATTCTCCAGTTCCTTTACAAAGGTCACCGGACTATTGAAACCTATATTCGTATAAAGAGCTGTCCGTCCGGACAGAATCTCATGTGCTTTCATTTTATGTTTTCCCGAATTCAACAAAGCAGTGACATAAGGATCGGCAGAATCTTTTTTCAACGTATATCCTTTCACCTCCATCCGCTCCTTATTCGTATTTAAATAAAGTCCGGCAAAATTCATGGAATTGCTAAACAGATCAATGTACTCATTTCTTGTACCTAAATAAATAGACATAAATTGAGGTACACGCGCATAATTGACAAAGACCCTGACAAGTCCCTTACCGGAAACCAACTTCTCCGTTTCAATAAAAGACTGATCAAGCCCGATTTTAGGTTTATTACGAGAATCAATAGCCGACTCGACAAGTCCGGATGTATAAGAACCTACCAAATGATTATCAACAAAAGCAATATAGAAAATATCCCTCGTCTCGGGATCGCGCATTTCAAAGATATTAATGCTATTATGCATCCGATTAGTCACAGTAAAACCACTCATAACCAATACGGTTTCAACCTGGTCTTTCAATAAGTCCATCTTTGATGTCTTCTGCATATCCAGGATAAGTAGAAAATCCCAATTAGCGGGACGAGTCTTATGGAGCGAAATAAGCATATCCCGCTCACCAACAAGCGATAATAATACCTTATTGCTTTTGACAACGGAATCCAGCTTCTCCACACTTTGCGTCACCTCCTCAAAAGATTTCGCTTTCTTCAGGCATTGCCATGTCTCGCTTCCACTAAACTTCTCCCAATCTTCAATCGGAGCCGATGACTGAATAATAAATGCCGCATCTTCCGGAACCAGATAGATCTGCTGAATATTACGATCAGGCGAGACAAATAAATAAACTACGGAATATACAACATATACCGCCAAAGCCAATGCAGCCACAACTAAAGTTCTCTTCACTATTTTCGAGGTACTTTTTTTCTTCTCCGGGCCTGCATATTGCTCTTCTTGCCCGCTATTTAATTCATCCATTATTGAGTTGTTATAAACTTGAATGGACAAAAATAGTAAAAAAGATGAGATTAATTAGTTAATTCATACTCATTTAGTGAATTAGTTCAATAAACAAGATTTTATAAAAAACAGTATAAAGGAGATATCCTCCCTCCTATTTTTATAAAAAACTATTCTGAATAAAGTATAAACCATTGACTCGTATCGTAAATATGTACTAACTTTACAGCATGAAAAAGAAATTTCAACTCGAAGTTCCGGGAGGAGCCGATAAAGTCTTACTTCATACCTGTTGTGCTCCTTGTTCATCAGCCATTATCGAATGTATGATGCAACATCACATCACCCCTGTTATCTATTATTGCAATCCTAATATCTATCCGCTGGAAGAGTATATGATAAGAAAAGACGAATGTACGCGCTATGCCCAATCATTGGGATTGGAGATAATAGATGCTGATTACGATCATGAAAACTGGCGATGCCATATAGCAGGAATGGAACAGGAACCCGAAAGAGGAGGGCGCTGCCTACGTTGCTTTAAACTACGCTTATTGGAGACCGCCCGTTATGCACATGAACATGGCCTTTCCGTAATAACCACAACACTTGCTTCCAGTCGTTGGAAAAGCCTGGAGCAGATTAGTGAAGCCGGACAATATGCCACTGCTTCATATCCGGATGTCACATACTGGGAGCAGAATTGGCGGAAAGGCGGACTTAGTGAACGACGCATCGCCATCATTAAAGAGTATAACTTCTACAACCAGCAATATTGCGGCTGTGAATTCAGTATGAGAAAAGAAGAATAAAACGAACCCGCCATCACCAGCTAACCAATGAATCGAAGTAAAAAAGGCAAAAACAGAAAGCTATTCAAAAAGAAATCACATTCCAATAACAGATTAGGATGTATCATCGCCATTATTGTGCTCATACCTATTCTTTTTGGCGTCTACTTATATTGCCAACAGATTAATATCCAGAAAAATAATGAACTGCAAACCGATGCATCCCTTCAAATTCCACTTGGCAAAGATCTGGAGACACCCATATCATTAGTTCCCCGGCAAGAACAAATCATCCGGCATAGCGGATATACCGTATCATATAATAAAGATTTAAAAATACCCAACTGGGTCTCTTACGAACTAACCCGGGAAGAAACCAAAGGAAAAGAAAAAAGAGGCAATCGTTTTATCGCCGACCCATTAGTGACAGGCCCGATTGCAACTAACGCCGACTACACCCGTTCAGGATATGATAAAGGCCACATGGCTCCTGCAGCAGATATGAAATGGAGCCCTGAAGCCATGAAAGAATCATTCTATTTCAGCAATATGTGCCCCCAACATCCACAGTTAAACAGAAGAGGATGGAAAAATCTGGAAGAAAAAATCCGGAATTGGGCTATAGCAGATAGTGCCATTATTATTATATGTGGACCTATTATTGAAAAACAGCCTAAAACGATTGGGAAAAATAAAGTCGCAGTACCTCAACGGTTTTTCAAAGTAGTCCTATCTCCTTTTGCCAAACCAATACGGGCTATCGGCTTCTTATTCAACAACGAGCAGGCAGTAGAACCTCTATCTTCATATGTAGTTACAGTGGATAGCATCGAGAGTCTGACTAACATGGATTTCTTCGCACCCCTGCCCGACGAAATAGAAAACAAGATAGAAGCGGACGCTAATTATTCCTTATGGCCGAACTAACTTGCAAAACTCATTCAGTTGAAACGAAGTCATCTCCATGCGCCAATAGTATTCTGCCACATACAGCCCCTCGCCTTATTAAAAAGGGATGCCGTAGCGATTCTAACGATTTCACACGATATCATCAAGTAATTCAATTAGTCCCACATATTATGGGAAAGTATTCTTTTATATTGTGGGAAAGTATTCCCACAATATATGGAACTAATGGAGTTACTATACAAAGAGGGAAATACTATAAAGATCTGGATAAATCCAGAAGGGTGAAACGCAAGATGAGAAAATAGCTTCATAAACCGCACCGAAAGAAAACAAACTTTTGATGCGGTCGCCCTGTGATTCATCATGTAAAGAGAACAATCCTATCCAAATTCTTTTTATCTTTGGCGAACTTTTTAAATATACCTCAAAAGATGAAGAGAAAAAAGAGAAATATTCTACTATCAATTCTAATCGGAGCATTCCTCCTTTGTGCAATTGCCGGAGGCACCTTTTATTACTATCTGTTTGCTCCTCAATTTCATCCATCTAAAACTGTATATATTTATGTAGACCGGGATGACACAGCCGACTCTATCTATCATAAAATACAAAGATTCGGGCATGTCAATAAGTTCACCGGATTCCGGTGGATGGCAAAATACAAAGATTTCGATCAGAATATCCATACCGGACGTTATGCCATTCGTCCCAATGACAATGTCTATCATGTATATAGCCGCTTTTCCAGAGGTTATCAGGAAGCGATCAACCTTACTATCGGAAGTGTCCGGACATTAGACCGGTTAGCACGAAGCATTGGAAAACAACTCATGATAGACTCTGCCGAAATCGCCAGCCAGTTATTCGACTCTACTTTCCAGGCTCAAATGGGATACACAACCATAACACTCCCCAGCCTTTTCATACCGGAAACCTATCAGGTATATTGGGACATGAGCGTAGACGACTTCTTTAAACGAATGAAGAATGAGCACGAACGTTTCTGGAACAAAGAACGTCTGGCACAAGCCACCGCCATCGGCATGACACCGGAAGAAGTCAGTACTCTTGCTTCCATCGTCGAAGAAGAAACCAACAACAATGAAGAAAAGCCAATGGTAGCCGGATTGTATATCAACCGTTTACATCAAGATATGCCTTTGCAGGCAGATCCTACCATCAAATTTGCACTACAGGATTTCGGTCTGCGCCGAATCACCAACGAAAATTTAAAAGTCAATTCCCCCTATAACACCTATATAAATACCGGACTGCCTCCAGGCCCCATCCGTATTCCTTCTAAAAAGGGAATAGACAGCGTATTGAACTATACCAAACATAACTATATCTACATGTGTGCCAAAGAAGATTTTTCCGGAACTCACAACTTTGCATCCAATTATGCCGACCACATGGCAAATGCAAGAAAATACTGGAAAGCCCTGAATGAAAGAAAGATTTTCAAGTAAATTTGTGATAAAACGAACGGAAAAGCCTATCTTTGCCCGATAGATTAACAAACTGTGATCAACACTAAATAAAAGAAATATATATGAGCAAGCAACTCTTACTTGGCGATGAAGCCATTGCACAAGCTGCACTGGATGCCGGACTTTCAGGTGTTTATGCCTATCCTGGTACTCCTTCAACTGAAATTACGGAATATATTCAAATGGCCCCAATAACGACCGAACAGAATATACACAACCGTTGGTGTGCCAATGAAAAAACAGCGATGGAAGCTGCGTTGGGTATGTCATTCGTTGGTAAACGGGCATTAGTTTGTATGAAGCACGTAGGTATGAATGTAGCTGCCGACTGTTTTGTCAACTCTGCCATCACAGGTGTGAAAGGCGGATTGATCGTGATAGCAGCAGACGACCCTAGCATGCACTCTTCGCAGAACGAACAAGACAGCCGTTTCTACGGAGATTTCTCACTGATTCCTATGTACGAACCCAGCAATCAGCAGGAAGCGTATGACATGGTATACAGTGGTTTCGAATTCTCTGAAAAATTGGGTGAACCTATTTTGATGCGTATGGTAACCCGCCTTGCACACTCCCGCTCTGGAGTAGAACGCAAAGCACAAAAACCACAGAATGGCATCTCTTTCAGCGAAGATCCTCGTCAGTTCATCTTGTTACCAGGAAATGCCCGTAAACGCTACAAAGTATTACTTGCGCGCCAAGACGAGTTTATCAAAGCTTCGGAAGAATCACCTTATAATAAATATACAGATGGTCCTAACAAAAAGTTAGGAATTATCGCTTGTGGTATCGGCTACAACTATCTGATGGAAAACTATCCTGAAGGTTGCGAATATCCGGTACTTAAAATCGGCCAGTATCCATTGCCTAAAAAGCAATTACATCAATTGATTGAATCCTGTGACGAGATCCTCGTTCTGGAAGACGGACAACCATTTGTAGAAAAACAATTGAAAGGTTATCTGGGCATCGGCGTTAAAGTAAAAGGACGTTTGGACGGTACCCTGTCACAAGACGGAGAATTAAATCCGGACTCTGTAGCTCGCGCCGTAGGTAAAGAGAATAAATCAGAATTCGGTATTCCTTCTGTCGTAGAAATGCGTCCGCCCGCACTTTGCGAAGGTTGCGGACACCGCGATATGTATATCACATTGACCGAAGTTCTGAAAGAAGAATATCCATCTCATAAAGTATTCAGCGACATCGGCTGTTACACATTAGGTGCGAATGCTCCTTTCAATGCAATCAACTCATGTGTAGACATGGGTGCCTCCATCACGATGGCGAAAGGTGCGGCTGACGGAGGTCTTTTCCCAGCTGTAGCTGTAATCGGAGACTCCACATTCACCCATTCCGGAATGACCGGACTATTAGATTGTGTGAACGAGAATGCCAGTGTAACCATCGTCATCTCCGACAATGAAACTACCGCCATGACAGGTGGACAGGACTCTGCCGGAACCGGACGTATCGAAGCGATCTGTGCAGGTATCGGAGTAGATCCGGCTCATATCCGCGTCGTTACTCCGTTGAAGAAAAACTATGAGGAGATGAAGCAAATCATTCGCGAAGAGATCGAATATCGTGGTGTATCTGTCATTATTCCACGCAGAGAGTGTATCCAGACATTAGCACGCAAAAAAAGAAGTAAGTAAGCCATGAAGAAAGACATTATATTATCAGGAGTCGGTGGACAGGGAATTCTGTCTATTGCTACAGTGATCGGCAAAGCTGCCTTGAAAGAAGGATTATATATGAAACAAGCAGAAGTGCACGGAATGAGCCAACGCGGAGGAGATGTTCAATCCAACCTCCGTATCAGCGACCAGCCGATTGCTTCAGACTTGATCCCATCAGGTAAATGCGACCTTATCATTTCATTGGAACCCATGGAAGGATTGCGCTACCTCCCCTATCTTAGCCCTAACGGTTGGTTGGTGACTAACGAAACTCCGTTTGTCAATATCCCCAATTATCCGGAAGCAGACAAAGTAATGGCAGAAATCAATAAGCTGCCTCACAAAATTGTGTTGAACGTAGACAAAGTAGCCAAAGAAGTAGGCTCCGCCCGCGTTGCCAACATAGTCTTACTGGGAGCAACCATTCCATTCCTTGGCATCGACTACGAAAAAGTACAAGACAGCATCCGTGAAATCTTCCTGCGCAAGGGAGAAGCAATTGTAGAAATGAATCTTAAAGCATTGGCTGCCGGCAAGGAAATTGCAGAAAAGCTAATGTAATAACAGGCATTATCATGAATACACAATACTGGGAAGAAGAACTAGAAACCATGAGCCGGGAGAAGTTGCAGGAATTACAACTTCGACGGCTTAAGAAAACAATCAATATAGCTGCAAACTCCCCATATTACAAAGAAGTTTTCAGCAAACATGGCATCACTGCAGATAGCATACAATCATTAGATGATATCCGCAAATTGCCCTTTACTACCAAGGCCGATATGCGTGCCCACTATCCTTTCGGGCTGGTAGCAGGTGATATGAGCAATGATGGTGTACGTATTCACTCTTCCAGTGGTACTACCGGAAACCCGACAGTTATTGTTCATTCACAGCACGATCTCGACTCCTGGGCCAACCTGGTAGCCCGTTGCCTGTACGCAGTAGGAATACGCAAGACCGACGTCTTCCAAAACAGCTCCGGATACGGTATGTTTACAGGAGGGTTAGGCTTCCAATACGGTGCAGAACGCCTGGGCTGTCTGACAGTCCCTGCCGCAGCCGGAAACAGTAAACGACAGATTAAATTCATCAACGACTTTAAGACTACCGCTTTGCATGCTATCCCCAGCTATGCCATCCGCCTTGCCGAAGTCTTTCAGGAAGAAGGCCTTGATCCCAAAGGAACCACACTGAAAACGCTGGTTATCGGTGCTGAACCTCACACCGACGAACAACGCCGGAAAATAGAAAAGATGCTGGGCGTAAAAGCATACAACAGCTTCGGTATGACAGAAATGAACGGTCCCGGTGTTGCTTTCGAATGTCAGGAACAAAACGGAATGCATTTCTGGGAAGACTGTTATCTGGTAGAAATTATCGATCCGGAAACAGGAGAACCCGTTCAGGAAGGAGAAATCGGAGAATTAGTACTTACGACTCTCGACCGGGAGATGATGCCGTTAATCCGCTATCGCACCCGTGACTTAACCCGTATTCTTCCGGGAAAATGCCCCTGCGGCCGCACGCACATCCGTATTGATCGTATCAAGGGACGCAGTGATGATATGTTCATTATCAAGGGAGTAAATATCTTCCCGATGCAAGTAGAAAAGATACTCGTACAATTCCCCGAATTAGGCAGCAATTACCTGATTACACTGGAAACAGTCAACAACCAAGACGAGATGATCGTCGAAGTAGAATTAAGCGACCTTTCCACTGACAATTATATTGAACTGGAGAAGATCCGCAAGGATATAACCCGCCAATTAAAGGATGAAATATTGGTGACTCCCAAAGTTAAACTGGTAAAAAAAGGCTCTCTCCCGCAAAGCGAAGGAAAAGCCGTCCGAGTAAAAGACTTAAGAGACAACAAGTAACGATTCAAATTTCCATGTGCTAATATACCAACCGCTGTTCACACCACGCGGAATGGAATATTAGCACATTATTTAATTAATATCATACAGCATGCAATTACTTAAAAAAAGAATTCTGCAAGACGGAAAGTGCTACGAAGGAGGTATCCTGAAAGTAGACGGTTTTATTAATCATCAAATGGACCCTGTCCTGATGAAATCAATCGGAGTTGAGTTTGTCCGCCGTTTTGCAGCCACAAACGTAAATAAGATTATGACGATCGAAGCCAGCGGCATCGCCCCTGCTATCATGACAGGCTACCTGATGGATTTACCAGTTGTATTTGCAAAGAAAAAGTCTCCTAAAACCATCCAGAACGCACTAAGCACCACCGTGCACTCATTCACCAAAGACCGTGATTATGAAGTCGTTATCAGTGCAGATTTCCTCACCCCGAACGACAATGTTCTTTTCGTGGATGACTTTCTCGCATACGGAAATGCTGCATTGGGCATTATCGACCTCATCAAGCAATCCGGAGCAAATTTGGTAGGAATGGGCTTCATTATTGAAAAAGCCTTCCAGAATGGCCGCAAAATGCTTGAGGAACAAGGTGTCAGAGTAGAAAGTCTGGCCATCATTGAAGACTTATCCAACTGCTGTATTAAAATCAAAGACGAGTAGATTGATTGGGGTTGAAATACTGCCCTTTATCTTTCGTCCTTTTTCCATATTGCACCGCATGCTGCGGACAAACATGATAACATGCCAAGCATGAGGTGCAATCCATTCCCCAAACAGGCCTTCCGTCCACAACTGTAACATTCTCCACCGGGCAACTCTTCTCACAACGCTTACACCCAATACAAGCATCGGTAGCATAAAAATGCTTAGGAGACATCTGAAAACGATTAAACAACGGATTTATAATCCTCGTCTTGATAAAAGGCATACTCCCTTCATGACAGAGAAACAGCTCTTCCCTCTTACTTATCGAAGCATTTATTTTACTGACAGTCGAAACAGCATCCGCTAGTTTTTTCTCTTCCAACTCTTTATTATCCACGTCGAAACCGGGAAGTAAGACATAATTATTAGGCATAGTCACCGAGAAACCAGCGTGACATTCCCAACCTTTATTCTTTAATGCCTTCGCCAGCACTTGCTGGGTAAGCCCGGTATCATCACCACAGGAACAAACAAAAAACAAATATTGTCTTTTATACCCCCTTAAAGAGAGCTGTCGAACAAAGTTCAATACTATTTCAGGAGGTCCCCACGAATAGATAGGAAATACAAAGCCGATCTTTTCATCTGCCTGCAAACTAAACTCCAATGCTCCATTCTTTAGCGCATCAGGAATAAAAACCAACTCTTCTTTTTGCTCTTTGGAAAGCTGATTTGCAATCCACTTAGAATTACCTGTACCGGAGAAATAAAATATCATAGAAAAGTATATAAAAAAGCCGCATCGACGATGTGATGAAACTCTGATAGAACAAGATTTGAGCGCTCGCCCTCTTTGTAATCCACCGGCTTAAAGCTGTCCCGAAGGATGTGGCCCGCCATTGAAGAACGAAGCTTTCTCGGTGCATCAGATTAATTTGAAGAGTTTCCCGATCCAGTCGATACGGCTAATATTTTTGTATCACAAATGTAATAAGAATCTATGAGACTAACAAGAAAAAAAAGGAATTTGTTTACCTACTAACATTTTTTTCACTCCCTTTTATCCGCCTAACAATCGAGTAGGAGGAAAACGAAGTAGTTTTCTTCCTACTTTC
>NZ_QSUR01000068.1:0-15270 GCF_003439055.1 Bacteroides sp. OM05-10AA
TACCGGGAAAAACTGTGCGAGTGTGATTACATAAATTTTCATTTTTAATTTGTTTTACGTTATTCAAATTCATCAAGTTCGTAAGAATCCTCGACAATTTCTTCTACTTCTTCTAAAAAGTAAAGTTGCGTTTTGTTATTGAAGCTGATACGTAACTGCTCTGCTAAATACAGATACCCGGCTCTCCATGCTTCCTCTGCTTCTTTTGAACCTTTATTCAATTTTGCAACCTTTTCTTTTGACAATGCAATGAATTTTTCTTGTGTCATACTTTAGTTCCTTCTTATATTGTATTGAATTATTCTTCATTCGACAAATACAACTTCATCCCCTTTTTAGTCAAACCTAATACGTGAGTATCGTCCGCCCATTCGTTGGCAATTCGCATATAATCAGCTGGGCAGCCATTATACAGTTTGACTGTATATTCACCGTCCGGTGGCATAGAATCATCCCCATATCCAGCCACAAGTTTCTTATCAAAAGCCATCAAATCACCGTAGCAATTAGCAAAGTAAATGCCTGCCTTCTCACATTCTTTATATGCTTTCTTTAGCTTATTGAAAGCCTTTTTCTGCTCGGTTGTTAGTTCACAGACCGAGTATAAATTTGTATCCATAATGTTCCTTTCTCTATTAGTTAGGAATTAATAAACTCGTATCCCTTGTTGGTTGGACGATAAACAACATCTCCGAATGGTCCAGCCTCTTTTGTCAATAAACCATTTTCTACCATTTCGTCCAATTCAGCAGATGGTTTGCTATAACCGCCCCATCCTTTTTTGCAGATATTCCCTAAATGAATAAGCTGCATCTTACTTAACTTTATATCCATTTGATTCATATTTGATTTGTATTGAATATTATTCGATTGAATATAATGCCTGCATACATTCGAAGGGGAAAGATGAATTTAATGCGTCGTATACTTCTTCTGGTATACCGTCTTCACTTTCAAAATTACCTTCGATACTTTCAGAGCCAAATGCTGTTGCAACATGCTTCTCTTTATACTCTTTACCGTCAATGATTACGGTACTCTCCCAGCCATCAGGAGTAATTTCGATTTTTATCTTATTCATGTTATCTCTTGATTTTTTTTAATGAATCACATATCTTTCTTCTATTACTTTCTATTATTTAACCAATCTAAAGCTGCTTGCATACTACCAACATAATCTGCATTATAAATATAAGCGACTTCTTCGCCTACCTTATATTCCCGGTCATTGTCTGTTTCGCCTAGAATAAATTCTATGTTTGGAGTTCCTAACCTAAACACACCTACACAGTAGGTAATACCTTCACGCTTCTTGCTCTTTTTGAGTGCTAGAAGAAAAATTCCTTGCTTTTCTGAATCCATATTACTATCCCTTTCTATTCAGTTATAATCCAATATCAGCTATTTCTCCGTATGGTGTCATAAATTTGTTCTCTTCTGCCCATGTTTAATGGCAATGCAAGGCGGCCTACAAATCTCAAAAACCTTTATATGATGTTTCTTCACAAACATAGGTGTCAACCACTTCGGCCTAGATTGAAATGTACATAGAACATGTGTCAAATAGCAAAATGTATCTTCTGACAATATTTTCTTTATAAGCCTATGTTCGGTAAATCCATCAAAGGCGATTTGTTTGCAGATCTCCACTGCTTGCAGTATTAATTGTTTTTTTAACATCGGGTGCAGAATCACTCCTCCATTTTGCGAAATGATCGCTTCGGTTAAATACGTCTTCCCGCTTCCTATACCACCTATAAAAATAATTTTTTCCATGATTTAATTCCTTCTGATCTAGTTCATACAAAGTCCTGCAATTGAAGTTTGAGCTGTTGTTTAGATTGAAAAATACGGCTCTTTACGGTTCCCAATGGGAGATTCAGTTTTTCTGCTATTTCCCGATACTTAAATCCTGAAATATGTAAAATGAAAGATTCTTTTTGCCAATCAGGTAGCAGATCCAGAACCTGCAGTATTTCGGACGTATCAGAAGAACTATCTACCGCTGAATCATAAGATCGTAACATAGGATTAGACACGGTATCACAATAGGCTCTCTCACGCATCGTCCTTCTATATTGATTTGCAAATAAGTTACGCATTATTGTATGACACCAGGCAGAGAAATTGGTATTAGGAGTATATAACTCCTCGTTATCCAATATTGCAAGAGAGGTTTCCTGAAGTAGATCACGAGCTGCATCAGCATTAGTGGTCAATCGATAGGCAAATTGATATAACTTTTCTTGCATGGCAAGCAAGTTATTGGTAAAACATGGCGTATTCATAGCTCAAAACCTCCTTCTAACGGACCAAACACCTCATTAAACACACCGTCCATTAAGGGTTCAAATTCATCCTGAAATGTATCCGGATACACAAATAAAACATCAACCAGCCCATTCTTATTCTCACCTACACAAATCTCTACAGGAAGATTATCTTCATGCACTCTCTCCACGATACCGGCAAGAAGATTGTGGTTTAGTAGTCTCTTAATTTCCATATTATTCATTTTTTTATGTTAGTCAAATAATAATTTGCCATCTGCCCAATCGTTTTTAAAAACAACTTAGCCTTTATGTTTTCCCGATGCCGGTTTACTGTGGCTGTTGAAATTGATAATTCATTCGCTATTTCAGTAGCCTGCAACCCTTCAGCAATTAAGGTTAATATTTCAAGCTCTCGGACGGATAACTTTGAATCTATCAGAGGCTTACAAACAACTCCCTCATCTTGACATTCCCCCCGGAGAGGACAACGTACTTCTTCAAACTGAAAAGATCCATTCCGATCAATATCATAATTCAGTTGATCATACTCACCAAAATTACACCGAGCAAATCGATGGACTATTTTATATTCAAAATGCAGACGATTTTTTTCGCTCTTAGAATAAAGCTCACTTAATCTTTTAAAAGCAACTGGATACCTATCTCTGATAGCAATAAAGAAAGATAAAATCAAATCACGGTCCGATTCTTCCAATTTGCGAACAGCTTGATTACATTCCTTCACCATGACTTCACCATCAGGAGTAGAATAAAACTCAATATTACATAAGATCATGCTTCACCTCCTTTCTCTTCAGGTGGAAAAAGTTCATCAAGTTTA
The DNA here is from genome assembly GCF_003439055.1 of Bacteroides sp. OM05-10AA. NCBI lineage: Bacteria > Pseudomonadati > Bacteroidota > Bacteroidia > Bacteroidales > Bacteroidaceae > Bacteroides > Bacteroides sp. OM05-10AA. The sequence goes on from NZ_QSUR01000068.1 coordinate 3,115, forward strand.
AATCCAAGAAACTCGGCAATCAATTTCTGTTTAACTAAAGGTGGACGAGCTTTACCTGCTATCCATCGGTACACAGATGTAGTCGTTGAGCTTGTCAAATTAGCAATCTGTTTTATTGTATCAGTTTGCTGATTCGGAAGACTTTGCATGTACTTACTAAATACCATAATTGATAAAATTTTAATTTATACTAATGTTATTACAAGATGTTTTATTAACTTCGTGGTGTCGTTTTTATAACACGATGCAAACATAGAGCATTTATCTGTAAAATACAAGTAATTTACAGAGCATTTATCTGTGTAATTAGAAATAATTTAGCCATTAAACGCTATATGACTGTAAAAGAAAGACTTATAGATTTTATCAAATATAAAGGTTTAAGCCAAAGCAGGTTTGAATCCCAGGTAGGTCTGTCAAATGGATATGTAAATAACATAAGAAAATCTATAAGCCCAGAAAAATTACAGAGCATTACTCTAACATTTCCTGAACTTAATACAGAGTGGCTTCTAACTGGAAGAGGAGAAAAAATAAAAGAGATACAACCTCCCAGTAACACTCTGCCAAATGGAGTCTTCATTCCACAAGATATGTATGATATCATAAAACAGCAAGCAGAAACAATCTGCTCGCAGCAACGTCTTATTGAGGAGTTACAATCTGAAAGGAAAAAAATGCATGTCCTTCTGGGAGACAATGCCGAATGTGCAGGTGCAAGCGGATCGGATTTGGAGGAATAACATATATAGTTTCAAAATACTAATTAACAATGCAATAATTTTGATGAACATTATGAAAAATAATAGTAAGAATGAAGGCCCATTATCCGGGACGAAATCGGGACGAGAAAGTTCTAACCGTGGGATTTTAAGGACTATAACTATTTAATAATCAGTTACCCTTGCAAGAGAATAATTGCGCGATAATTCGCCTCATTCCGACAAATATAAAGGGTAGCTTTCTGGAGTACAGTAAGTTGCCCTTTATTTCTATTCAGTCACTTGAACAAATTCGGGACGGATATGTAATAAAACACAACCTATTATATCATGAAAAACAGGATTTATCTCTTTACAGTAGCAGTAGCTTCTTTTATGTGCATCAGTTGTACAAAGACTCAAACTACCCTCTCCGAGAATGAAAAGACAGTCAATCCTCCCATCATGGGATGGAGTTCATGGAATGCATTTCGCGTAGACATCAGCGAAGACATCATCAAGCATCAAGCCGACCTGATGGTGAAAAAAGGTCTGAAAGATGCCGGATATCATTATGTCAATGTTGATGACGGCTATTTCGGAAAGCGTGATGACAACGGGATTATGCATACCCACGAACAACGTTTCCCGAATGGGATGAAACCGATTGCGGATTACGTTCACGGCCTGGGAATGAAAGCTGGTCTCTATACCGATGCGGGCAACAGTACATGTGGCTCCATGTGGGACAATGATGCAGCAGGCATAGGAGCTGGTATCTACGGACACGAACCGCAAGACGCCCAATTATACTTTGGCGACTGGGGTTTCGACTTTATCAAAATTGATTACTGCGGAGGAGATGCGCTGGGACTTAATGAAAAGGAACGCTACACTTCCATCCGGAACAGTATAGACAAAGTAAACAAAGATGTTTCCATCAATATTTGCCGATGGGCCTTCCCGGGCACTTGGGCTAAAGATGCGGCAACTTCCTGGCGTATCAGTGGAGATATTAATGCACATTGGGGATCATTAAGATATGTAGTCGGAAAGAATCTCTACCTGTCGGCTTATGCCGGAAACGGACATTATAATGACATGGATATGATGGTCATCGGATTCCGCAACGACAGTAAAGTAGGTGGACAAGGTCTTACTCCGACAGAAGAAGAAGCTCATTTCGGTTTGTGGTGTATCATGAGCTCTCCTTTGCTTATCGGATGCAATCTGGAAAACATGCCGGATTCTTCGCTCGAACTGCTGACAAATAAAGAACTGATCGCCCTCAACCAAGATCCGCTGGGCTTACAGGCTTATGTAGCGCAACATGAAAATGAAGGTTATGTACTCGTGAAAGATATTGAACAGAAACGTGGGAATGTACGTGCAGTAGCTCTTTACAATCCTTCTGATACCATCTGCAGTTTTTTCGTGCCGTTCTCTTCATTGGAATTTGGAGGAAACGTAAAAGTACGTGATCTGGTAAAACATAGCGATTTAGGAAATTTCTCCGGTACCTTCGAACAAACGCTTCCTGCACACAGTGCCATGTTCCTCCGCATAGAAGGCGAAACACGTCTGGAACCGACCCTCTACGAAGCGGAATGGGCTTACCTACCTCTTTTCAATGACCTTGGCAAAAATCCTAAAGGTATTATTTATGCCCATGATAAGGAAGCCTCCGGCAAAATGAAAGTAGGTTTCCTTGGCGGACAACCTGAAAACTATGCCGAATGGCGGGAAGTATATAGCGAAAATGGCGGACGCTATGATATGACCATCCATTATTTATATGGCAAAGGACGACAAATAGAACTGGACGTAAACGGTATCATTACCAAAATCGACTCTCTGGGAGAGGATAATGGTCATAACCAAATCACAGTTCCCGTTGAATTAAAAGCCGGATACAACACTATTCGCATGGGTAATAGTTATAACTGGGCACCGGACATCGACTGTTTCACTCTGAAGAAAGCGCTGCAATAGGATACAAAAACGGTCCCAAAATAAGAAGTCAAAACCCTCATATATTAAAATCATCCTCACTACAGCTATCTGTTGGTGAGGATGATTTTATGCCCCACCTTTTTTTTTGGGGGGGGGTAGAGATATACTTACTCCAGTGCCGTCACACAGGCTTTTTCAGTCAATGTAACCGCCAATTTAGAACCATCTTTTTCAGGAATCCAGAACATACGTTGACATTCTCCTTTTTGAAGCTGTACGTCAGCATTTCCACCAGTCAGATATTCTGTATTAATGTGACATCCCTCAACATTCACAGACCAATTATCCATCCTATTCAAATTCAAATATAAGTTATCAATATTTCCACTCTGGAATTCCACGTCTCTACCACTCCTGATGACATTCAATGCTCTAAAACCACAAGAATCCACCATGACGGAATTAGAAGTATCAATGGAAAGAGAATCCTTTATCAGATTTTTAAGAACTACTTTTTGCATGTAGATATCATTTATCACACATTCCACCTCTTGTGTCAAATTCAGCCGCATATCTCCCGTACTCAATCCCACATATTTAGACTCCTTAAACTCTTGTGGAAGTTCATCCAACGAGTAGTCCAAAAGAATCTTCAATGTATCTCCCATAATGGTCATCTTCATATAGTCATTTACTTTCTCCGAACAAGAAAATGTATTCTTCTTTTCCTTTGAAGGTTGTACTTCCAAAGAAGAATTTGCCAGCCAAACACTGCGTTCTTCCGTACTCATCTCTGTTTGAGTAAGCCATATTACCCGACAAACCGGCACCTCTTTGGTCAACTGCTCTCCCTGTAAATTCAATTGATTGGAAAAATATGGCCTTCCTAAGCAAAACATCATAAACATCCCGCCCACCAGAACACAAAGTCCAGCTATAAAAAGTCCTATTAGTATATAAGTTGTACGTTTCATAATATTTATTTTACTGTTCTTTTTTACAAAATTCCCGATACATATCTGTTATCTCCTTTATCGGAATATCCAGCGTCCTAATTTGCCGGAAAAAATAATCTAATTCTTCTTCCAAAAATGTATTCTTTCGCAAAGAATGAATCAGTTCTCTCGCACCGGTAGCAACAAAATATCCAATCCCACGCTTATTATAAATAATATTCTGTGACTGAAGATAATCGAATGAGCGCATTACCGTATTGGCATTTACTTCTACAATGGCAGCATATTCTCTGACAGAAGGAATACGTTCCTCTTCTGCAAACTGTCCCAGAAGTATCTCATCACAGATTCGATCTGCAATTTGTAAATAAATAGCTTTACTTTCTTTAAAATTCATAGTCTGAAGTATTACATACGTTGAATGATCTCGGACTCCTTGAGACGAAAATAGGCGAGCACCCAATTAACCGATGCAAAAAACATAAAACCCGTAGTTGCCAGAATAAAGGCTTGCTTCTCCGTTATAGAGGAGAATATATGACCATAATCTTTATTCCCCCCATGAAATAACATATTACCGACAAATATCCCTATCAATACATAAATTAAAACAATGATAGCAACAGCAGCAAAAGTCTTAAGAAATGAGTTCTTCGGCCAAACAGAACTGCCTAACACGAACAATGACTGTATAAAGCAATAAATAGACAAGACAAGTGCCAGTTCATACGCCTCACTGAATAAGAACCACCTCTTTCCGCTACCGACCAGATCCCCCAGACAGACAGGAAGTATCACCTCTTTTATCTCCGGATATATAAGCGAATAAGCAAATACCCGTGTGTAATCGGCCAATTCAAAAGCGATGAGAAAAGCAACAAAAAAAACAACGGTCGATATCAGCCAACGAGAAAAAAATCTCTCAAAAGGAGTAACCGGTATCATGAATGCAGCCAGCCTACTTGTCTTGCTTTTCATCTTCTCCATCGTCAGCGATCCACTCAAACAACCAAATCCGAACATAAACCACAGAAAAGCCATCAGTATAAATTCCCAAGCAGGATCGAAGCCTGCATAACGTTTAACAAAACTCACCGGATCATAAGTCTTATACTCAAAATATCCATTCCAAACCATTACCACTACCATCACTCCATACATCAACACCATACGAAGCACATTCGATCTCCAATTCTCTACCATCTCCTTACGGCAGAGATTTATAAAACGAGGCAAACTGAAAAAAGTATCTTTTATCATCGTCTTTTATTTTTGAGTGTGAAACAATCGGGCTATCTCTTCAGGAGTAGCCAGTGTAGCATTAAAAAGAAGTTCCAGGTTTAGTTCCGACTCGTCCTGCTTTTCATTAGGAAGGATCAGGTAGTTACCCTGAATAGTAGGAATTGCAAAAAGCGCACTTTTGGCCAATTCCCGATCATCACTCTCCACAAAGAAAAGTTTGTCGCAAATATTACTTGTCGATTCATCGAGCAGCACACGACTGTCATCCATTATCAACACATGATCGAGCACTTTGTCGATATCACGAACCTGATGTGTAGAAATCACAATCGTCTTATCATCCGACATACCCGATGCTATAAACTTGCGGAACTGACTTTTGCCTGGAATATCCAGCCCGTTGGTCGGTTCATCCATCAACAAAAGAGAGGTATTCGTAGCAAGCGCAAAACTCATGAACACTTTCTTTTTCTGCCCCATAGAAAGCGCTCCGAGATCAATATCTATATCCATCTCAAAATAATGGAGATATTTAATCATCTCTTCCTTACTGAAACGAGGATAAAAAGGACTGTTTAACTCAATATAGCTGACCAAAGAAACCGAAGGCAACTCAAATTCTTCGGGAACTAAAAACATATCCTGCAAAGTAACCGGCAACCGACGGCGCACATCTGTATCGTGAAACATCACTTTACCGTTTTTAGGAGTCAACAAACCGGACATCAGATAGAGAAGAGTAGATTTTCCCGCACCATTCTTTCCCAACAGTCCATATACCCTGCCGGATTCGAACGAAAGCGAAAAATCACGTAGTACCGCACGCTTCGATTTACGATAAGTAAATGAAAGATTTTCTACTGTAATCATAGTATTTCTGTTTAATGAATAATGATCTTTAGGTGTATTAGTGTAATAGTACACCACAAAAGTAGATAATCTTTTGAATATTCCAATAGAAAAGGAGAAAAAAGTGCAAAAAAAGGAGGAGCTAAGATCACTCTCCACTCCTCCTGTCACGACAAACAACTAAAATTATTCACTATTTGATGCCGTCCAATGCCCTTTTAGCAGTAGCATTAGCGGGGTCTATAGCCAGAATTTTACTCCAGTATTCTATGGATTTATCTTTGTTAGCCTTTGCTTCGGCTTTCAATGCCGGATTTTCGATAGCTAACAAATAGTAATATCCAAGATAACTGTAGCATTCAACCAAAGCTGAATTGTAATGAGGATCGTTTTTGCTTTCCAATAAAGCGGCCACTTCCTCATAGAAAGGTTTCGCAAGTCCTTGAGTTGTTTCAGGGTCAAGTGCAGAATTGGCACGTGCTCTCCAGAAGTTACCCAAATAGCTGTCCGGCGCTGCTTCCGCAATTGCATGGAAAGTAGAATCGGCGGACATTAACGCCTGCTTGCGTTCTTCAACAGTGATTACTAATGAATCAGGTTGCGTACCAGCACCGTAATAAAGTCTACCAAACTGGAACTGTAAGTCCGGAGTCTGTTTTTCCTTATCAAGAGATGCATAATATTTCTGGTAAGCACTGATTGCTTTTTTATAATCATTCTTCTGTTCGTAAGCAGAAGAGATATTTTTAAATAAATCCGTCTTCGTCGGATCCATCTTTACCGCTTTCTCATATTGTACTACTGCATCATCATATTTTTTCAGACTCTCCAACAGATGTCCATAATACATATAATCCAAATACGAATAATCGGCTTTATCACATTCCTTGAAGAAGACATCGGCAGCCTTCAACGCTTCATCAAAACGTTTCAGGTCAGTATAATTATACATTGCCAAACGATTGAACGCAGCATGACGGGCATTCTTTTGCAATCCCATATTAGCTACTTCGAGTGATTTATCAAAATCATGGTTCAAAAATAAAGCAAAAGCATACTTCACCAAATCTTCTTCCGTAGCAGTAGGTCCCATTGCAAAATTCGCATAAGCTTCTACTGCCTTATTAAAATCATTTTTTAAATAGTAAATTTCGGCTAATTTTTTATCTACAGCTGTGTTGGACGGTTCCAGGTCCTTCAATTGGTTCAGCTTCTCAATGGCAAGACTTGCATTGGCTGATTTATAAATATCTGCATATTTCAGATAAGCTTCCGTACATTTCGGATCGAAATAAATTGCCTCCTCATACTTTTGAGAAGCAAGACCCGCATTTTTCTGTTTTACGGCAATATTTCCTTCCAATACAGAAGCAAGAGCCGATTTACCATTCGCCTTTCTGGCAAGAGCTGCATACTCCTGCGCTTCGGGAATCTTGTCAGCATTCAGATATGCGTCTCCAATAGCCACCAACAATTCCACATTTTTCTTATTTTTTCCTTTAATCAGATGTTCAGCTTCTTCAGCAGCCTGTGCCGGATTCGTCTGAATAGTTTCTTTCAATTTCGCAACCCCAGCCTGCCATTCGGCGTCAGATGATTGCGCATAGAGCGACCCTACTGCTATAAACGCTCCAGCTAAAAACATTTGTACTCTTTTCATTATAGTCTCTAATTTTAGTTATTATTCGTCTTTCACGTGGACAATACGCACCGGCTGAGTAGCCGGAACAAGTCCGGATTTTAATATAATCCTCTGCCCTTTATCGGATGTCATAAAAGAAGCAAATCCCCAAGGCAGCCCACTGCGAGGATCATTCAGCAATGCATAAATAGATCGTGCCAACGGATAGTTACCATAAAACAGGTAAGCCTGATAAGGTTTATAACTGTTAGCAGGAGTTGCCACATCCTCTGCACTCACTGACATCACTCTGATCTCTTCGCGAAAAGAAAGATTGGTTGTATCACTGCGGTTCCCCAACCAGTTTACTCCAACAACTCCCATAGCGTCGGGATTATTCGCTACATAATCTATCACCTGCTGGTTGGTTTTCAAGGCACTGACGTTACCTTCAGCCAACTCTTTTCCACCACAGATTGAGTCCATTGCAAAACGTACGGTACTGGAGTTCTTATTATCGAACACCACCTGAATCCCTTTCAAACGGGAATTCGGATTAACCTCTTTCCAGTTTTTCACCTCACCGGTAAGGATGCGGCGGAAATCACGTACACTCAACAAAGAATCCGGATTAGCACGATTCACAATCAATGCCAGACCGTCCGTAGCCAATTTTATCTCGCGAGGGAAAAACTTACGGCTGTGGAATGAATTCATTTCTTCCTTAGTCAGTGTCCGGGTTGCAATAGCCAACCGGACACTGTCTTTCAGAAGTAAATTTATCGCTTCCACTTCAGTTGTGTAGCGAGGGACAATCCCGGCCAAAGGGTACAGGCTTTCAAACACCTCTATCTCTTCTTGTATGATAGGTTCGAAACTCTCATCCGCTGCGATAGATACCACACCGGAAGAATAAGTATCCGTCGGTCCTTTTGATTTTGAGTTACAAGCACTCAAGACTACCAACGCTACGAGTCCTATCAGCCTAAATTGTCTCTTCATCATCTTTTATTGTAATCTAAACATTACCGGAACGGTGAACTTCACACGTACCGCTTTTCCATTCTGCTTACCAGGGAGCCATTTCGGCATGCTTTTTACCACACGAACAGCTTCCTTATCCAGATAAGGGTCTACACCACGAGCCACATGTACGTCAGAAATAGAACCATCACGTTCTACAACGAACTGTATAATAACGCGACCTTGTGTTCCATTCTCCTGTGCAATAGTCGGATATTTGATATTCTTACCCAGGTAAGCCATCAATTCAGTCTGTCCACCAGGGAAAGTCGGCATTTGTTCTACCATATCGAAAACCTTTTCCGGTTCCGGTGCAGCCTGTGTTACCACCTGCTTAAGGTCTGCGATATCTTTACCGTTAGCCTCGTCATTACCTTTTACGTCGGCAATAGAGATGGATACTTTGGTTGCATTCAAATCTTCCTGGCTCTTGATCTCATCATCCTCATGCACCTCTTCATCTTTCTTGATGACAGGAGCTGTAAACTTGATAGAACTCTTCAATGCAGGGGGAGGAGGTGCAACCGGTTCTACGCGTTTCATCTCTTCCTGTTTGATTTCAGGTTCTTCCAATTTAGACAGAGTAGTTACTTCTGTCATCACTTCTTTCTGCTCCGGAGTTGCCAACTTAAGCAGTGTAGGGATACTGAATCCAACTGCTGCTATGATTACCACAATCAACATTGCGACATTATGTCGTTTTGTTGAATTGGCACGCAGTCTATATGCGCCGTATGCTTGGTTTTTGCCTTCAAAAATCAGTTGACACCATTCCGAAGAAGCTAAATCTAATTTTGCCATTTTACTTTTCTTTTTTAGGTGTTACATCAATTATCGGCTAAGTTTTGTGACAATCCACCTTTCGCATCGTAATTCTTAATCAAGAATTCATCAGCTTCAGCGATATCTGTTATCACATATTTACCAATATTACATATCTGCATTTCGTCCAGCGCGTCAATCAGATTCATATAAGAAGCATCATCAGTAGCTTTGATAATTACGGTCGGTGTATCCTTTCCGCTCTTTATCTCAGAAACCTGCTTCTTAAATTCATCATCCGTGATCTTAAGATCAAGTTTTTGCTGCTTCAATTCTCTTACTTTATTGACAGCAACAGCATTCTTCTGAAGAAGTACGGCACGCAGTCCATCTGCGCCGTAGCTAGTTTCTTTCAACGAGGTATAATCCTTATAATTAGGTTCTCCCTCGTAATAATAGAGTTTGTTATCAGCTCCCAGCAATAACGTAATTGCTTGTGAAGCCTTCACCATACTCTTTTGTTGTTCAGTTATATCTTTGTCATTACTCGGCATGCTTATCTCCATCGTCTGAGGTTTGCTCAGTGTGGTACAAAGCATAAAGAAAGTAATCAGCAACATGTTCATGTCCACCATCGGTGTAAAGTCCACCCGGACAGATATTTTCTTTTGCTTGCTCTTTCCTCTTTTTCCGCCGCTCTCTTGTACTTCAGCACTCATTGTATTTCCTCCTTTTTAATTTTCAGATTCTGCTTTGAGAGAAGTAATCAGATTGTACCGATTTTCCCGCAAATCCTGAAGTGAGTTCATAACGTTCTTTATCACTGAGTATGGAGTCGTAGCGTCTGCCTTGATAGCAATACGTAGATCAGCGTTAGCAGTACGTGCATTACGTACCCACGATTTAAACTGATTGTCAACACTATCGCATGGAATACCTTCATTCTTTAGGATCTTATCCCGTTGATCTTCCGGGAGATCAAGATATTTCTGCATACTTCTGATAGGTACTCCAAAAGTAGAAGACAAGATAAATCTCTTCTCCTGTTCCGGAGTAAACTTAATGCCATACTCTTCACCCATGCTCTCCAATACAGCCTGCATATCCTGCTGCTTGTCGAGGCTCATAAATATTTTTCCTTCCGGATCAACCAGAATCTGGAGTACATTCGTCTCCGGAATCTTGATTTCCGATACGGAAGCCGGAGTGGTAACTTGTACTGGTTCTTTCTTCACAAATGTTGAAGTCAACATAAAGAAAGTCAGAAGCAATACAGTAACGTCACTCATAGCTGTCATATCTATGAACGTACTTTTCTTTTTAATTTGCGCTCTACCCATGATTAATAATAGATTTTATAAGGGTTCGCAGAATTAGTGAGTAGCAGCAAAAGTTTGCACGATAGAGAATCCGACTTCGTCGAGTCCGTAAGTCAATTTATCGATTTTGTTAGTGTAATAGTTGTAAGAGATAACAGCCAATGCACCAGTCAAGATACCGAAAGCAGTGTTAATCAAAGCTTCAGAGATACCTTGTGACAAAGCCATAGAGTCAGCACCACCACCAGCAGACAAAGCAGCAAATGAACGGATCATACCGATTACAGTACCGAGCAATCCCATCAATGTACCCAAAGTAGTGATAGTAGCGATGATCGGAAGATTTTGTTGCATCATAGGCATTTCCAAAGCAGTAGCTTCTTCAAGTTCTTTCTGGATAGCCAACAGCTTCTGTTCTTTAGGAAGAGCTGTGTTCTTTTCCATTTCTTCATACTTACGCAAAGTAGAAGTTACTACGTTAGCAACAGAACCACGTTGTTTGTCACAGATTTCCTGTGCTTTCTTCATGTCACCTGCAGCTAAAGCGTCTTTGATGTTAGCTACAAACTTAGACAATGAACCTTTACCGAAAGCAGAACGAAGAGCAAAATAACGCTCGATGCTCAAAGCAAGTACGGTTAACAACAATGTCTGGATAATAGGTACGATGATACCACCTTTGTAAATAGTACCCAACATGTTCAACGGGTGATTGTTAGGGTCATTGTTCATAAAGTTGGACGGGTTACCTAATAGGAATTGAAAGATACATACAGCTATTACTAAACAGCAGATGATTACGATACCGGCATTCTTTATACCTACAACTTGAGTTTTTTTAGTAGTTTCCATAATAAGTTTTTTTGTTAAGAAATTAATTTTAGTTATTTAGGAAGTAAATATTTCGATTAGACACACTGCGCTACAGACCCTGCAACTTTTAAAAGGTAAAGTCACACGGTTTCATACAGAGTACGAAAAAAAACGAATAAAATAGGGAAAAGACTAAATAAGGATGCGTCTTAAAGCGAACACGTAGTAGTCGCTACACGTAATGGAGTAATGTGGATCCTTATCCGAATAAAATGATTTACTTTGATCTAATACTAAAGAGTTTTCTCTTAACACGAGAAACTTATGCATAACGTCTTTCAAAGAGTCATTGATTTCAATGATTCTACGCAGACGATAATTATTCGAGTTTGATTCTGTTACGAGTTTAAGTCCTAATTCTACATCAGAAACAGACAAAGAACGGACGCTATCATAGCTAACAGACTGCCCATCTACAGAAGAGCGCTGATGGCTGTCAGAAGATAATTCCGATAATTGACAAGGTGAGTCACTAAAAATACGGGGAGAGAAATTCACAGCATTCCCACTTACGCTAAATGATAGCATCAGCAGAAGAAAAGCGAGTATGAATTTCGGCGAAAATTTCATTGTATTTTTAGTTGTTTAATCGATTCCAATAGATTCGGCCACAAATGTAGCAATAAATTGTATATGTTCATCGTCGTTCACATCATTTAAACATTAAAGTTTAACTCTTTTATAAAAACAAGCTACAATATGTTTTGTTCGATGAGTTAGCGACTTAATATGTTAAAAAAACATTTCCTCTGAATATACAGAGTTTTAAGAAATTAAAAATCCCCTCCAATATTTCTACTGAAGGGGACTCTTCTTAAAAACGGCGGCTACCTACTCTCCCACTGTTACGCAGTACC
>NZ_QSUR01000069.1:0-14728 GCF_003439055.1 Bacteroides sp. OM05-10AA
TATTTATTCACAATAGAAGAAGTACCACCAAATTTGACGAAGAACCATTCAAAATAAAAAAAAGATGCCCGAATGTGTGTGAAGTGCACCCTCTTCTACTAAATATCACTCTCTTTTTTCAACGTAATGCCTTCATCACAGATTGTTCCGCACCTTCCTTCGGATGTAGAATATGCCCATCAGACTCCATCAGATATTCAGCAAGTTGTGAGAAATCATACTTATGAAATTTATCGGAAACAATCTCTCCAATACGTTTGCATGCCGCATCAAGCATATATGCAATAAAAAACGAAGAAATTTCTCCAACCTGCACCGAACAAACCTTGGATATGCACTTATGACCGGCATAAACTTCACATTGAGCTTTTAACACTGTTTCCCGGTTATAAATCGTTTGAATCTCGATTTCCCAAAAACAGCGAAAAACTGACCGCACAATATCGGGACATATACTCTGACTGATAATATTTACAGTGGAATCTTCAATCCGTAATCCACCTGACAACTTTGCATTCGGCGCCAGATATCCAATCGTGATTTGAGTATTGAAGATATTCACCAGTGATGGCTCAAAGGATGGGAAATCTACTTTATTCGGACTCTTCTCCTGCGTGTTATCAAACTCACTCTGGTCTACAATCTCACACTCACCTTTATCAATCCAATCCTTCACATGAGCAAATTTACCAATTCTGTCCGCCATATCAATATGTTCTATATTCAATCTTGTTTCAGTTAGTTGAAGACTTTGGATAAGATAATCCATATAACGTTTTAGATAATCTCCCCCATAAACTGGGTCACTCTTCCCAAGCGGCACAATAAAAAAGAATGTCAAGTCTACCAAAGTCAAGGCAACAATACATTTTGGTAATCCGTGACTCAATACCATCCCTTGTCGCACAAAAACCTTTGCCAGAGGCTGGCATATGTATGAATCACGATAGGCATAAAAAACATTCGGAAGAACTTTGGGAACGAATCCTCCCTTAATCCAATCAATTGTAGTACGGAACTCATCTACAAGATTACGCGGCATCAAATCTATGGCAATCTTAGCAAGAGCCTTATAGATTCCTAAATGTGTTATTGGTTCGGCCCCTTCAAGTTTGACATAATACTTACTTTCCGTCTCTTCAAGAATAGCCAAACGTGATATTTTAAGTTCTCCAATAGAACCATCATAGAAGAAATTATGTCCCCATACTTTGATAATCTTATTCTTCTTGTTGACAATCTTATTCTCAGACCTGCGGAATTTCAGATATTCTGCCAGTTCCTTGTCTATAGGACTTAAAGCTGCATTACAACTCTGACATTCATCATTGCAGAAAACGAGTTTATTACCAAGAGCATCAGGAATTGCATGCGCATTTTTCTTCTTAAAACGCACTTCAGGATATTTCTTTCCACAGAAACGACAGACACAAGCATTAAGGTCATTCGGTCCTGTATATTCCTCCTTGTCACCAAACGATATTACATTATAAGTAACGAAGAAATTAGCCTTTCTGACCATAAACACGGCTTTCTTTACCAAATTATTATCAACACTTAATAAGGCCCCTTCTCTAAGAAACGCTAGCCGCGAATTATCTACTTGATTATTGAAATAATCCTCTATAACTGACAAATTTGATTCTTGAGATTTATACTTACTACAGATTTCATGAATTCTAACTTTCAGTTCTGAGGAACAAATGAAAAGTTTGTTATGAGAACTGTCATCAATCCATTCAAGTGGTTTTGCACCACAGAGTAAATTAAGCATATCCATCCATGCAGGATGTGACTGTGAAAGATTAATCCTCAGTCTATCACCGGATTCATTAAATATTTGACAAATAAAATTCGACATCATTGTATATTTTTACGTTATGTATGATCTAATATAATCTAAAACTGATAAAGGCAGTTATATACGACTCTACACTAGCCCTATCGTTCTAACTTTTAGTTATAAAAAAACTCTTCCTAGTTAGCTATAACTGGGAAGAGTCTATTTCTTTAATTCGGTTGCTAAGATAGCAATTTATTTCTAATCTCTCTAATGTTTTTAGATGTTTTTGCAATACATAAAAGAATAGCCCAAGTTGCAATACTTGATAGTAAAGTAGCAATCGTAATTATTAGTCCATCAGTACGAATATCTCCATATTTATCATACGCCATAATAAACGTGAAGATAATTGAAGCAATTATGCCTACCGCAAGTATTATATTAGCAAGTACAATTAAGGTAACCTCTTCCTTATTGCACGATTCCAATACTAAATTCCCCTTTTTTACTTGCTTTTCTTTTACTAATGCAGAATAACTAAACTTTAAACAATCGAGGCAATAATCAGAAAAATCATTGTCTAACTTTTTGCCGCACTTTTTACATTGCTTTTCCATACACTTGTGTTTATTGGTTAATACTAAATAATAATGTTTCCATTTAGTTAGCATCACCTCACGCATATATGAAAAAGGCGTAGAGCTAATGCCTAACGCCATCGAGGGCTACCACACCCTACTCACTTATAGGCAAAGTCTACGCCCGTATATTGGCGTATAAACGCAATACACCCATAAGTGAGTTAAGATAGCCTTACTGCTTTCAATGTGGTAGTTCGATGGCGATTAGGCTATAATATGTAAAAAGCGTACCACCTACATAATGATACGCTGCAAATATAAGAATAACTTCATAAATTACAAACTGTTAGTCCTTCTTCTTTTTCGTCTTATTTTCCTCTTTCTTTTCTTCGACTTGATCCGGTATTTTCTCTTCCTCAATGTGCGCCATCGTTCGATGTAGTTCATCAAACCTGTTCTTTAGGAACAGAAAAGTTAATCTCTAACCTCACTGTTTTAATCTTACTTAGGTCTATTTTCTTGTTTCTTTTTCTTTTCCATAATTAAGCTGCATTACGCAAAAGTAAATTAAATCTTTGAGAATCGTTAAAATTTCGGGTATTAAATCTGAAAACAAATTCGTCAACGTACCTTTGCATATATTTCTTGCATACATGATAGTATGTTCCAAATAACGAAAGACAATTCAATATTTAACAAAACAAAAAGGAGCATAACTTATTGAGTTACGCTCCTTTTTACTATCTATTATTTCGAATAACTATCTATCTTATTTCACCTCTTCGAAGTCAGCATCCTGAACGTTATCTCCGTGCTTGCTGTTATCTTGCTGGCCGGCACCACCGTTCATATCAGGACCAGCCTGTGCTCCACCTTGTGCACCGCTCTGTGCATACATTTCAGCACTTGCAGCCTGGAAAGCAGTATTGATTTCTGCCATAGCAGTATCAATAGCAGCCAAATCCTGTGCCTTGTGAGCATCTTTCAACTTCTGCAAAGCAGCTTCAATCGGAGCTTTCTTGTCAGCAGGCAACTTATCACCTAATTCCTTCAACTGATTTTCAGTAGAGAAGATTACGCTGTCAGCCTGGTTCAGCTTGTCGATCTTTTCACGTTCTTTCTTATCTGCTTCAGCATTAGCTTCAGCTTCAGCCTTCATCTTTTCGATTTCTTCCTTGCTCAAACCGCTGGATGCTTCAATACGGATAGCCTGTTCTTTACCGGTAGCCTTATCTTTTGCAGATACTTTCAAGATACCGTTGGCATCGATATCAAATGTAACCTCAATTTGAGGAACACCACGACGAGCCGGAGCAATACCTGTCAAGTTGAATTGACCGATTGATTTGTTCTGTGCAGCCATCGGACGTTCTCCCTGTAATACGTGGATAGTAACTTCCGTCTGGTTATCGGCAGCAGTAGAGAATGTTTCACTCTTACGAGCCGGGATGGTAGTGTTAGCGTCGATCAACTTAGTCATTACACCACCCAGTGTTTCGATACCCATTGACAACGGAGTAACATCCAATAATACTACACCTTTGATTTCATCTGTCAAAACAGCACCCTGTACAGCAGCACCAATAGCTACCACTTCATCCGGGTTCACACCTTTAGAAGGAGTCTTGCCGAAGAAATCTTCTACCAACTTCTGAACAGCCGGAATACGAGAAGAACCACCAACTAGGATTACTTCATCAATATCAGCATTACTCAAACCTGCATCGCTCATTGCTTTCTTACATGGTTCAAGACAAGCCTGAATCAATTCGTGAGCCAAAGATTCGAATTTTGCACGAGTCAAAGTCTTCACCAAGTGCTTAGGCACACCACCTACCGGCATGATATACGGCAAGTTGATTTCTGTACTTGTAGAAGAAGAAAGCTCAATCTTAGCTTTTTCAGCAGCTTCTTTCAGACGTTGCAAAGCCATCGGATCCTGAGTCAAGTCAGCACCTTCGTCGTTCTTGAATTCCTGTACCAACCAGTTAATGATTACCTGGTCGAAGTCATCACCACCCAGGTGAGTATCACCATTTGTAGAAAGTACTTCAAACACACCACCACCAAATTCGAGGATAGAGATATCGAATGTACCGCCACCAAGGTCGAATACAGCAATCTTCATATCTTTGTGAGCCTTATCCAGACCGTAAGCAAGAGCTGCGGCTGTCGGTTCGTTTACAATACGTTTTACTTCCAGACCGGCAATCTGTCCGGCTTCTTTAGTAGCCTGACGTTGAGAGTCGGAGAAATATGCAGGAACGGTGATAACTGCTTCTGTCACTTCCTGTCCGAGATAGTCTTCAGCAGTCTTCTTCATTTTCTGAAGAATCATAGCAGAGATTTCCTGCGGAGTGTACAAACGTCCGTCAATGTCAACACGCGGAGTGTTATTGTCACCTTTCACTACTTTATAAGGAACACGACCTACCTCTTTCTGTACCTGATCCCAAGTTTCACCCATGAAACGTTTGATTGAGAAGATTGTACGTGTAGGGTTCGTAATAGCCTGACGTTTTGCAGGATCACCCACCTTACGTTCACCGCCATCTACGAAAGCGACAACAGAAGGAGTCGTACGTTTACCTTCACTGTTTGCAATTACTACAGGTTCGTTACCTTCGAATACGGCAACACAAGAGTTTGTAGTTCCTAAGTCAATACCAATAATTTTTCCCATGATCGTTATTTTTTTATTTATTATTTATTCATTGATTTCTTTTTGTCCGGTTGTTTCTCCGACTCTTATCAAGGAGCCTCGTCGCGAACGGACGCTTACTAAAAAGCAAACCGTGTGCCAAAAAGAAATTATACGAATGCATGACATAATATCTGCCAAAAAGACAGTTTTAATAAATAAACACTGCTGATATAGTCATATTCAAAGCCAGTCAGCAACTGTTTCTTTAAACAAATGCAGACGGCTCTGGTTCGATGAAAGGAAAAAAATATGCCTGTGTCGTCATGTGCGACACAGGCATATCCTATTATATAGATTGATCTATTTATTACTTTTCCAGCACGATGACCAATGCGCCATTTGCATCATACAAACCAATGTCGCCACCAGACAACACATCGAATGACTTCACCTCATTGATAGCTTTCAGCACCTTACCTTCTGTTTCCATGTCCGGACAAGCCATCATTGTACTTGCTACTCCCGGGAAAGAAATTGATTTGGCATTACTGGTACTGGTTTCAAAACCGCCATTAATCAGATTACATCCGGCATTGCCATGAATTGTCTTTTTCTTCACATCAAAAGCAATGAAAGGTTGTTTTTCCATTCCGGAAGGAATTGCTTCACCATTCACTTCTTTTATTTTCCATTCTCCATTCAAAACTGAAAGTTTCACATCAGCCTCCTTCTTTTGTAGAACGACAACCGGACGGTTGGACGAATTGCAAAGATACACTTTGTCCTTACCTGCCTTCTTATATCCTTTTACTTGCGCAAAAGCATTCAATACATTATTTTCAGTAGTCATATCCGGACACATCATCCGGGTACTAGCCATTCCTGTAAGTTCAAGACTTCCCGGCTTCGCATTTACATCGAAGCTACCCATCATCCGATTACAGCCGCTATTGCCGGACACACGACCGGTTGCTGTATCAAAAGCGATAAAAGGAAGGGATTTACTTTCACCCGGAGTGATTTTCGAGCCATTGACTTCTATGATATTCCATTCACCATTGATAGATGACAGGGGAATTGCCTTCTCAACCGAACGGCACGAAGACATTGCAAGTGCTGCACCAGCAATGCAAATTGAAACAAATACTTTCTTCATATTGTTATAACGTTTAAGTTAAAATCGAGGGCAAAGATATCAAAAAGATTGGGAAATAACATCCAATGCAACATAAAATATATACATTTGCCAGTAAATGTACAACAAACGAACAATTTACATAGTTCACTTAAAGTAAACAAATATGAGAATAATTGTCCTGTCTTTGATTCTATTCTGCTGTGGTACGTCTCCTATCACAGCCCAAAGTGATTACATCGTCACTACTCCTTCTGCACAGGAAATCCCTGTAGGCCAAGAAGAACAGTTTATCAAAAGTAACTTTCCGTTGCTACCGCTGGGCAAATGGACACCCGGAATGAAATTTATGTTCGTTCCATCTCCACGGAGCATGTTCCTTCCCACCCTTTCCAGTTACGAGACCGAGAAAGGGGTAGACAACAGCCTGCTGAAACATAAAATACTCACTTTCACGGGAACTGAAGAGAAAGCTCAGAATATCCCCAACGGGACTAACTACTCCACTCGCTTCATCTTCGAATGTGAGGGAGGAAAATATTATTATGAGATAAAGAATATGCGGCTGGAGGAGATCTCCGAAAAAGCTCCCCGTGCCGGCATCAACGGATTGGTTTATCTGAAAGATGTGGATACTGCAAAAGAACTGTTGGTAGGAAAAACTGTCTATATACAAGCAGAAAGCGTCCGGATAGACGATGCCAACAATTATTC
Source organism: Bacteroides sp. OM05-10AA (assembly GCF_003439055.1). Classification (NCBI taxonomy): domain Bacteria; kingdom Pseudomonadati; phylum Bacteroidota; class Bacteroidia; order Bacteroidales; family Bacteroidaceae; genus Bacteroides; species Bacteroides sp. OM05-10AA. The sequence goes on from NZ_QSUR01000069.1 coordinate 6,858, forward strand.
CGGCTACCGGGATATAGCCATTCCCGTCAATACGGAAGCAACGATTACCGCTATTGGGGTCGGCAGTCAGGCATATCCGGCAAAAATCGTATTCAAAGATACACAGGGACATTCTTATTATCTGGAAGTTGCCCTCTCACGAACAAACTCCGGCATGGACCTGAATGATTTTCAAGGAGAAAAGAGAATGAAATATTTCTCAAATGCATTCAGTTTCACCAATAAGAGTCTGGGCACTATCGAAAGTCTGAAAAATAAATATATGGGAATGACAGTTTATCCTAAAAAGGTGCTGCCAGCCAAAAGAATCATATCTTTTGAAGACAAGCAGACCGAATCACGCGTTCACCTGCCCCGATATACAGTTCTGCAAATCAAAGATATTAGATTATCTCCTCCCGGCAGTCTGGCTATTCTCTCATTAGAAGACAAGGACGGAGCAATCTATGAATTGGAAACCGATCTGAAATATGATGTTATCGTCAGAAATGAAAATTATATCGAAGACTTTTTCGGATTCGAAGATATACATAAAAAATATCCGGGTATTACAGAAAATCGTTGGCAGATTATCTCCCGGGGAGATCTGGAGACGGGCATGAGTACAGTGGAATGTCGTTTATCCATTGGTGATCCGATAGAAATCGAGCTGAAAAAAGACAATCGTTTCGAAACTTGGTTCTACAATGGCAAAACACTGGAATTTGAAAATGGAACCTTGCAGCGTTACAAATAAAAAGGGGTAGCTGCGAATGATTATCTGAAAATAATCACGTATATTTGCAAAGCTAACAATTCCAATATTCTTAATATTTTAATTCGCAATTAACGAAATGGGTAGAGTTCTTATTATTGGTGCGGGCGGTGTTGGCACTGTCGTTGCGCACAAAGTGGCACAAAATGCCGATGTATTTACAGATATCATGATTGCCAGCCGTACGAAAGAAAAATGCGATAAAATCGTCGAGGCAATAGGTAACCCCAATATAAAAACAGCTAAAGTTGATGCAGACAATGTAGATGAGCTGGTAGCCTTATTCAACGATTTCAAACCGGAAATGGTGATTAATGTGGCTCTCCCTTATCAGGATCTGACTATTATGGAAGCTTGTCTGAAAGCTGGAGTGAACTATCTGGACACCGCTAACTACGAGCCGAAGGATGAAGCTCACTTTGAATACAGTTGGCAGTGGGCTTACCACGATCGCTTCAAAGAAGCAGGTCTGACAGCTATTCTCGGTTGCGGATTCGACCCGGGAGTAAGTGGCATCTATACCGCTTATGCAGCTAAACATTATTTTGATGAGATTCAATATCTGGACATTGTAGACTGTAATGCGGGTAACCATCATAAAGCATTTGCTACGAACTTCAATCCGGAAATCAACATTCGCGAAATTACACAGAACGGACGCTATTATGAAAATGGCAAATGGGTAACTACCGGTCCGCTGGAAATTCATAAAGACCTGACATATCCGAACATCGGTCCCCGTGATTCTTATCTCCTTTATCACGAAGAACTGGAGTCATTGGTGAAACATTACCCGACGATCAAACGTGCACGTTTCTGGATGACTTTCGGACAAGAGTATTTAACTCACTTACGCGTTATCCAAAACATCGGTATGGCACGAATCGACGAAGTTGATTACAACGGAGTGAAGATTGTGCCGCTGCAATTCTTGAAAGCTGTATTGCCTAACCCGCAGGATTTAGGAGAAAACTACGAAGGAGAAACCTCTATCGGTTGTCGTATCCGCGGTTTGAAAGATGGCAAGGAACGTACTTATTATGTATACAACAACTGCAGCCATCAGGAAGCTTACCGGGAAACTGGTATGCAAGGAGTGAGCTACACCACCGGAGTTCCGGCAATGATCGGAGCGATGATGTTCTTCAAAGGTGAATGGAAACGTCCGGGTGTAAACAACGTAGAAGAGTTCAATCCGGATCCGTTTATGGAACAACTCAACAAGCAAGGTCTTCCCTGGCATGAAGAGTTCGACAAAAATCTGGAATTATAAGAGTAGACCTGTTCATTAAAAAGATAGTTATGATAAACGTAGGAGATAAAGCACCGGAAGTCTTAGGCATCAATGAAAAAGGCGAAGAAATCCGTTTAAGTGCTTATAAAGGAAAAAAGATTGTGTTGTACTTCTACCCGAAGGACAGTACATCGGGTTGCACCGCACAAGCGTGTAATCTGCGCGACAACTATTCCGAACTACGTAAAGCCGGCTATGAAGTAATCGGTGTCAGCGTAGACAATGAAAAGTCGCACCAGAAATTTATCGAAAAGAACAATCTTCCTTTTACCCTGATTGCCGACACTGACAAAAAGTTAGTGGAAGAGTTTGGAGTATGGGGAGAAAAGAAACTGTACGGACGTGCTTACATGGGTACTTTCCGCACTACTTTCCTGATTAATGAAGAGGGAATCGTAGAACGGATTATCACTCCTAAAGAAGTGAAGACCAAGGAACATGCCTCACAGATTTTAAATCAATAACTCCATTAATTATATAAGAATAAGGTATGGCAAAGAAAGATGAACTTAATTTTGAAACAGATAATAAAATGGCATCAAGCGAAAAACTAAAAGCCTTACAGGCTGCCATGGAAAAGATAGAAAAGAGCTTCGGTAAAGGTTCTATCATGAAAATGGGAGATGATAGTGTTGAACAAGTAGAAGTGATCCCGACAGGCTCTATTGCCTTGAACGTGGCACTTGGTGTTGGAGGTTACCCTAGAGGTAGAATCATCGAAATCTATGGCCCGGAATCATCCGGTAAAACAACATTGGCTATTCATGCCATTGCTGAAGCGCAAAAAGCTGGCGGTATCGCTGCTTTTATTGATGCCGAGCATGCTTTCGACCGTTTCTATGCATCTAAGCTGGGAGTAAACATTGATGATCTTTATATCTCTCAACCGGATAACGGAGAACAGGCTTTGGAAATTGCAGAACAACTGATCCGTTCTTCTGCTATCGACATCATCGTTATCGACTCTGTAGCCGCACTGACTCCTAAAGCGGAAATCGAAGGTGACATGGGTGACAATAAGGTAGGTCTTCAGGCACGTTTGATGTCTCAGGCTCTCCGTAAGTTGACAGCTGCAGTGAGCAAGACACGTACGACTTGTATTTTCATTAACCAGTTGCGTGAGAAGATCGGTGTTATGTTCGGTAACCCGGAAACAACGACTGGTGGTAACGCTTTGAAGTTCTATGCTTCCGTACGTTTGGATATCCGTGGTAGCCAACCTATCAAAGATGGTGAAGAGATCCTTGGTAAACTGACCAAAGTGAAAGTAGTGAAAAACAAAGTAGCGCCTCCTTTCCGCAGAGCTGAATTTGACATCATGTTCGGTGAAGGTATCTCCCACTCCGGAGAAATTATCGACTTGGGGGCTGAACTGGGAATCATCAAGAAGAGTGGTTCATGGTATAGCTACAACGACACTAAGTTAGGACAAGGACGTGATGCTGCTAAACAATGCATTATGGATAATCCTGAACTGGCAGAAGAACTGGAAGGACTGATTTTTGAAGAATTGAAGAAGAAATAAATAGCTTTAGATCTGCTTATCCGTAGGCTGAAAGCTAAATAAATAAAGGTGGGAGAAAGTCGTATACGATCATTCTCCCACCTTTTTCTCTTTTATATCATTCTCTCTTTTATCTCTTATACAAAATAAATATATGCTAATGTACTCAAGCTGATAATTATCCAAAGCAATATTCCTTGAATCAGAGGTTTAATTCCAACGGCTTTCAGAACATCAATAGAAAGAGAAGCACCGATAAAGAACATAGTTATCGTCAAAGTCTTACGGGCAACACCGTTGATAGCTGCTCCTAATTGTGGCACTCCATCCAGTAAATAAGTATTTACCACCAATGCCAATACGAAGAAGAGGATGAACCATGGAATACTGATCTTTTGCCCTTTGCTCTTGAATATAAATGAAGTAGCAAAAGCCATCGGGATAATCCAAAGAGCACGAGTTAATTTGATAGTAGTAGCCACCTTCAATGCTTCTTCACCATAGGCAGCTCCCGCACCTACTACAGAACTGGTATCATGAATGGCAATAGCTGCCCATGTTCCGAACTGTTGTTGATCCATATTCAATGCATGACCAATGGCAGGGAAAATGAAAAGTGCAATAGCATTCAAGATAAAGATTGTACCTAATGCCACAGACATTTCACTGTCCTTCGCTTTCAACACCGGTCCCACTGCTGCGATAGCACTACCACCACAGATAGCGGTTCCCGAACTGATAAGATAAGCTGTATTCCGGTCTATTTTAAACAATTTACGTCCGATGAACCAGCCAATCACCAATGTTCCGATTACTGAAATGACCGTAAATTCCATACCTTCCTTACCGGAAGCTAAAGCAGAATGAAGGTTCATACCGAATCCCAGTCCTACTACTGAATATTGTAACAGATATTTCGATGTTTTCTTATTAAACTTTGGATGTGCTTGTCCGCAAGTTAATGCAAAAATAAGTCCGAGGAACAAAGCAACCGGAGGAGTTACCCAAGCTGACCATGCTTCCAATCCCGGAATATAGTCTAAAAACAGGAAGAAAGTCAGAGTGGAAAGCAGCGCAACATAAATCATCTTATTATTTGCCTGCAAAGTTTTTGTAGCTGTTGAAATCATATCTTTTTGTCTTTAATTGTTTTCCGGGTGCAAAGGTACGGTAAACAATCAAGACCCACCAATAGTTTCTAATTATGCATTATAACTTTTAATTATAAGCATACTCTCTCCCAACTACTCTCACACTGTTACAATGTCTTTCCCAAAAGGCGATAATGCCAAAGATGCCAACTTGAAGTGTTGTAATCCAAAAGGGATTCCGATAATGGTAATGCACAATATAGCCCCGAAAACCAAATGTGACAGACAGATCCAAATGCCACCCAGAAATATCCACAGGATATTCATCAATATATAGAGGCAGCCACCGGAACGGTTCCCACTTCTGACTTCTTTACCGAAAGGCCATAAAGCAAGTCCGGCCAACTTCAATGTTTGCATTCCAAAAGGAATGCCGATAATGGTCAGCATCATCAATAAACTCGAAATGAGGTATTCGACAGCAGTAAAGATACCACCAAGCAGCAGCCACAATAGATTCATTAAACAGCCCATATAAAATAGTATTAGTTATTATTCCAATTTTCTTTTTGTTGTCTCATCCACTTTACCCTGAAAATAATGGTCGATCACTTGCTGAAACAAATCATCCGAAGCAACTTCATTAAAAAGCGTCATGCATGACAATACTTTCATCGCATCTAACGAACCGAAAACTTCCTGCGCCGTTTTATTTTTCAAATGAAGAAAAACAGACGTTATTTCACGAAGTCTTTCTCCCAAAATTGGATGGGCAAGATATGCTTCAGCCTCTTCTTTGCCGCTAAGGCCATAATACTGTGAATTATAACTCATGCCCAATCCTTTCAGTTGAGGAAATATATACCAAATCCAATGGGAATATTTCCGCCCGTTTCTAACTTCTACAAGGGCTTGTTCATAATCACCTCGTTGGGCATCTAAAAATCGTTGTAAGTTATAGTCAGTCATAGATACTTCTCGCATTTTTTTAAGTTATCATACTTTCAGGAGATAACAGAATCAAATAAGTGATTTATTTCGAATCACAGCACTTTTTTCAATTCTATTAAAGCCGAGACTTCGTTTTCCTTATTAATGTACTTCTCTATTTCATAGGGTTTATATCCTAATTTAGTATATAACAGAAGCCCACTCGTATTAACATCAAAACAAGACAAATGAAGCTCCGATACATTATATTTCTTTTTCCCAATATCTTCCATAGCATTTATCAGAAATGTGCCAACGCCACGATTACGAAAACAAGGACTTACTATTACATTTCCAATAGCACAATATTGAAATTCTCTTACCTCATAGAAGTTTGCAAACCCTACTACTTCATTATTAAATAAAACAACAGTCGAATCAAATCTATCTTTTATTGTATTCTTTAATTGATCGATTGTTAAAGGAAAATCAGCTTTAGGAAACATAAAAAACAGCTCCTGCTTGTTTCGAGGTAATTTACAAACAGTTTCTAAATCGTCAAACGTAAAATCTCTATAAGTAAGTTTTTCTTTTTCCATAATAATCATGCTGATACCCTCCATTTCTTTTCTACATACAATATTATAACCGACTTTGCTATATAGATGCAAAGTATTGGGTGTCTCTTCGCCCGTAAAAAGAGAAAACTTATGACAGTGGGGAAATAATCGTTCTATTTCAGTCATAAGTTCTCTACCTATACCTTTATTCTGAAAATCGGGATGCACTATCAATTTACCAATATGACATACTCTATTTTCATCCATACGTCCCCTGACAGAACCTACAATCTGTCCATCATCTGATACGTATTTGAGAATAATGCCTGTCTGATACTCATCACAAATCTCATCCTGATTTTGCAACAAAGGGGGAAGATCGAATTTATTCATTCGTTCGACCACCACCATAAAAGATTTCTTTTGCAAAGATAAAATGTTTACCAAATCATTTTCCTCAGCTTGCATGATATTAGTATGACTCATAATATTACAAATATACACTTTTCTAAAAACTAACAGAAGCATTGCATCCACTTTTTAGGAAATAATATATTAAGCATAAAATCCCGTTATATCCTTTCTCTTTAATCATCTTCATTCCCTCCCAAACTATTAATAGAAAACTCCTTCTTTATTAAGGATAAACTTCTTTTTGTCAAATAGAAAACTTACCTTTGTATAAGAGTAAACTATAAATGCAAGCTTTGATTATAAAAATGAAAGCTTTGTTTTTATAAACGCAAGCTTCAATTATAAAAACAAAAGTTGCATTTATAGTTTATAATTAATCAAAAGGAACTTTACTATTAGAAGAAAGGAAGTTTGCCTCTAATACAAAAGAACTTATCTATTAATACTTTAAACAATAGATGATATGGCAAGATATATCATGGAGGAGATGCCCGATCTTCAGAAAACAGGCAAAAGAATTACTTATCCTAAATTTGCGCGGATAGATAATGCAAGCATAAAAGAGTTGGCGCAACGAGTTGGCGACGTCAGTGGATTCAGTGCAGGAGACATAGAAGGCGTACTACTTCAGACCGCCATTGAAATGGCGCATCTGATGGCAGAAGGACGCTCAGTAAAGATAGACGGAATAGGAACGTTTACTCCCTCTCTTACTTTAGGTAGAGACAAGGAGCGGGAAGATCCGGAAGAAGGTGGAACTCATCGCAACGCACAAAGTATCTTTATAGGAGGTGTAAATTTCCGGGTAGACCGAGAAATGGTGAGAAATATCAGCGAAAGATGCCAACTGGAAAGAGCACCCTGGAAAAAGCAGCGATCCTCTAAAAAATTCACATCGGAACAACGACTGGCATTAGCTCTAAAGTATCTGGATGAACATCCTTTCCTGACCGTTTGGGAATATCGCAAATTAACAGGATTGTTGCAAACAGCAGCAACCAACGAACTCAAGCAATGGGGACATCAACCGGATTCTGGAATAGAAATCACTGGAAGAGGAGCACACAGGGTATATATAAAGAAAAAAATAGCCGAACAAAGTGAATAACAGTATGAGAAATACCTCGAAAATAGATGAGAAATAACAGTTTTGAGGCCTATTTCACTAAGGAAACTATGAGAAATAGGCTTTCTCAAAACATTTCTCATTCAGCAACTAACTGGCTATAAGATTATTACAGAGCAACTATGAGAACATGAGAAATGAATATTATTTTTCTGGTTCTTCGTCAAATTTGGTGGTACTTCTTCTATTGTGAATAAA
>NZ_QSUR01000007.1:0-217017 GCF_003439055.1 Bacteroides sp. OM05-10AA
GCTCCTGCCGCTATTCCGTCCAGTTTTTCCCGTTCCTCGTCCGTCATAAACCTGTGTGTGGTATCTTCATTTATTTCTGACGCTGCATGCTTATGCGAAGCAGGTGCATAATTACCAACCGGTTGATATACTCCTGAATGGTTATGGTTTCCTGCCGCTTTACTATTCCAAGTTGACTTTTCCGAATCTGTGACAAAACGATGTGTAGAATCGTCCGTAATGTCAGTTGCTGCATGTTTATGAGAAGACGGTGCATAGCTACCTTTAGGTTGATATACTGAATCGTGATTATGGTTTCCCGCAGCTTTACTGTTCCAGGTCTCTTTTTCCGTGTCAGTAACAAAGCGGTGAGTACCATCAGGAGTTATATCCGTTGCTCCGTGTTTATGCGAACTCGCTGCATAACTTCCTGCTGGCTGATAGACCCCAGTATGAGTATGATTCGACGGAGACGCACCAACTTCGGAAGCTGTATAGGATGGTTTACTTGCAGCCTTCGCCCATGCAGGTACATCGCTTGCTGGCATCGAAGTTGGAAAATCACTTATTTCAGACTTCTTGTGAGTATGCGCTTTCGGTACACGTGTGTCACTTAACCGGGCATCATTTCCCTCGCATACGGTTCCTTCTGCACTACCAAAATTCTTATTAAAGGCAGAGTTTTTAGTGAATGTAGGTTCGTATGTACCTGCATGATTGTGATTAGATGGAGATGCACCTACTTCGCTTGCTGTATAGGCTGGCTTAGAAGCTGCTTTCGCCCATGCAGGTACATCGCTTGCCGGCATCGAGGTTGGGAAGTCGCTAATATCCGCTTTCTTATGCGTGTGAGCTAACGGAGTTCTTGCATTGCTTAACCGGGCGTCGTTACCCTCGCACACGGTCCCAGCACTAGTCCCAAAATTCTTATTAAAGGCTGTAAGTTTAGTGATTATCAGTTCATATCTGCTATCATGGTTGTGTGTATCCAGAGCTGCTTTCAATGCCTTTCCCTGTTCGGCAGAAAGGACTTTATTAGTCCCTCCACTTGTCAGATTATTAACAATATCAGAAATATTAAGTTTCTTTCCCAGCTCTGTTGCCATCGTCGTAGCAAAGTTAGGATCATTGTTAAGTGCGTTCGCTAACTCAATAAGTGTATCGAGAGCATCCGGAGCACCGGCAACAAGCGCATCGACTGCAGCTTTCACTTTTGCGTCAACTCCTGAAACCGCATTGTTAGCCGCCAATGCAGCAGCGTTCGCATCGTCAGTCGCTTTTTTTGCTAATCCTGTCTGTGTTACAGATGCATTTTTAGCCGCATTTGCTTCATCTGTCGCTTTCTTCGCTAAGGCGGTTTGAGCTTCTGATTCAGCTTTGGCAGCATTGGCCCCTGCAGCCGCAGTAGTTGCAGCATCTTTAGCTGCATTAACACTACCAGCCGCAGTATTAGCCGCATCTGTAGCTTTCTTTGCAAGAGCCGTCTGCTCAACAGATGCATTTTTAGCTGCATTCGCATCATCTGTTAATTGCTTGACAAGAGCAATCTGTCCGGTGGCTTCTTCTGTTGCTTGCGTCATTTCCTGCACAATACCGGCATACTCTGACTTGCGTTGAGACTCTGCTTCGACACGCTCCGTTTCAGCGTTTATACGCTTAGACTCATTTGATCCGCGAGTACCTTCCGCAGTTTTACGCTCATCTTCATTCTGCTTTCTCTTGTCTTCTTCTGACGAACGGGAAGTTTCAGCCGTAGCGCGGGAAGTTTCAGCAGCCTTTCTCTTGTTTTCTTCTGATACCCGGCCTGTCTCCGCTGACTTGCGGGCTGCTTCGGCAGATACACGTTCGGATTCGACGGTAACACGGTTAGATTCGGCAGCCACACGCGAGGTTTCATTTGTTTCTCTTGTCGCTTCATCTGTTTTCCGCTTATCCTCGGCAGAAACACGGGTAGATTCAGCGGTAGAACGACCTGTTTCAGCGGTTTTCCGTTTATCTTCTTCCTTCACACGTTCCGATTCAGCAGAAGAACGACCTGTTTCAGCGGTCTTACGTGCATCTTCATTGCTTTTACGTGTTTGTTCATCCGAGACACGTTTATTTTCTGTATCAACACGTCCGGATTCAGCAATTACCCGTTTACCTTCAGCAGTTACGCGGGCCGCTTCTTCCGACTTACGCGCATCTTCATTTTGCTTTCTTATATTCTCGGCAGAGGAACGTCCGGTTTCAGCCGTAACGCGTTCTGTTTCGGAAGTCTTTCTTTTATCTTCTTCGGACACACGGGAAGTTTCGGCAGATTTACGTGCTGATTCGGAAGCTACTCTCTCGGCTTCTGCTGTTCCTCTTCCTGTTTCGGAATCTTTTCTAACCTGCTCGTTAGCTTCTCGTGTACCTTCAGCGGTAGCACGTTTCTTTTCTGCATTATCCCGTGCAGTTTCCGCAGTAGATCGTCCTGTTTCAGCGGTCTTACGTGCATTCTCATTAGTGATACGCACTGATTCAGCAGCTTCCCGGGCTTGCTCTTCACGGGAACGATTCGTTTCGGCTGTCTGCCTGGATTGTTCGGAAGCATTACGACGGGATTCGGCTGTTTCACGGGCTGATTCATTGCTTTCAACAGTTGCTTCTAATTGCCGCATATCGGTAGTAGCTGTTTTTGCATCACTCGTAGCCTTGAGCATATTATCCAAGGCAGTCTGAATCTTCTCTAAACCAAATTTAAGGCTTGTCTTAACACCGTTAATTACTCGGTAGCCGATAGTGAAGAAGCCCTTCATGTTCTGGGATTCATCTAATTCTGATATTCTTTTCTTCTTTAATGGCATGGCAAATCAATTTAAATCTATATAAAACTCTCCGTCCTCTGTTATGATAAACTCGCCCGCTTCGGATGAAAGCAGGAACTCTGTATCTTCAATCCGGAAGCAAGTAAACACGAGCTTCAAAGTAAATTCCCACCAGACACCACCTCTTAACGTAAAATTGTTTGTCTGGCAATCTTTATAGTAGCAAGGGTAACTTTCACTCCATCCATCACAGTATAATACCCTCTCCGCATCGGAATATTCATAACCTTCATTATCGGTCTTCGTTGTCAGTTTAGTTAGATCATAGAGTAAGGCATCATGGTTACGCCAAAACGCTTCGATTGTTTCTGTCCTCATTAGGCATTTGAGAGAGACTTCCTTAGTTTGGAACTTCACTACTTCACCATCATAGATTGCTCCGTCCAGACGTTTGAAGTTCTGCAATAGGTTTTTCTTTACCGTCGGAGCTTTCAGTATTTCAGCATCACTACCTTTCAAAATGGCTACACTATATTCCGACAAATCCCGATTATCAATTTCATACCCCTTTGGCATAGGAATAGAATTCACGGGTTCCTGGTATTCATAATCAGAATTTCGTGGAAAGTCGTTAGCAAAAGTTATCTTTACGACTTGAAATCCCGGATAGATTGTATAGCTGTTCTGTGAGGAAAGACGTAAACGATAAGTTCTATCAAGAATAGGAAAATAAAATTCATGATATCCCATATCTGATAAAATAGCAATTAATCCACTAAATCCCAGATCGTCTTTACAGGCAAAATCAATACTCAATTCATAGGTGTTTAACGTCAAGCTAGAAAGGTCTATTTCAATACCATCTTCTTCCGGCCAATCATTTTTATCATCCGATTCTTTAGCAGGAGGAAATGCCACAAGATTATCATAGCTTCCTTTTATAATACATATACCGAGAGTGGTATATGTATTATCTCCATCTATAAAACAAATTCCTTTCATCTTACGAGCTTTATTCCTTTATCATTTATCTTTTCAATACCTGTTTTCATCGACTTCATATCCTTCTCTATACCTTCCAATCTAGCTGTATTAGTATCAATATTCGAAAGGTGTCCAACAATGGCATTCATATTGTCTTTGATAATTTTCACGTTTTCATTTATGGATGTAGATATGGTTTTAATATCTCCAATACCAGAGGTGATACCTTGAAAAATGAGAGTATGCAACTGTAACTCTGTTTTTATGTCCGCAATCAAGACATTAGCCATGGTGAATCTACCATTCAATTCATCTGCAGAATCTTGCGACATAGAAGCAAATCCTTTTTTTGATGCTTCGCGTTCCGAATCCTCATCAGTAGTCCACCCATACATCTCTGCCATGGCATCGCGCTTTGCTTTCATCTCATCAGCAATCTGTTGTCCTTCCGTCTTCAAATTATCATATTCATCCTCAATCGTACCATTTTTCATGGCATTGTTAAGTTTTTCTCTCCAGTCCATTAACCGATCCATGTACTCTTCTTTAAGCATGGAATTTAGAATAGCATTCTTCATGTATTCCTCGAAACTGTCGGCAAAGTCTGCACTATCGGCATCCATGTCTATAAGTAAATCCTGAAAGTCTGAACGAAGAGAAGCATAATCAATGAGTGTTGTGTCTACTATTTGTTGTTCCAACACCTCTGCAACCTTTCCTACCCCATTCGCGATTTGATCAGCGAATTTCTGTGTATCAGAATCAAGTTGAGACCAAAATATGCCAGCATCCGATTGCAACTTTAAAAGTTGTTCATCAGTCAAATCAAACAGACCGGTCATACGACCGCCCATTTTATTTTTAAATTCATTTACCGACATGCCTAATGCTTTTGCAGCCTGCTTCCATCCTTCCCCGGACATATCATCTACTTCATCATACCCCTTTGAATGTGACTTTCCAGAAGCACCAGAATTGAGATACTGCCGGCCTAATACTTTTGCATTCTCACTTTGCAATTTTATGTTAGCAATAGCAGCTTCATAAACAGCGTTTGCAGTATCTCCTGTTAAAGTTTCCGCTAGTTCTAACTGCTTTTCAATTACCCGATCGAGGATATTAATATAGGATTCATACGCTTCTTTCGCTTTCTCGTATTTCTCGGTCGTATCGTCTTTGCCGAACATATCGAAGATTTTCATAGCTATCTGAACGGCTGCACCAATGATAGCTAGAATAACAGATGCCTTTTCAACTGTACTTATTGCATTAGCAGAGGTATCGGCAGCTGCTTCAACCCCTGCCATTGCAGTCATTGTAAATGAGCCGATACTGCCAATAAGGGAAATAATCTCACCAGCCGGACCACCGATCGATTTACCCAGTTCGTCTATGGTATCCGCTAACTCCGAAATCTGTGTTCTAACTTCTTTTTCTGCCTTCTTAACCTGATTATCTTTTTTTACAACCTTATCTTTTGCTGCATTATACTTTTCGGTTTTCTTCTTTACTAGGTCAAGTGCCTGCGCTTCGGACAAATAAGCTTTTGTAGATTCAATTTTACCGGTTGCAGGATTATACTTGGATGAAGAAATCCCATTTTCAATCTTAGAACCACCTTTGACTGCTTCGGCCTTTGTCCTGGCATTTTCTAACTCAATCTGTGCATTAGCCAACTCTTCCTCCGCTTCTGCTAGTTCCTTCTTCTTGTCAGATAATGACTGAAACGGATTACGGGAATCCAATTCGTCCATGATGGATTGAATCGTACTCGTATATTCGCGAAGTTGATCGGGAGACAAAACTTGCGCTGCCGCACTTTTCGCATTTTCAAATTGAGTAAGAAGAGAATTCAATGTTTCAGTAGACGTTTCCTTTAAATTTTCAAAGGCACGTATATAGTCCGGAGATTTTTTCAACTGTTCATAATCAAACCCCATGAGGGATTCACCCTTCATTTTTGTAGCCTGTGCTATTGAACGGTCTGTCTGCTGAACTTTCTCTGTTTTGCCTTCCTTCTGAAACTTCTCCCTTTGAATACGAAGAGCTTCAATATCATCATTGAACCTCTTCTCGATTGCAAGCCTTTCATCGGTGTAATTCTGGTACTGCTCCAAAAGAGCTTTGGATAAAGTTGCTTCCGCCTTTTCCCTTGTCTCAACAGCAACCTTATCATATTCATTTAGCGTATCCTGTTTCTTCTGTGAAAGGTCCTCTTTAGTTTTTGTTTTGGGAACGAAAACAAGGCCTTCCTCTTTATACTTCGGATGTTCTTTCTCCCACTCTTTACGCTCCGTGTCCTGTTGGTCCTTTACATATTCAGCAGTACGACGATCGTTGTCTGCTTTGGCTTTCCGATAATTAAGTTGAATTTGTTCCTGCTGTTTCTTGAAACCTTCGTCCATGGCATCAATCTTAGCTTGAGAGAGTTCAAGTTCAGCCTGTACAGCTTTCTCTATATCCTGTTGATTCTGCTCGTCAATTAGGCGCTGACGCTCGGCTTTTTCAACTTTAAGTTTATTCTCTTCTTCCTTCTTCTTTTTCTTGGCCCCTATTGTTTGCTTATCATCTCCTGTTAATGTTGCCAAGGCGGATTCAGCTTCTTTCAACTCTTTAGCTTTATCTTCAATAGTTGATTTTATAGTTTTCCCTACATCAGCTTTCCCTTTACCACTCCGCAAATCTTCTATTTCCTGCTTGAGGTCCGCAACTTTCTTTATAGCTTCACCAATCTCTTTCGTGACATCTGGCTCTTTGATTTCATCTTTAGGATTCTTTTGCGCTTCTTTCAACAAACGAATATTATTCAGCATCTCTCCTTCCCCCATAAGATTACTGACGGAACCATCATGTCTGATAGCAACTTGTTTCTTTCCTGATTTGTTGAAGCGTTCAAGAGCAGCCTCATACATAGCTATATCTTTTGCAATCTGTTCGGCTGTCAGATTGATATATTCATTAGTATCATAACCTAATTTATCATGAATATCTTTATAAGTATTCTCAAGCAGTTTGTTATTCGCAATCATGCGATCAATATAAATCTGAACATCATTTCCTACTCTTGTTTCCTCTGTTGATATGCCCGGAGCAATAGTAGTAGAGGTTGTAAACTCTTTAGTTAATGTATCTACTATTTTTTGAGTTTCAGAAGATAACCCACCACCTGATTTCAAATCATTCTTTATCATCTGCATAATTGCAGCAATCTCCCTTTCAGAGCCTTTCTTGTTTCTGAACTTATCCGAATCTCGAATAGCTTTTTCCAAATCTCCAGTAAGTTCACCCTGTTTATCCGCCCAATCTTTTTGAGCTGTAGAATGAGAATCCGCAATAGCTCTATCAAGTGCCGCCTGTTTAGCGGCCGCACTAACAGCCCCATATGCTCTCGCAACATCATCTAAAGCGTTTTTTTCATCACCTAAACCCTTCAAGTATTCACCATACTTATCTAAAATAGATTTCTTTGCATCATCGTAATCTTCTGTACCTTTCTTAGCCTTATCTAGTTTGCCGAATAACCGATCTATTTCTGCTTGTTCAGCATTCGTTTCTGAATTGAATTCCTGTATACGCTTATTCAATTTCACCTGTGCCTTCTCCGCATCCGTCTGATAAGTAATAAGTTTATAGATTCCATAAGATAACCCAACTATAGCAGCCGCAGCCAATACATAAGGATTTGTAAGCATTGACAAACCTAACGCTTTTGATGCCGCAGCTAATCTCGTCTTAGCGACAGCCAAAAAATTTGTTGATCTCGTATTAACATTTTGAGACACTGTATTAAGTTGAGTAGCTGCAGTTTCTGCCACTTTGCTTGCAGTCGAAGAGTTTGTGTAGGCTGTCGTTACATTTGTTCTTGCCGCTTCAAGTTGTTTTGACGCAGAATATCTATTGCTCTCCGCTATTGCAAGTTGTGTCTCTGCATTTTCTATACTTCTAGCATTACCAGTTCTTAATGCAGAATTATATTTCATGTTAGCCGCTGCTACTTCTAGTTCAGCTGCTTCAAGATTGGCAGCAGCAAGCCCCGCTGTATTGACAGCCTCTTCGTATTGTGCTTTAGCTTGTAATGCTTTTAAACGCAAAGATTCCACATTTGCGGCAGCTTCCACACGCATAGATGCAATCAATTCTGCTTTTGCCTGTGTTAATCTTCCACTTGCTACGGCCTGTTCCAAATCTGCATTTGCGGACTTCTCTTTCGCAGGAATTAATTTTGAAAGTTCCGCTATCTCGGCAGTATACTTAATACCAGTAACCGTGTTCTGAACCGCTGCAACTCCAATAATAGCAGCTTTCTGGACCCCATACAAAGCAACAAGGGCAGCAAGAGCGGCACCAACTTCCTGGTAGTGCTCAATCAGATAAGCAGTTCCATCCAAAGCCGCATTAATAACCCCATCACTTTCCTGTCCAATCTCATTGAACATCATATCGAGATTATCACCAATATTAGAAATTTTACCGGATACGGATTTAGATTGTTCCTGCATGAGGTTGAAGAACATTCCCCCTTTATTAGTCAGGTTATCAACAACCTGCTCTAACTTGTCGAAACCAATCTTACCTTCTGCCGCCAAATCTTTGATTTCATCCTTATTCACTCCCATAACCTTTGCTAGTTCGGAGAAAATAGGCACACCACGTCCGGCAAACTGATTCAAATCCTGCGTCATTAGTTTGCCTTGGGTCATGCTTGTACCATAAAGATACACAAGGTCACCAATAGGCTGACTTAATCCGGCCGCAATATTCCCTAAACGAGTAAGTTTGTTTATAACATCTTCGGAAGCCGTCCCGTATGCAACAAGCTGTGTAGCAGATTGAGAAACACCTTTCAAATCAAAAGGAGTAGTAGCAGCAAAGTTAACGAGCTCACTCATCAACTTTTGAGCCTTTTCCCCCGACTGGAGCATCGAGGTAAATTTGATTTCAAGTTGTTGGAATGTCCCATATACTGAAACCATTTCAGAAGCGAGACGCTTCGCCATATCAATAGATAAGAAAGCCATACCGGCAGCCTTCATCTGCGAGAAAGACCTGGCAACAGACTGGCTAGCTGTATCTGTATGGTCCTGCATCATATCAATATTCTGAACGTATTTCTGAACGTTTCTCTGCATTTCAGAAATATCCAGAGTAGCCTTAATACCTATTGTTCCCTGTGTCTCCATCTTTACATAAATTGAGCAAAATATTCGTTAGCATGAAGTTCCTTTGCCTTTTCTTCTCTTTCTTCCTTTGGCTTAGTACCTGGAATAGCCGCATTGAGTAACATGATATTGGAATATGACCTTTCGTTGACAACCTCTTCATAACTCATACGGTAGTATTTCATCACTCCGCTAATTGTTGACCAAGGGCTGTCGCTTCTGGTGTATTCGTCGGTTTCGTTGTCTCGTTTAGACCTTTTAGGAAAATGATAGTGCTTAAAAAAAAAGTGGCATCCATAGTCTGTGCCATATAGTCCTGCAATTTCTTGTATTTGCGAACCGTTAATCTTTTCTTGATGAATTTACCAAATAGTTTTCTCTTCCAAGTAGTACGAAAGATCGTCATTACTGCAATATCAGACATTCTATCTGCTTCTTCATAATATACAAGAGTGGCTGACACGCTTGTCCGACCATTTAGTTTCGATTGGTCTACTTCCTTCATATCCTTCGAAATAGAACCAATATCAAACAACTGTGTAAACGTCAATGGTCTAACCATGAAAGGAATCATACCAAACCAAAGAAAAATGGGGCGTTCTGCAATAGTGTCGGCCACCCGCTTTTGTACATTGTCTTTTTCCATCTTTACCTCTAATTAAAAAGTCCCGGCCCGTAATGACCGGGACATTTACAACAACCTTTTCGATGATGCACAATGCTTGTTATCCCTACTCACATCTCAACAATCATCTTTTCACCTAAAAACTATGCAGCGGAAGCCGGATTCGAACCGGCGACATTTAGGCAGTAACCCGCAATCTAACGTTCTACCAACTGAACTATTCCGCTCCCTTTTATCCTTCCGGAACGACTGGTGCCGTATAGATTTTATTTCTTGCACCGCTTACCTCCTTGCCTTCTTTATTAAGGTTAGCAAGTTTCTTGAATTCAAGATTGAAGTTAGGGAACCCCGATTTACCGATGCTTCCTGTTTTGGTAACTTTCACCTTCATACGAGCCCATTGGAAGATACGAGAAGGGAAGTCTTGAAAATCTTTCGTTTTCAACTCCACGCCCTGATTAGCGAGAGAGAAACCAGGCGTTTCTTCATTCCACTCTTCTTTCTTTGTATATCCCATTAGATATTTGTAGGCCTCCTCACCCATGTCGTAAGTTTGGACTGTGAAGCCCTCGCTACCGGCATCCGAAGGAAGAGAGGCATAGAGAGTATTCATATCCTCGACCTCAATATCCGTATCACCGGGGGCTTGGTCGTTGAAAGACATAGAATCTTTCACAATTGCCGTAACAAGAAACTTAACAGCTACCTTCTCAAAATCCGGATAAGTTCCGGCTGTTTCTCCGGATTCAAGAGCCGGAGCTAATTTCAGGTATTCAATACCATATACCGCAGTTTTTGACATAACTAACCATTTTAATTATAATACAATACTTTAATTTTTAAATTCTGGTAACTCGTTCCGTCCTCATCCGGAAAGAACGAATCATCATAGAGAGAGAATTCAGCACCCAAACGGATAGTGAAAGCATTCTCCTCGGCATCCTTCGTTTCTTTGAACAGGGGTAAAACAAGTGCTGAAATCTGATCTATTCTTCCACTATCCGGCTCGCCTGTATCGATATTTTTCACATGGATGTTGATATTAGCATAGCCTTCCTGCAGTCCGCTTTCTTGCGGAAACGGAAGATGATTGACTACAATATATTCAGAGCCGGAAAAATTATTCTTCCTCCTATTCTTGAATATCTGAACGCCAACATTTCCAGTAGCGAGCATCTTACAAATTTCAGTTATAGCCTGTTGTCCTGTCATTGATTAAATCCTGCTTTAGAAAGAATCCTCCTAATTTTAGTCTGCACCTCCCGTTTCAGATACTTTTCAGTAGATGATAGTACATCATATCCTTGGTTCTCTACAGGTCTGGCATAATTCATACCTGCTACAATTATCAAATCAAACCCCGAATCACCGATCATCTCTTGAATCTTATAATCAGCAAGAAAAGCCTTTTTATCTGTTATCCCTGCACTCTTTTTAAAGCCGTATTCTATGATTTCACCATCATAAGCAATCACATAACCTATTGAGTTGCGCAAATTGCTTGTACGGTCTTTATAAGTACCATGTTCACGAGCATGATTTACTGAACCTTCACCAATTACATAGAGATTGAAAAGCACCGCCCGCTCAACACGCTTAACCGCTTCCTCTAATATAGACGGAACCTTATCCCAATCTCCTGTTCGTTTCCAGCTCATAAAAATATGCTCAACTTTCTTTTCGTAGTGCCACAACCGGCAACCGTCATTACCTTTTGGGAAATAGAACCGTCAGCTTTAGTTATGCGCACTTTGTCATTCAGCACCGGGATAATCGCAGGAACATACATTGTAATCTGATAGCTATAGACGAAGTCTTTTCCATCGGCAGCCGGAACAGTCTTTGCAGACGAATTCCCGTGAATCTTACAGTCTCCAAGGGGAAACCATGATTCCGGAATCCGCACCGGATTAAAGTTCTCATCATGGGAGCCTTCACCTGGAACATACAACTCTATTTTATCTTCATACCACATATCACTCACCACATACAAGAACCGTCCTCAATCTCTGTCACATCACCAGAAAGAAACTCGGAGGTATCATAACCAAATTGCTTGCATAGCATAACGATGTGCTTTGTCAGTCCTTCAACTTCATACGAATTAGAACAATCAGCCTCACTCTCAGAATACAAAGCACGCATACCAGATAAGTAGGAAAGTACGGCAGACACAACTTTCCTCTTATCTGTGCAATCGTCTTCCGGTTTCAACCCCACATCATCCAACAAATCTTTCACCGTTAACGGAGAAGGATTGTAGTGCAAACACTTAGCTATGAATACCTCCGAATTTGTCATTTCTTCAATTCTTCAAGTCTTGCCTGAATAGCATCAACGACAGTTGAGCGAGGTTTTTCAGCCGCATTCTCTGATGCAAGATACTCGTTCAGTTTCTCAACATCGGTGAATGAAACTACCAAAGAAATAACCTCTTTAGCTCCTTTAGATAGATCAATGTCAGTTACAACTTTAGAAGTCTTCACCTCTACCGCTAATTTACGCTTAATCACATCTTTTGCACGCTCTTCGTTGAAATGACTAATTACTGTGCCAGGTTGATAAAGTCCACCAGTTTCTTTATCACGAAATGTTTTAATTGCTATAAGTTTCATACAACACTTTTTTAACCAACAGGAATTTCTTCTCCGTCAGGATATGGAACACTCGTGTTTCTAACTTTAAGATTAACGATAGCGTTAATACATGAGATGATAGGAACTGCACGCCAAGAGCCTTGTGTATATTCCGCAGCCTGTTGTCCTGTAGATTCGCCCGTAGTCCATTTTGCAATACGAATACCATCTCCTGCATCTGTGTATTGAACAGATGGGTCTGGCATAATAGCATTGTCCTCGAAAGCAGGTTGTACTTCACCAAGCTTACCATCATCCGTTTTAGGAATAAATACAATTACATTATCATCCCACGGATTGATATTGGTAGAAATCCCGTCTTTCTGGTAAGCAGTCCGTTTATTGATTTCGATGATATTAGGAATCTTCATGGATTTCAGATAAGCCGAGAATTCATCCTCTGTCAGAGAACGGGTATTCTTATCTTTACCAAGATAGCCGGTACGTAAACCGATACTACGCATCATCCAATACTTGATAACAGGAGCCATCAACAATGTTTCGAAAGTAACGCCTTTATTGGCATACTCATAAACAATCTTCTGCAGAATACGTACTGCATCAATAGCCACATTATCAATATTCTCCTCGGTCCATTCCTTATCAGAATCAACCATCTGTTTGTTTTCTTCTGGCATACCATAATCAACCAGATACTTACGTCCTTCCGGATTATCGATAGCCGGGTCGAAAATAGCCATACCACCACCAGAGAGTGCTTTCAGGATAATTTCATCCGCCACATCCTTGCAACCGAGATAAGCATCTTTGTAATCACCGAACAAACACTTCTGAATTTCCTTTAACTTCTGAACGGGATTAATACGATTATTTTCGTAAACCATCAGCATGGTACGCAATGTCTTCGCATCCGTTTTGAACTTGTGTCCGACACGAGGAATCTCGCCGTTCCAAAGTTCAAATCCTCTACCGGCACGCAACGGAGTATCTGCATCGTTACCGATGATAGAGGCGCGAATACGGACACTGTATTTACCCATGATACCTTCTGCCGTCAAACCGAGTTGCGGAGGACGGAAATCAAACCAACGGTCTACGTAGGTTTGCTCCCAGAGCGTTTTATTTTCCAGAGTCGCCTTATCAAACATGATCTGCATTGTGCCGATCAAGTCAATAGGCTTCCCTGTTTTTACGTCATTGATTTTAAAAGTCGAAAAAATAGATTTCATTTATAGCCTCCTTTCTTAGTAAGAATCAGTGAATTGAATGTTGGGGTTGTCTTTCAAGCACATTCCTTGAATGAACTTCTCCGGAATAGGGGGAATACGTCTTTTGTAGTACATTTCTCCCTTAGAATTAATAGCAATATCCACAGATACCTCGTCAAGGCCGATATAAGTTCCCATCGGTTCAGCCCCCACAGTAATTCCTTGCGGATGCTCAATAGGGAAAACAGCCGGAGCTTTACCTTCACCCTCTGCAGTTCCTTCAATCACTTCAAACAAAGCATCACCAACCTTCAAGCCAGCAATAGCTTTATCAAACACGACGACAAAGCCGTTACGATCATTAATAATCTTCGTGATACTTACAGTATCCTCAAAGTTTCCGGAATCGCTCATTGCAACATGATCCCCTACCATGAAAATGGGAGAAAGGAATTCATCATTTTGCAAAGAGACTTTCTTCGCATCAGTTGCATCAATAGCTACAACACGGGATGCTTTCAACACGACAACTTGCCGGGACGATGTTTCATCATACTCGGCAAGAGAAGCAGAAGGAATAATAACGCCAACCGGATAGTTGACCTTTTCCTTGTTCAGATTAAATCCACCTACTACTCCGATAGCCGGAGAACCAGTACAGATAGGACGAAATCCACCAACTTGCTTTTTTCTAAATTTCATGTCATTTGTAAATTAAACATTAAACGTTCTATTCTGGAACACCTAAAGATTTCAACCAGTCAGCAGCCACAGCATCCTGCACCTGTGAATCAGACGCTTGCGCCCCATTGTCTTCTGCTGGTTTCAAGCCTTTTGTGATAAGATGTTGCTTATAGCCAGTCAGATATTCTTCTGGCTCCTTATCATCCGGTACTGTAACGAACTGCATTTCATCCTCAGTTAATCCCAGTTTCTTCATCGCATTAGATATGGTAGCTTGTCGATCAGTCTGGCTCTTATCTTTTTTAAGAGTTTCAATCTCATCCTTATAAGGCTTAATTGCAGCTTCCAACTTTGAAGTAAAATAGCTATCCAACTCTTCCGTTGTATAACTCGTCTTACCCCCCTTGTTACCATCTGCACCTTCACCACCTGCTGTTATAGGTTTCCCGTCCTTTAAACCGTGTTTTTCCTCATAGTTTTTAATAGAGGAAACATTTGCTTCATTAGCCCGGTAGTCCCCGTAGGATTTAACTACGTCTTGAAAGTTGATGCCGTCTACAATTCCCGTAATCTGACTTTCATCCGTCACACCTTCCGTCTTTTTAGTTGCAATTCTCTCCAGAATGGCCTCGTCAACACCCACAAATTTGGTTTTTAACGCTTCTAAAAGTTTCTTTTTCATATCCAAATTGATTAATTTGCGGTAAAGATATAAATTATTTCAAATGTGCGTTTATTAAACTCGTTTATTTTTCATAACCACAACTGTCGATATTTTAGATAATTACAAATCAATCAATGAAATAATTCAAAAAAAACGAATACAAACATTTCATATATTAAATATATGACACATATTGGCAGCCAATAAAAGAGTTTATCAAACATACATATTTATAATTTATACAGAAAAGTATTATTAACCATTACCCACGTGAGCACTCTTTCTCTTTGCCATACGCAAAAAAAGCAGTAAACGAGGCTAAAAAGAATTATGATCTTGCAGTTAAATTGTGGGGGGATGTTTAATCGGTAGTCTTCGGGCTACCTTAATAAAATTTGGAAAATTTCTATCAGAGATTTTATATTTGAACTAAATTTGCAGAAATGAAAAACATTGTAACATGAAGAAACTTACAAGCATATTAAAAAATCAAACTATCCGAATTGACAACCATGATAGTGGAACAGGTAGAGCATTTAAATGGGGGACAGGTGTACACATTCATAAAATTCTGAATGAAAAAAAATACAAAGGTGCAGAGTTTACTCTCCCACTTGATAGAGCCGGAGAAATAAACTATAGAAAAGGAAACGATAAATCTGGAGCCATAGAAAGAGAAATAAGAAAAACCTTCAACGATGAAGATATTCGAAGAAAATTCATTTTAGATTTGGAAGAAGCACTTAAAACAATTGCTGATAGCAACCATATGAATGCAAAAGCACGCGAGAATATGCTCATTCTTAGCAGCAAACAATTGATAGAACTATTTGGTGTGAATCATATATCAAATTTGAATTGGTTCAGAGATGATGATAAATTTATATCAAAATTTCTCTATCCAACAGAACCCAGCATATATATTGAGCAAAATATCAAAGAGAATTGTATTACATTTTCCAACAACATTAAGTATATCGAGTTATTTAACGAGATATTCGAGGAGTACAAAAAGAAAAGTAAAGATGAAACAGACAAGTAAAATATATCACGTAGAACTCTCTGAACCGATAGAGGTGGACGGAAAATCGGAGAAGCATTTCTATTTTGGCTCACAAGCTGCCATTTACGACACTTTCTCTGCTGAACAGCTAGGAATAGGCTACGGCTATCTAAAGTCCAGATTTCACCTAGAGGAAAAGCCGTACAGCAATGATAAGTGTACCATCCGATTAGGAACGTTAAGAAGAAAGGAAAAGTCTGAATAACCTTTTGTTTTTCAGAGATATTTCATACATTTGCATTGTGGAAAGAGTGAGGGAAGTAATGTTCCCGCTTTCTGCACCAGCCCGGGCGGAGCAATAATCCGCCCTTTTTTAATTAAAATCTAAACATGAAGAAACTACATATTATCTTAACTGCATTAAATATCGTCTCGATAATTCTATTGTTCCAAATCATTTTTGGTTTGATTCCATCTTTTGAATGCGACTACCCTGTAGACAAGATAGATAAAATAAACAGTTTAGTCATTGATTTAAGTCTTGGGGTAATTACAAGTACTTTCTTCTATTACATCTTAGTATATATACCGGAGAAAAGAAAGGAAAAAGTCATAAGAAGTATTATATCGAATGATTTGCTTTATATAGCTAATAATATGCAAATGGTACTAGCATATGTCGCTAAAACATACTCACTAGAAGTCAAGGACAAATATTACCAAAAAATACCACTAACAGAATTCTCAAAAATAAAAAAAGGAGTTCACATTAAATTCGAAACAATCTGCTCCTTTAACGTTGAAATAACTCCAAGTATATTGGCTGAAAATTCACATTACATAAGTACCGACGTTAAAAGTTTGAATTATACAGCAAAAAACATATTGGCAAGAATCAAAAACATAAATGACATCCCCAATATTATATTCGAAGATGAGGTTTTAATTTCAGTCTTAGACAAAATATCAAGATGTTCATTTTATACTAATACTTATTTTATGGATAAAGAATCAAAAAACTTGTTCGACAACAACGACGAACGTTTATTTTTAACTTTTAATTCAATGTCAATCAAAGAGCTACATTGCCTTTATGTTACTCTTACTAAATATATCACTCCGTACGTCTTTAGTATAAGCTATAATTAATAATATTACTACAAAAAGTAAAATTGCATTTTCAATGTTCTTTTTTCTTAGAGATAACTATATAGTCTCATTAATTGATGTCTTAGCTTTTGCCACCAGCTTATTTTATCCCCTCCGAGAAGTTGTCTAAATTCGACTTCCAAATCATTCAATAATCCCTGCATTTCTACTTCTACTTTATCTCTTATACTACGGCATTGTTCGTATTTCTCTTTTATTAATTGATTATCCCTCATCGCTATATCCTCTTTAATATCCTTATTAAGAAAATTATAGTCAATTGCAGAATGTCTGATTTTAGATATTAAATTATCAATCTTAGCACACAACTCATTCGACAAATAAATCTTATTTAGAGTAGTATAATTTCGCGCTTCTACATATGATTCTTCGTATAATTGAAATAACTTACTCTGATGTTCCTCATAGGTTTCATTTTCATGTATAATTTGCATAGCTCGCGTAAAATCAATTAAAGTTTGCTGCAAGATTGTCAATTTCTGAAATATCTGTTTAACAACCTCTGCACGATCTTGGTGCAGTTTACTAAAAACAACCTCGGAACGATATTTTCGATAATCTAACCTAGTTTTAAAAATCTGCTGGGCTATGAAAATGAAGAATGCAATGATAGCACTCCATGATAAAGACTCATTCATACTCTATTTTTTCACAAAGATAAATATAAAAACAATCAATTACCTTAATAATACCTATAACTTCCACAACAGTTTTAGCAGTCCCTCTTTATCCATGTAGTAAATATCCGGAAGTTCGCCTAACCTATTCATCCCTTTAAAGCGTCCGACTTCCCGGTTGATAGCAGAACGAAGTTCCTGGTACTTATCATTCGTAAAATAAAATATTGCCCGATCAGCTTTCCGAGCATCTTTGATATATGCGCGAATAGTATTCTCATTGGCGTTATCAATGTATTTCACATCCCACGTATGATCGTCGAACATTAAATCTGGTACGCCTTTTCCCTTACCATTCTCCGGCAGGAACTCCACCTGTTTTCCGTTATTTTTTGCTAATAACTTACCAACCATCTTTTCAGCATCACCACCACCCTGTGTGTTGGTAAACTGATGTTCCTGATGATAGACATTAAAGCCACCACTGAACTCATCGAAATACGCCCTATCCCACTTCTCATTATACGATTGATATTTCTCCTTTGACTTCTTCCGAATATCATTCCGCTCACCAGTATTCATTGCTTTTACTTTAACACCTGTGTATTGCGGATTATCCTTTATCCAATATGGAAGAGTACCACGGTTATTTGCCTTTTCAATTCGTTCCTCATTCTCCTGCATCCATGAATGGAACTCATCAGGTAGTTTTGTTACTTCATTCTTCGACTTGAAGTCCGCGGTGTCCTCTCCGGCAAGAATCTTGTCGGTTAACAGATCAATCTCATCATCCGAAGCAAGTACGCTGATTGCATGACACATACAGTTAGAGTGCCATCCCGTAAACTTGAAATCTTTTGGATATACTCCTGCAAGTTTATCACAAATATCCTTTTCCGGATGATTCTTTGAGAGTTTTATTTCAATCCCTACAACAAAATCAAGCCGGCTCCACCTTTCATGATCGGCTGTCCGATATGCAATATTAGATTCCGTCCGTGCCAAACGTTGAGCATTCCGGCTACTACTACGATATTGCCCCTGCCCCGGATGATAAGCTTTCGCGTTCTTTGATAAAACAAGTTCTCCCCGTTCATCACGAACTCGTCGAAATAACTTATCCGGATCATTAAGATATTGCTTCACCTTTGCCGCCATTGAATTTGCAGACATTCCCTGCCCGATACAGCAATCTATAGACATTTCCATTTCTTGCCGGAACTGCCCTTCGTACTTCCATATACGTTGAGACAGGTTCAATCCACCATCCTCGGACTTACGTGAAAAGAAAGCATCCATAGCTTTCTTATTGCGTTCAAAGAATCGAGCGAAATGTTTGTTATCAACAGCCTTTTTCCCAAATATCGACTGAACGAGTTCGTCCGATTTCAAATTTGCCTGTTCCCATTCGTTATTGACACCTGATCGTATTTGTTGATATACACGGGTATATAGTTCCCGTAGCAGAACGTTTGCCTTATCTGAAATAGTAGGATAGTCTGTGAAAGAAAAAGGCTTCTTAGGGTCGTGGATTGGTTCTACCTCCAACGCTAAAGAGATAAGCCGTTCCATCACATCCAGGTAGATTACCCGGACGCTTGCAGCATATCCTTCGGTACGTTGGAGTAATGCCCGTTTATACTTGTTCTCATCAATCTTTGCCATGCCTTTTATTCTGCACTACCGAAAATATCTTGTTTATACCGGTCCTTCTCTTCCTGCAACTCTTGCTCATGTTGGGCTCTCAAACGCTCTTTTTCCAGATTAGCATCCTTGATGATCGGATTCATTTCGATAAATGTTTCATCAGACATACCACCGGCATTTTTAGTTGAGATCAGATTTTTTAATACGGCTTCAATATCTTCTCCGAACGGTTCTTGAAATTCATGTTCCACGACTAGGTTATCACACTCACCTCGAAGAGAAATATCCAGAACGTTACCAATTATAGCAATAAGGACACTAGCTATACGATCTGCATACTCATCGTGTCTTTCTTTATGTCTGTCCGCCTTGATTACAGCCAAAAGCATAAGCTGTTTCAATGCTTTAGCCGAAATCTGGGAAAGGCTCTTCATCGTATCAAAGTCTATTTTAGGGGTGAAAGTGAAACGATGAATCTTATCGTCCAACTCCTCCGCTTCTTGCTTCTGATTTTCCGGTGCATTATCCCACGTCAGATATTTCATATCCGGTTTTTTAGAACCGTCTAACGAAGGTTTCAAAGCAAAAAATTTGCTATCCTCACCTTTTTCCGGAAGAGAATTAACAATATCCGCATCAGCAACTAAAGCAGGATCAGAAAAACGATCATTGACATCGGCTCTACGGCTTACCATCATTTCTTTACGGTGCATCATAGGTTCAACACCAGCACACTCCGGTTCCTGCTCAAAAAGAACCACGCATATCTTCTTTGCAAGATTCACCTCTTCCTCAATATCCCAACCCATAGGAGCACGTTTGCAGTGATATATCGTATTCTTTGTATGTATATCAACATGGTATTTGATTTCACCGCCTACTTCCTGTAAGTTATACCCACGTGCAAAGCACATCATTCGTCCGAATTGGTCTTTACGGAAATATATATCATCACCCAGACTTCTGGCTACGACTTTGATAAGGCAATCCGGTTTGCCTTCATCGTTCCGATAGGTATGAAAGAGCAACGCACTTTGCCCTTCCGCGCCTGCCAGACGTTTTGCTTCGCGAACCTTCGCATTGAATCGGGTACTTTTAATCAAATCGATATATCTGGAAAAAGCCCGGTCTGTCCCCTTAGATGATTGCGTCCATTTCAGAGGACGACCATACAAGAATACGAGAGCTATCTCATTGATAAAAACCGGATAGGGAATAGGTATCTTCCATTTTTCTTCCCAACGTAGAAACTTACGTTTACCCGATGCAGGGTCTTTTTTACCAAACACCGCTTTATTCGGCCTATTCATCACCTCATGCTGCTGGGTATCATATACCTTCAAAGCAGCTTCAACCTTTGCAGAGTTATCCGTCATTTGTGAAAGCGCGCGGTTCACATCCTTAGCTTTCAACAACTGTTCAAACTCCTGATTGCGACCAACAGCCGCATTCACACCATTAACAATCCAATTAAACAATCCCATAATTACAACATTAAAAATTAACCACCTAAAGCACTTAAAATATATTCTTCATCTTCATCTGATAATTCCGCATAATCATCATCCAGAAGATAATTGATTGCATAAACCAGAATATCTACATACTCATCATGTGTCTTTGCCGGAAACTGGCTCACCTCATCTATAAACTCTTCGTTCCAATCACCTTCCACCAATATCACCCGGCCGCACTCTATTTTAGGCGAGACACCGTGTAGTCGCACTTCCTTGCTGTCCGTTGGTGCTGGTGTTCTGGTTACATTCAGTTTAGTGTACTTCTTTACTGCCTGAATGACAGTTATACCATTTGCCTTCGGTTCTATTCTGATCGTGCTCCGGCTATCATATCCATGTGCCCGCACATAATCTGGAATAAACCTCATTAATTCAGGAAACTCCTTCCAGACCTTTTGCGCATGGAACAAGTACAAACAGTTCTGTATCCGACATGCAGCAAGTATTCCGGACGGGTCATTGTCCGTTTTCTGTTTTTTCTCATCATAGGCAGTATCGAGAAAGAAGTGAATCGGAACACCGCCACGAATAGCGAGGAATTGCGACAAAGGAATATGCCCGAACCAACTTGCTTTGACGATATTACCACCTTCAACCGAAGGAGCCTGTTCATACTGTCCGGCATACCCACGACTACCGAGGTCAATCTTTGCTTCATCTATCACCTCCCTGTCAATACGTACAGGGTCCAGAAGCCCGTCAATGTAACGTTCTTTCAGCTCCGGAGGATTCACCCTCTCCGACACTTCTGCTGGTAGGCATATATGCCTAATCTTATCCTTTTTCTTTTTCAGCAGATACCCCGTCACATCATCATCATGCAATCTTTGCATAATAG
The DNA here is from genome assembly GCF_003439055.1 of Bacteroides sp. OM05-10AA. NCBI lineage: Bacteria > Pseudomonadati > Bacteroidota > Bacteroidia > Bacteroidales > Bacteroidaceae > Bacteroides > Bacteroides sp. OM05-10AA. The sequence goes on from NZ_QSUR01000007.1 coordinate 21,482, forward strand.
TTACCATCGGAGTATTCTTTTTGTCAACCTTACGGGACGAAAGCGTTTTAGTATGGTCATTCGCCTGTAATCTCATTGCAGGAGACTCCGCCTGTTTGGGATTTACAGGGTCGTCGTTGATAATCACATGCGCGTGCTTTCCAGTAATTGTACCACCTGTCGAAGTAGAATATCTGGCGCCTCCCTTTATGTTCTCATAACTACCTTTACCGGACTTATCGTGTCTTATCACCACTTCCGGAAACAAAGTACGATACAAGTCAGAAGTGATGATGTCCTTCGACTTCGAAGCATGTTCTAACGACAAGTCACCCGAATAGGAGTTTGAAATAATCCTCAACCGTGCATCCTGCGTCCAAAGCCATGCATGCCACATAATAGTCACTATTGTCGATTTCGTAGAACCAGGTGGAATGTTTATCACGATGTCATAAGGCTTCTTCTCTCTGCGTACGATATAGCCAGATAGCTCTTGAAGTTCTTCACACAGATACGGAATATGCCAATTAAAAACCGGAGTTTCCGGTATAATAACCGCCCAAAACGTTTTCACGAAGTAGAAAAAGGATTTCCTACATTCATCCGCCTGGACGGCTCTTGCCATGCTCAATATATCTACCTGTCCTAAACTCACTCTTTTGCTGCTTTATCCTGCTTTTCTGCAATACCCAACAATACTTTTCTTTCTTCCTCCGATAACTTCGACACATCAAAGTCTTTGCTTGTTACCTGTACCCCCACTCCATCAGGGGCGACAATCTCTTTACGTTCTGTATATCCTCTACTTTTGCCTTTGGTTTTCAGATAGAATATGATAGCCGTAGTATCTCCCTTCTGTATTTTTTTCAGAAGGGAGGCCTCGGCAATATCGATCTGCAATTCATTGATAGCATCGGCACGTTCTTTAAATTCCGCATCCTCACGATACCAACGATAGAACGTCTGCCGTGAGAGTCCAACCTTCTCACAGGCAAACGTGACAATACCGCTACATTCCTTCAATGAATCGAGCAACTTTTCTTTATCTTTCTGAATGTCCTCTTCGGCCTTAGGCATTTTATATTCCTCCTCCCCTCTCTCTATAGATAGCCCCTAAAATAGCACGATAGGAACGTTTCTTCGGGTCCCCCGCTATCAATAACTGATAAGACAACTGACACGTTTTTGAAGATTCCCTACCGGACATTTTAACATAAAGATGTTTAGCCAATTTATAACCAGGATATAAGTCTTGATGTAAAGCGGCCTTTTTCATTGTATCTCGGAATATGACCCGATAATCCTTTTCCTTATCTTGCTCAAACTTCCGGTCTTGCTTAGAACTCCGGAACATATCAGTATCCCAATAAAGCATAACAAGGTCTGCATTTGGTTCTCTGCGAATCACCCGCTCATACAAATCCGGGTAGAACTCCATAACCTTGGGTAATGACTTGATTGTATCAATGCTAAAAAACTGACTAATACGAAGTTTATTCAACGGTACACCTGTCTTATACAGGTAGATATAGGTCATAGGAATAGTAAGGTTATTCAATTTGATATACAGCCAAACATCATTATCACGCCAATCGTATATTGGATAAAGAAATGTAGAAATCCTGATTGATGCTATGGACTGTCGGCGTTGAATAGATTCTGCCATTCTTAGACCTATCATTTGAGGAACGCTTTTAAAAATCTTCGCCCCAAATTCCTGATATGACATCCCCATACGAAACTTCGAGTGATTGCGAATAGCAAACTTAGGCATAGGTCTCACCCACACGCTTTCTTTGCCTGGCTCCCAACAGATAAAGCTTTCATCATTCGCTAGCCTATTGCAACAATTATAATGGCGTATAGGCAAACAGAACCAATAAAACTTTGCCCCCAAGGACATGAAACGTGAGCGCCATTCAAGTGCAATCTGCTCAACATCTGGATAAATGGCTTCCTCGTCAAAGAACACTACGATAATGCGACTAAACGGAATTGTATATTTCTGCATTGTCTTTATCAGCATATCGCACATACATATAGAATCTTTGCCGCCAGAGAAACTGACGGCAACTTTTTGATTCTTATTGAATGCTTCGAGAATCCTACGCTCGGTAGCATCAACAACGTTTATATCTAAATCCTTTACGTACATCTGCGAATGATTTGGGCTTTACTAAATCTTTGCGTACCACGTTGGGTAATGAGCTTTAGAAACTCTTCCCTGTCAATCTTTGATAACCGGAAGATTTCTTCTTTACTCATCCCTATTTCCTTAGAGATTTCATCCACACTTTTTCCCTTCTCCAATAAAGCTTTCACTATATTTTCCATTGGTTCAAGCAGATGAGTACCACGGGCACGATTGAAAGTGACAGTACCATACATGTCTTGACTTTCGTCTTTATGTGCCACTACTACAATAGGAATCTTATTGCCGAGCATTGTCTTTAGCGGTTCCCTGCCGGACACAAGCCAACGGTGAAACCCGTCAATGATCGTAAAGTCCGGACGCACTACGATGGGAAAACAAAAACCATTCGTCAAGATGCTTTGCATAAGGAGATTCAGATTCTTTTCCAGAACCTTGTTGGGGTTATAGTCATTCGGCTTCACCTTATCCCGGTCTACAAACTGAATTTCCCGAAGTGGTTTGAATAAATCAACATTCTTATCCATAGCTCTATGATTAAATTGTTATCTCCTTGCCGCAATGCGGACACACCATTGTACGGGCTGTTTGCATGCCAGCTTCAATTTCATCGACTTCCTGAATGTCGGCAACCTCTTTCTCTGATGTGAACTGCTGCTCCTTCTTTACCGGTTCCGCAAAATTCACTCCCATATTGTCAGTGCTAACTTCATTGATGATCGCATCCAGATATTCTGGAGTAAAGCCGATAATATCAACATCTCCAATTTCTTTAATAATCTTCTCCACGTCCCCAAAATTCACATGAGACATTGTCTGAATCTTATTGTCTTCCAGAACGAGTTTTTTCTTTTCTTTGTCAGTCAAACCATACATGACCGTAATAGAAGCCTCTTTCTCTCCACGATATTCCAAAGCCTTTTTCTTGCCATGACCGCAAAGAACCATCATGTTTTCATCAACGATGATCGGATAATACTGCCCGTATCGTTCCATACTTTCGGCAATAGCCTTCACTTGTTCCTCCGGATGCACATTTGGATTACCCGGAAACTCCTTCAACTCTGACAGGAGTACTTTCTTTGTTTCTAACTTCCTTTTCATTCCTACACAAAATTTGATTGATTAAACTTTCTCCTGCAAGAACTGCCTCGCAGAAGGTATATAGTTAGCAGCTTCCTCTACCAAGCTACTATCTATTTCGTAAACTTCCCTAAAACCATTTTCTACGCTACCACACCATTGGCGTGAAGCCCAACAATGTGTACCAACACGAAAGCCACGCGGCCAAGAATAAATCGGAGGCATTGGAAGATGATAATAATGGATGATCGCAAGAATTTCCTCATGCCTGGTATCGGCAATAGGAGAAAAACGGGTGATACCCTTTGTATTGGTGTACATTCCACCTGGCCCTACATAGTTCCCATCTTGTATTCTTCGACCAAGACAAAGAATATCCGTTTTGTGATTCTTCACATAGGCATCTTGCGCCCGATGTTGGATGATGCTAAACCACTTTGCAGCCAAAGATGAATCATTCGGAAACAACATCTCTGGATGAGATGCCAACCATCTAAGGTCCTGCCCCGTGTTGATAATTTCCAGTCCTACCGGTCGGTGTTTGTCTATCCATTGCATAAAAGCTGGATATTCCAGATTACAACGCCCGAGCAAACAGTCATGTACTCCGGCCTGTTCCATTATAAAACCAAGAGCAATGCTATCTTTTCCACCACTCCAAGCATAAGCAACACGTTTGCCGTGGATATGTGGCTTCACCTGCTCGACTAAGCGATCTACCAGATTATCCGTTTCCTGCTTCGATACATATTGCTCGATGTTGGAGAATACACGAAGCCAGTCAGTGTGCGATGATGTTTGCTTTTTACCCAGAACCGCTTTCATAGCTCATTGAATTGTAGAGCCACACTCGTAATGAAAGCTCTTGCACCTTCATCGTATTTCAGTTGTAGCCAATTATACTTTGTCACCCTAAACCGGATGTTTGTCACGAATCCAGGCAGCGCACGCATAGAATATCCGGCATTAAAAACGAATCGTCCATAATCCAGACCTCCAAGCACCTGCAGACGGTCACCGTCCATGAACTTCCGACCATTGTACAAATTATCCCAAGTCGCATCGATCATGAACCCAGCAGGGAGTTTTATAGTACCGGACAATGTTTCGGTGAACATCTTTTCTTTCGTATTGTACGTTGAACGTGCCAAAAGATAAAACCGTTGCTGATAGTTCACATTCAGCCATGCGCCAAAGGAAACAGCTTCGGATGTCATGTTATACTGCAACACCTGAGTAACAGATAACCACTTCGCAACATCTGCCCGATAGCCGACAAAAGGAGCAACGGTAGAACCGTTACCATGCAGAGAAGTAGTAACCGGCATGAATATCCGGAACTTGGTTGGTTGAGTAATACCGTCGTAAACTTGCGCTCTGGCTACCAACGACACAACAATCAATGTAATGATGATAAATAGCTTTCTCATTTTCTACGTGATTTTTTTCTATTCAGTGACTTCTTCCCCTGTAACCGTTTGTATTGAGAAACTGATTTTCTTATATCCCTTGCTGTTCCTCTTGCAGATTCGGTCAATGCTCTAAATGTACGAATGTGAGCTTCCATCTTTTCTGCACAAGCTAAGTATTCACCATGTACCGCTTTTATCTCTGCAATACGTTTGTCCATATCGGTTCGGTCTATCTTTATAGCCACTTCCATTGAGCCACGCTGCAAAGGTTTACGACGAACTGCCATAATCCCTGATGCCAGGATGGTGAAAAGAGAACCGAATACGATCATCGGAATGTTACCTGTGAAGTTCCCATAAGCGAATATTGGTAAACCTACAATCATGCTCGTTAGGATGCCGTAAAACAGCCCTCTTTCGCTCATTCTTTTGCCGAGAATAGCGAACACCGTTGGGAGCATTACCGAGGAACGTAGGGTCCCATACAGCAAGAAAAGATATAAAATCGTTAGACCAGGAATGTTTGCTATCAGAATAGCGATGATAGTAACAACAATCATAGCGAATCGGGCTGCCCGTACTTCATTGGCAAAAAGGATAAAAAGAAAAATATTCTTCTGAATCCGACCATGCCATTTCTCATTCATGGATAACCGTTTCACTACGTCATGTCCGGCAACGGAACTCACTGCGCAAATAATACTATCAACGGTTGATATCAGTCCGGAAAGTATAAGCACAAAGAACAGGTATAAGAACCATTTAGGACAGAAAGCCATCACAGCCCCTACATTTGTCAGTTGTGTGTCGGATATAGCCAAACCTGTTCCGGCTGCAAAAAAGCCAAATACAGCCAAAGAAATAGGTACAGCGGCAAAAATAAAGGCAGCGGTTATCATTGTGCGCTTCACTTTGTCAGCTTTCACACAAAACACCCGCTGCCAGAACATCTGGTCCCCGAAGGTTCCGGACAACAGACCGATTGTTGTAGGAATACCAAAAGACAGGGCCACCATTATTCCGGTAGCAGAGAATAAACTACCAAAATCTCCAGTGATACCACCTAGACCATTAAACAGTGCATTCGGTCCGGCACTTGAAAACATTATAGGCAATCCAAGCAATAAAACAATCACGATCCAAAGCATCTTCCAGAAGTCAGTAACGATACTGCTACGAATCCCGCTTGCAAATGTGTACAAAAGCGGGCATACAGCCATGACAATAGTAGTTGCTGTAAACGATATTCCTGTAATCTTTGAAAAGATGGTTGCTCCGGCCAGCAACTGAACGGCAAAACTCATCGTCTGCAGCCCGAACGATTCAATGAGATACAGATTATGGCAACGTTTCGAATACTTCTCACGAATATAATCCGAGAATGTCCAACCATCCGGCCGGAGCTTACGCATCTTATTGGCAAAGAAAGCAAACAGAATCAATGTAAGAACATTCGGAACTACAAACCAAAACACACCGGCTAAACCTTGCGTATATGCTTTTTCCGATGCAACAAACATCGACGGAGCCCACACCCAAGTAGCAGCCATTGAAAAAGCTGTAAGCAACCACGGCATAGATCGGTTAGCAACCAAAAATTCTTCTTTCGTCTTTTTGTGTTTTCGTAGGAACACAACGAGCATCATCATAGCAACAAAGTATGTCGCAATCAGAGCCCAACCCTCTAAACTTGATAATCCTTCCATTTTCACACTAATTTTTAAGATGTAACATCTGTAACTACTTGGCAAATATAAAGAAAGTGCGTTTATTAAACGTATCTTTAAAAGAAAAATCGTCTAATAAACGCACAATATCCAATATCAACCTACTGTCTAATACCCAAACACAAGCATCGCAGCATCACGAGAATGTTCATTCGTCGGTTTATCGTATTTAGTTATATTCCTGAATGTCAGAGCATTGACTTTAGTTATTGAATCCTTAGGATGAATCATTTCAAAGGGTATACCAATATCAGTTAGAAAGTCCTCCCATATCTTAGCATCACGTTTAACTGATCCAACCCCCTGCAGCATTTCCCTTTCTTCTTCTCTTGTCTTATAACTAGATTGATACCATGTTCTTAATCGCGCATCTTCAACACGAACTAACATACTTCCTCCGTACGTTTTATACATTTCTATCACATACATCATTGCTTTATGAATTGCGGTAGTCTTTATCAACTCAAACTTTCTTGCAGTAACATTCCATGTGGCAACTCCGGTATTTACTCCGGTATCTATGCCGATAACAAAAGCGTATTTTTTAATCATCTTCAAACTATCTTTTTAAACTATACAAAATACCACCTCTCCCCCCCTATAGTCCCCCCCTCTCAAAAATTATTCTTTTTGGGTGACTTGAATCTCTATCATTTGCATACTGTGTGGAGAAGTAAACTTTTCAAGTTCTGACCTTTTTGGGAAAACAAGTGTCATGTAAGCATCGTCCGGAATAAACTTATACCGTGCAGCTTTTACTTCATAGATTGAAAGCGGTTTATCTGATTTCACAGTCAGATGCCAACGTCCTTCTAATATACTTGTCATAACCAAATTGGAACCGTGTAGGAAAGCACCTTCTTTGTACTCTCCATGTTTATCTTTACAGATGGCCGGACGTTCGTAGGTGGCATTCAGTTCCTCAATCAATTCATCGCTTAATCGTTTTCGTTTCAATGGGACCGGAACAATGATTGCCGGATTCAGTTTTACTGTAGTCGGTTTTTCTTCTGACTTCAAGTTGTTGTGAAGTACTTCTAATCCGGATTCTTTAATAATTCCCTCTTGAAGAGGTTTTAAACTTTTCTCTACGTCTTGCATAATCGTAAATTTTAATGGTTTATAATCAATATCTAAATTTGGTAAAGTGTATGATCGGCAGCGGCTTGTCGAATGTTATTCCAGTAAACCACGCTTTCCAATCTTCAACAGTCAGCCCGTCGTTCTCCGCTATTTGTTTCAGAGTAAGCATCGGCATTGGTTTCCCGTCGATACAATAAACTGCACGTTCTATCCCGTCGCCGACATCGGTATACTCCATGACACTCAAGGTTTGAAGTCCTACGCCATCATCTTTGCCGAGACGGAAAAGTTCTACCTGGACATTCCCTTTTTCGTAGGGCCTTCCTTTCCATTGCCGGACAGAGATAACAGCTTTCCCTTCCTGTACTTTTTGCATGATATCCGACCAACGTTCTAAATTGGTTCGGATAGTGTGTACTTTCATCATCCCAGATACCGGAGGACAATAGCAAGTTTTGCAGTCACCACCGCAGGTAGCACATTCTTCTGCTTGCTCTTGCGCTTTCAACGCCAGCTCTAACTTTTCTTTAAATCCGGTTTGTTCTCCGGCTTTCGGATGCTCTTTAGGAAACTCCTTCGAAAGCATCAATACATAAACTTTGGTTTGTTCTTTTCTCATGATTACTATTTGTTATTGATTTCTACCATGTAGTTCTGAATATGATTTCCACCCCTGTTCGGTAAACTGTTTAGAATAGACTTCTCCACGTGGCATTATTGGTTGCCAATTCTCATTACAAAACAAACGATAATGATACACTTCTGCCTGTTTACCCTGTTTACTATATGGAGGTTCACACCACAATAAACGACGATTATTCCCGAAGAACTTTTCCAGAATGTGTTCTAACTTCCTAATATCTCGCCCACCCGGAAAAGAGATAGACAAATGATAACAACGTTCGTAGTCTGGATTCTTCCACCATCCAGATGTATGATATCCAACATCACGAGTAAGAATGATAATACAATCATATCGCTCTACAAACCACCGGCAGCTTTCCAGATAATCAGTATGCGCGGAGCCGTCAAAAGTTCCACTCTTAGCGACTTTAGCTATACGAAGGAAGATGTCAGCATCAGTAGTGTTAAACGAAATTCGCTTCATAATCAAAAAAGCTTTGGTTGTTGTTGCTCCGCAACTATCTTATTCGCTCTCTCAATTTCATCGTCTATCTCCTTCTCCACCTGCTTACACTGCCGCAAAACAGTAGAAGAACGAGTTTGAAAGTATTCCTTTTGAAGTTTCCGCATGTAAGAAACTCTCTTGAAAAATTGTTTTGCATCCATAATGATAAGTTTTTGTAATCTTTTTATTAAATTTGCACCGATACTTAAATAGAGTATCGATTGACGTTCAGTCTCTCCTTCATAGAAAGCGGCAATTTTCAAAACAAGGAAATAGAATGGACGGTGTTCGTGTATTGCATTATCACAATATACGTGCCCGTTGTATCTATGCTTCCTTGTTGGGTTGTTTGCCGCACCTCTATGAAGGGCGTAGTTATTTTCGGGCACGTTCTTTTAAAAACATAGCAAGCATGAGCAACTTTAGAACTTTAAAAAACTTCTTCTATTTCAACAGAGAAATAGTGTATTTAATCGCTTTGGGCTACCTAGCACTTATCTTTGTGATTATAGCATTGAGCTTTATAGTCCGAGAGCAAAACAAAACAATTATTTTTCTGCAGAACGGAATAGTTAGAAAGCAAACAACGCAATACATCAATAAACCACGTGTAAAAAAGTTGCTAGAAAACGAATACAAGATGTTTACAAGTCCTAGCCACAGATAGTTAATTAGTTTTTTTCAGCCGGGATTTTAATACATTGTTATAGTACTCATCATCCACATAAGGCCGCAACTCTTCAATCTGGGATTCACTTAAAAGAACCCCGATAAAAGAAGGTCTACCACCGGACTTCACTGATTCAATCAATTGGCTTACTGATTCCATCATCTCTTTCAATAATTTAATCATTGCATCAGCAGTTGAAACAGACCATTCGGCAATATTTTCATGATTGGCAGAACTAACTACATATTCAAGCGAGTTAGCACAGTACCCTTGCATTGCAGCTTTCGCCAATTCATAACGTCGTTGTTCCCAATCTATAACCGGAATAATCCTTTCAGTCTTTATCCAGTACACATCATTCTTTGTCATTCCTTCCGGAACAATGGCGACTAACTTTCCTTCGCTTGTCATAAGAGGTTTATAACCTTTTGGAATTTCGTTTACTCCCTCGTGGGGAATAATAATCTTCGTTTTACTCATAATTATTTTTTATTTATCTGACCTTATCGTTGACGTTGCGTCAATTCTTCTCGTTTCAGACACTACTCTAGTATCTTTCGGCACAGCTTTCGCAATAGTATTATCCAATATAGCTACAGTATATTTCATAATATCCTGCGACATATCCACACCTTTAGCATTTTTCTCAATCTGAATAGCCAAATACCTTGTAGCTCTCGCTAATCGCTGAATATCATCAGGAATCTTCATATCATTATCAAGAGCAACACGCCCTAATATTTCAGCTATTTTCAATTCTATGTCCTTCATTTCTTTATTTGTTATTCATTTATCACTTCGACATTATACGCAATAATATCATCTCCATTCACACCATACGATTCAGCGAAAGCATCTTCGATTTTAGTAGATAATAAGTCTTCTAGCATTCCATCGTTTTCAACTCCGGCAGGAAGTTCGACTTCGCATTTTACAATCTTCTTCATTACTCTTTTGTTATTAGTTAAATAAAAAGTGCCTGAACTTTATCCGCCCAGGCACAAAAAAGGCGGTAGAATTGAATTTACCGCCTAAATATTATGATTATAAAAACTTCTCTTTTTCTCTTATAATATCACCTCGTGTCTTAGTTAAACTAAGTTCTATGTGAACTTTTTCATTATCGTAGGAATCAAAAGAAAAGTCCCTTTTTTGTAAAGTAGAAAGGGATACCCCCAATTCTTCTTTTGCAAACTCTTCAAATATAGCCGACAAGGATGAATAAGTATAAATCTTCATCGGCTCTTTAAATAGAAGAACAAATGTCTTAGTCATTATTCAAACTTCATATTAACCTGATCTTCGATAGCCTTTTCAAGAGTAAAGTCACATTTAGGATATTCGGCTTCACCCATACCCGTTCTTAAATCAACAAACCAACTTTCTTCATTTTCACTAATGATTGCATTTTCAAATCCTTCTACTGTTGTTTCGATGGTAGTTTTCATAATCTTTATTTTTTAATTGTTGTTACTTGTTTTATTATTGTATTGCAAATATAAGGGTTTATTTTTGCACATGCAAATATAAATGCAAAAATATGATGTTATATTTGCATATTTAACAAATATCAACTATTAAAGCGGTAAATCCAACATGTCAAAGAACAAATACCGATTTATTAGGCTCGGTTTACCTCATTTTTGTCTTTGTTTTGAGTATTAGTATTTCTTCCCGTGCATTTTTTCACGAAGTTCATTATACTTCATCTTCTGTTCAATATGCCAAAGAAGATCTACTCCCTCATCTTCACACTTCTCAAATAGCCAAGATATAACTGAGCGTATCCTATCTTCCAAATCAACCTTTTCATGGTATATTACCCGAATAACATCAAAGCAAAAAACCGTCATTGAATTGGCAAGACATGACCGCTGAACCGGAATAGCCATAGGATGCAGATATATTTTTTTTAACCCGGATAAATCCAACAAGCGAATAACAGTATCAGCAAGTTCGTCCTCAACAGTGTCTTTAATACATCGATTAAAAACATTGATAAACTTTTCTTCTGTTGTAAGCCATCCTTGGCATTCAGTTATCTCGTTATATTCATATTTCTCCTTGTCGAACCGCTTTCCTTTTCTATCAGCCTCAATAGCCTCGGACAATTCACTGATAGCAAGCATCAAGAAATGTTCATCACTCAATTCTACATCGTGAAATCCATGTTCACAAGCAATATTATATGCTCGTTCGCTAAGTGCGTCTAAATTAATCTGTTTCATAAATACTTCTTTTTTGTTCTGTTATTCGTTAATAGCGTCATACAATTCTTGTATCACATAAAAATCAGTAAGACCGTCGTCGCATATTTCCAATGCGGTATTGGCTTTGTAGCTCAAACTTCCGAGAATAGATTCTTCGGACACTTCGCTCTCACCAAGTACACATCCATTCAGTTCTTCTGAAAAATGCTCAATCATATCAATCGTAAACTGTTTGATAGCTCCAGTCTGATTGTACTTTTCATCTATTTTATTTACTATCTCTAAAGCTTCTTTTGCTCTTTTCATTATTTATTCCTTTCTTTATTATTTTGAATTATTGAAATAGTGCTTGTTGCACTTGCGACAATACTAATTTATTCGCATCAGCAAAGAACTTTTTTTTAATCTCAAATCCGTATGCTCTGCGTCCCAACTGGACGGCAGCTAATAAGGTGGAACCACTGCCGGCACATGGATCAATTACGACATCGCCTTTATCGGTAAAGATTTCTATTAACCTACGAAGAAGTGGAACAGGCTTTTGTGTATCATGAACTTTTGGCGTTTCATTATCCCGTACCCAATCAAAGCAATTGAATATCATCCGACCATCGTTGTTAAATTTGGGAAGCTTATCACGGTAAAGCAACAATCCATATTCACAGTTGCCGACTATCTTCATATTGGCTTTCAATACTTGTGCGGAAAAATCTTTTCTGAATACAAGGTTAATGTATTTATTTAGCCCATATCTCTTACCAAGTTCAATATACCGGAACTGATCCTCAAATTCACAAAAGATTATCATGCAAGGAGCTTTGCCTTTTTCTTTGGGTTCCTTTACAAGCATTTGGGAACAGAAGTGCATAAACTCGGCAGGGCGAAAGTTTTTATCGGTATCAAAGAATTGTTTGCCTGCCTTATCGCTTTCTCCATTCTTATTATCACCATCCACATACCATGAAGGGTTAGAGGCATAAGCATTATTTCCTAGATTGTAGGGGACGTCGGCAATAATTAACTGCGCTTTGGGGATTCCATAAACTTTGTAGTTTTGGAAATGATCGTTGAACAGTTCTACGTTTTTCATATCTTACTAATTTGAATAAAACTAAGCTGCCACTTTTCTTAATTCTCGTAGTTTCCTGCTGACAGCTTCGCAGAGAACCCGTGCCATATTCACTTCAACCGCATTTCCTATGTACTTTTTCTTCTCGGCTTGTGTACCAATGAGAACATAGTCCTCTGGAAATCCCATAATTCTTTTCAGTTCCGGAATCTTCAACATCCGCATCTTTATATCGACAATCTGATATAGTACCATGAAATTTATAATCTTCCATATCGGAGGGCAAAGCGAATCGACATCTTTGAAAATGAAAACCGGACGTTTCTGTATTACTTCTGAAAGCCAACCATAATAGTTATGGAAAGCATATACGCCGTGTTTCGTAGATATGAAGTAAGGCGGTGTCTTATCCATTCTAGCAATCAGTGTGAAACAAGGGTTATCTATTGAACTACCTGCACTTTGGTATTGTGGATTCATTAAATAGTGATGCTTCCGGTTGGCTGTGATAGTCTGCGCAGGCTGCTCTAAACTACTTCCTACGTTGCTGAAATTCGTGTTCATCAACCAAGGAGTGACAAGTGCATATTTTGGATTAGCTGTAACACATCCTAAAGGTTGATTTGCGGATGCAGGTTTACTCTGTCCATACTGCTGATCTATAAACACAGGTGCTATAAGTGAAAGCCTGTCTTTTGTTAAAATTGTAGGACTTGGAGCATTGATATCCTTACCTGCATCATTAAAATTGTAGGAACAAAGAAATTGAGGCTGAACGTAGTTAAACCGGTCTTTCGTTGATACCGTCGGGCATGGACTATTAACGGAACTTGTGTTATCACCATTGCTGTAATATGCGGCAAGAAAATCGGATGTTAAAAGTGCGTGGTTATCTTTGCACTTGATAGTATGAGCAGGCCCAGAAACCGGAATATTTTTGCTATCTGGGTCCCCACTATAATACTTGCTTAAAAAATGAACGTTGGCTATTCCTAACCTATTTTGGCAACTAACCACCGGACAAGGTTCATCAATACCAGGAGCATTATACCCACCGTTACGGCTCATCGAATTCCATTTTATCATAAACGAATCCTTTCCTCCTGCAACAAATTTCACGAGCCCGGCAAATATACGTTCAAGCGTTTTGTCTGCTAACGGCTTTTTACGGTTAAAGATGGATTCACCCTCATCCTGCAAGTCCAGAACATCTTTCACCGGACGCCATTTTTCCAGATTACAAAACATATCTATTTTTCCATCTTTGCAATGGGAAGGTTCCGGCCATGTAATCGGAAGACCTTTTGCTGCAAATTGCCCGAAGAACCTACGTCTGGAAGTAAATGCACCATAATCGGCAGCATTAAGTATTTTATGTTCAAACTCATATCCGTAACTCTTTACATTACGTTTCCAACGTTCGTACAAACGTCCTTTATCTTTGGATATAGGTTTACCGTTAGCATCCATATCTCCCCAAGACATGAATTCTTCCACATTTTCAATCTGTATATACGAAGGATTCAGAGCTTCAATATAGCGGAACAAGTGTTCAGCCAATGTCCGGCTGTCCGCATCTCTGGGTAGCCCTCCTTTTGCCTTGCTAAAGTTCGTACACTCTAACGACGCCCACAATACCACATGAGCTTCTGGGTATATCTGCTTCATTCGGTTCACATGTGCAACTAAAGAAGAAAGTTCAAGCGTTCGGATATCCTCGGTGAAGTGCAATGCGTCCGGGTGGTTAGCTGCGTGGCTCGCTATGGCATTTTTATCATGGTTCACACATGCAACTACCTTCGCACACTGTTCGTCACTTACACAGGCTAATTCTACTCCCGTCGAAGTTCCTCCGGCTCCACAGAACAAATCGACATACAGCAGGCTAATCATTCTTCACCTCCTTTCGGGATAAAAGCATTCCAGCGTCTGGTTATCTCGTAGCCCAATTTCGCTGTGTCTTCATACGTTTTTTCAGCATCAATCAAACGATTTGTATTGGATAGTTTGATTGTAGCAATTGGATAACTCCAGCCATCTTTCAAACAGATTTGAACCTCCTTGTATTTGTTAGAAGGAATACAGATCATCGGAAGCTCCGAGTTCAAAGTGCCAGAGCAAAAAGAAAAAACGGGAGTATAAACTTGTTTTTCCGTTTTCCCCATCATTGCAAGATGGAGATTCATTAAAGCCTCTTGAAATTGTTTCTCGTCCACTTGTGTGACGTCTCCCCCTTGCTCGCTATCGGGCAAAAAGCGGGTAATAAGCTCTTGTGAGCTTTTAGGTAAATCATTCTTTGTCATAATCAGTTGCGTTAATTGTTATCTTCTTGATTCTCCGGACAAATGAATCAAATTGTAATATTTGAACCTGTCATTTATCCGACTGTAATCGTCTTTAAAATACTCTTTCAACTGTGTAGCTGATAAGTTTGTCGTCATGTGGCAATACTTATCATAAAACTGCCATATCTCGGCCCGGGCGAAAAGAAACTCACTGCATAAATCCTTCGTACCTGTGCCATAAAAGTTTGTCAAATCCAAACCTATATCATTCAAGCAAATGTTTATCGGTGAATATTGAAAAGCCTTTGAATCATCCTCATTGTAGGTATACTTATCCAAGTTGTTATGCAACGTGTAATAGTTCACCATTTGTCCGACAGATAAATTCAGAAACTGCATTGGGCTATTAATCCTCCGCAAATACACCGAAAAAGCCTGCATCAAAACTGTTTTTCCTGCACCGACATCACCACATAGAGCAATATTTTTATGTAGTTTATAGCCTTTATCTGCCGGATAGATAGTCTCTGCAGAACGACATCGATTAAAGTAGTGAATCAGAAAACGGATAACCTGCTCGTTACTTTCATCTACAACAAACGTTTTATTCTCACGAGCCAATATCTGCGTACCGGCTTCACATAAACATGCAAGATGCCGCGCATACGAGAAATCAGACATAAAATCAAAAAACTTCGTTGTAGTCAGGCTTTGCCCCATCGCTTGCGCTTCTGCTATCACCTGTCCGATTCGTTTTTCCGGATATTCGTTCTTTTTCATCTTTCCACTCTTTTAGACCTGTATATTTCCACCAATAAATAAAGCGACGTTTAGCGTCAGGAAGTGTAAGAACTGTGCTTTCTGCACCCGTAGATCGTATCCATGAAAGGAAATTATCAATTTGTCGGGGAATCATTAAAAAGAACTCCGTACTCAATCCAGATTGTCGGCAAGCATTTTCTTTCCATAATTCATCTTTCAAAAGCAAATCTTTAATATCACTAATATTTATAATCGGCTCCCTCGCTTCTCCCCTTTTGGGGATTATAGGGGGAGTATTATTATTTCCTTTACTTTCCTTTACTTTACTTTGTGCACTTATTCCGGAGTTTTTAGGCATTTCCTCGGAAGAAACGGGTATTTCCTCGGAAGAAATAGGCTTTTCTTCGGAAGAAATAAGGATAAACTCCGATATTACACATTTCCGCTTTGATAAATTGCAGATATACTGATACCGTTCCTGTATTCCTTTTGAAGTTATGATCTTCTCTTTTTCAAAAAGCTCATTGGAAAATAACCCGATTACTAAGCAGCTCTTAATCACCTCCTGAATATACACCTCTTCATACCCCGTTTGCTCCGAAATAATGAAAGGCAACTCTTTATCCCACCTCATGTAATACCCTTGTTTATAAATAATACATAGCAGGAGAGCATATACAGTTACAGCTTTGCCACCTTGGTATTTGATTAATTTCCTAATCTTTAAATCCGAAAAGAAATCAATGTCAAAAGGGAAATATTCAAGTCCGATTTTATTCTTTCTCCCCATTTATCAATAGATTTGTAGTTACTACTCTCGCTGTTCCTCGTCCGGTATAACCCTCGTTAATACCCCTGTCTTATCAATAATAACAGGTTTCCCGGCAACCGTGATGGAAGTACGACAACCTTCGGGTAATGACTTTAAGAAGGTGCTTACTACCGGAGAATTGGCATTTGTACCAATCTGCTCTTCTATATTAGTTTCTGTATAAGGGTAAACGTCCATGATAGGTGTTTCGGATACCATGCCGATCTGATAATCTGCCATTGTTCCCTTCATACCTTCGTCCAACTTCTTCACGGCATCGCGCAAGTCGGCAGCCTGTACCAGTACTTGAGTGGAATTCTTTTTTTCTGCACCACTTTTGTCGTCCAGTGTGATGAAAATAAGTTTGCATTTGAACCAGCGGTCGGCAGCTTCTTCTTCACTTGTAAATATCTCACTATAATTAGCACGTTTTATATCAGAAACGGTAAATTCACCGGAGATAAAAGGTGTCATTTCTTCAATAATCCTCGCTTCTGCTTCCGTGAAGCTAAGCGCATCAACCAGATAAGGTTCTGTTACCTTTTTCTGCATTCCGTTTTCCATTACTTTCTCGTAACGGATTTTACACTCAAACCATGTATGCATAATTAATCTTGTATTTTAGATAGTCTCTTTATTATATTTTTCACTAATCTCACTGCATTTTGCACCCGGGTACTTTTACCATCCAGATCAACATTTTCAATAAGGACAGGAAGTAGCCGGAGCAGGTCTTTTACTATGTAATCAGGTACGCTTTTCATAATCTTTGCAGACAATTAGTAAGGAATTCGACTGACATTTATAACCAATCCTTTGTTAGCTGCAAACACCGGCTTACCCGTCAAACTGATAACCTCGTCCACGAACCTCTTCTCATTCGAATTGCCATCACTCAAATGAATGAGTACAATATTCTGTGTCTGTGATAAATCATTTTCTGATAGCAACCCTTTAATAGTCTCAATCTCCATGTGCGATTTGAGCAATCGGGGACGCATAGATATCGGTATACGTCCATCTGCTATATTACGATCAAGAATATCATCCGCATAATTCGCTTCTACAAGCCAATGATTCACATTATCAAAAGTATAATCACAATAGAAAGTATCAGTAAGAAAAACAAGCCTTCCCATATCTGGATGATCTACCTGATAACCAAAAGCCGGAACGTCATGTTGTACTTCAAAAGGAATCACTTTAAAATTCCCTACTCTATAACCACGGCCTGGCTCTGCGATCTTCGCGAATGGAGGCATAACGGAGAATCCCTTGCTTTTATAAACAGCTTCCGGTGAAATTACCGGAAATCCTATCTTTAGATACTCTGTGTAAAATCCTGCATGGTCTCCGTGCTCATGACTTACCAGGCAACCGACTATCTTCTTGATGTTGTAGTTCATCGCAGCTTTGACCTTCGGCAGTTTTATTCCTGCTTCAATTATCAATGCTTCATCCTTGTTTTCAAGGATATAGCAATTACCGAGACTATTACTTCCTAATACTTTCAGTTTCATACTCCAAATAGTTTAGAATACAACTCATAGTTCCTCTTCTCCGTTCCGGTATCTTCTTGGTAATACTTTGCGCGTTTACAGAATTCATCATAGCACTTAGGACAATACCATTGGTTTAGAACGGCTATATAATACCCCTTTTCTGCAGGGGTATTACAATAGTCACAGATACCATATCCTCCGGCTTTAGCAGACAGTTCCGCTGCCGAAACCTCTATTACCAGAAATCCTTTTTCGTTATCTACTTTCTTCGCCATAATTGAATTAATACGGAGGAGGGGCATCGTTTGTTACTTTCGGTTGCTGGGTAGTGGCAGGTTTAGGAGCAGTAGGCTTCACTTCCTCAAACTTGGCGTCCTCAATATCTCCTAAACGCTTTTTATTAGCAGCCCCTTCTATTTGGACCGCACGCTGTCCGGCAGCAATATCAGTTTCCGTTTCATCCGGTTCATCAAATAGAGCTGAATCATCAGACATACCAATAAGAATTTTGCAAGCACGTCCGATCACGGTTTTCTTTGCCATTTCATCACCAAAATTTTTATGTGCAGGAGAACCGCCTTTCGTAGCTCCCTGCATCCACGCCTGTTTTATCTGGGCGAAATTCATAATCTCAACAATACTCCGTCCGTCCTCGGTCGTGAGAATAGCATAAGCCCCTTTAACCTTGTTTGCATCCAAACCTTCCAAAGTCTGCTCATGTTTGATAATCTTTTTAAGCCCGGTCTGCGTATCAACAGAGAATATAAATTCATCCCCTTCATATACGCAATTGGCAATGGCCGTTTTAACACCGCCCACACGTTTGGCGATGGCAAGGGTTCCAAGGTAG
This sequence comes from Bacteroides sp. OM05-10AA, assembly GCF_003439055.1. Lineage (NCBI taxonomy): Bacteria > Pseudomonadati > Bacteroidota > Bacteroidia > Bacteroidales > Bacteroidaceae > Bacteroides > Bacteroides sp. OM05-10AA. The sequence continues at coordinate 40,206 of NZ_QSUR01000007.1, forward strand.
CTACGTTGCAAAGTAAGTTTGCTACCATATACAATAAAGTAGCACTGCTTTTTCATCGGAGAAAGCCCTTGAACGACCATGTCAAGCAAAGCATTTGCAACACTTTCTTTCGTACATACCACCAATGCAGGTTTATCATTCCGATCCTTCGTTTCTTGAAGAATAAGCCATGCCGATTTCAATGCATTTGCCGCTGAATAGTTAGTCGGAAGTTTGAGCTCTCCTGCTTCTTCAAAGTCTTTAATCTTAGACAATACAGTATCAACCACATCTTTCTGGACAATCGAAAGGTTTTGTTGCGGTTGTTGTGCAGGAGCCGGTTGTGCTCCACTTTTGTTGTCAAACATACCTCCTGTTTGATTCTGATTTGTTTCTGCCATAATCTGTTACGTTAAATGATTATTGAATAGTTAATTTTGCACCTCTCTCTACAAAGAGGTTTATAATTTGCGAAGCACACGAGATAAGGTTACACACACTTTCACGATTATCTAACCATATAGGGGCTGTTACACCCTTTGCCCGGCAAATAGCATTGATGATATCAATACCGGCATTCATCTTCGCTGCAGTGTTCAAATCGGAATAAGGAGTACCGTCTACCATACACTCGCAAGTGTCAAACTCGGTTCCATCTACCTGCGTATCGAACATCCGAAATTGAACATAGGAGAAAGCTGAATTGATACGCTTCTCTACCAGAGAGACCTTCGATTTCATAAAGTCAAGTATCGAGGCTTCGATCTGTTCGTAGTCGGCAATCTGCTGCTGCATATTCGAAAGTTGAGACTGCAGCTCATCAATCCGCTTCTGGGTACGTTCAATCTGTTCCCTTTTGGATAGTCTTTCTTTGAGGGCATATATATCCGATTGAAGAACTTTTTTAGCGGCAGTATATTCCGATACATCAGCAGGAGTATAATTTGTCCTTAGAGACTCTTCCAATAGTGCAATCTCTTTTTTCAGAGAAATATACTTTTCATTCCGTTCTACAGCTTCCGTAACATCGACTATTTTCGGCTCTGAATTCTGCAACTGCTGTTTCTCGACTTCCAAAGTAGATAACAGATTCTTTTTTTCTTTGATAGCCTGTTCAATGTCTTGAACCTGTTTTTTTAAATCCTCAATCTTAGTTTTGAGTGCAGTTCCTTTCTTGATATTGTCATTCAAACGAGTAGATTTATTAGTTTGGAAAGTATCTTGCATTTCTTGCAACTTACTATCATAATCCTCACCTTCAAATGTTCTTTTACATGTAGGGCAGACAAGGCATGAACTATCAACTTCAAACTGCATCAAATTGATATTCTTATATTCCTCATACAATTTACTTCTTTGCGATTGATATTCCGTCAAAGAGTTATTTAGCGTTAATAGCTTGTTTTCCAAATAGCGAATATCCGTATTCATATTAGAAATAGAGCTTTCTTCTGCTGACAAATCAGAGTACCATTTATCATGTTCTGTATTGGCATCCTTTTTGATCTGGCGTTTAATCCCTTCCATACGCTCATACTTATCATCTATCTGCAGACGAACACTACGCCTACGAGCGGATTCCTCTTCGTCAGCTTTTGATTTGTCAGCAATCAGAGAATCATAGTTTCTAATCTCGGTTTCCTTTTCTTCAATCTCGGAAGACAAGGCTACCCAATCTTCTTCCTCTGGCATATTCCGGTGGTTCTCTTCGATACGACCAGGAATATCGGCTACCTCACCTTTAATTTTATTCTTCTGTGAAACAACCTGCTTCTTATATTCGTCAAGAGTTTTACCAGAATTGAGAGCATCAATAAGTGGAGTGTATAAATCCTTGTTTCCTATTGTTATTAACTCATCGAATACATCTGTATTAGTTATGTCACCACCTACAATCTCAAATAACATTCGCCTCTGCTCCTGCATCTTCAAAGAAGGGAAATAAGCAGGATTAGTTATCTGCCGGAACAGCTGTTCCGGACAAATATCTGAAACTTTAGTATCATATTCACGCTTACCCAAAGGTACATCATCTACGTAATAATCAACACTATGTCCATCCATCACCTCTTTAGTGGTTCCCCGCTTCTTCACCCAATTCTCTTTGTAACAACGACGGAAAACGGTTTCTATTCCATCTACCGAAAGGACCACAACAACTTCATGTTCTAATTTAGGAAGAGCTTTCCCGTCTGCATCAAGCGTTTTAATGTTGAAGTCCGCGCGGTTCTGACTATCTTTACCGAACAAAGTCCAAAGAAAAGCATCCATCAAAGTAGTTTTTCCCGTCGCATTGTCTCCGAAAACGTTAGTCACTTCCGGATCATAGTTCATTTCCAGAGAACGAATTCCTTTAAAATTAGTGAGTTTCATTCTCACAATCCTTATATCTGCCATAATCTTGTTGCGTTAATATTACAGGTTTTCGATTCGATATTTTCTAGGTGTGACACCTACATTCTTATAGAAAGCAGCATAGAACGATTGACGATTAGAAAAACCAACCATATCACTAATTTCTTCCACATTTTTGTCGGCATAACGTTTGTCAGTCAATAAATGCAAAGCATCCTTAATCCGATATTCATTAACCAGACAGCAATAGTTCATGCCAAAACGAGAGTTTATAACTGCTGAAAGATAGCGAGTATTCGTCTTCAATTCCTTCGCCAATTTTTTAGCAGAGTAATCTGGGTCCTTGTACTTTTTTTGAGCAACGACAATTTTCAGAATCTTATCGTATAACTCATCTGCTAGAGCAGGTCTGATTAATGACCTGTATTTTGCATCCTTCTCTTTCTTCTCCCTCAAATTATAGGGAGCCTTTTTCTTAATTTCTTCTGTACTCATAATGCTATATTTAAAGAGTTATTAAATAATCGGAGCCTTGTTAATTGCCCCCTTTGTTTTTTTATCTTGCACATTCAAGGTTTCGACCTTATGACATTTCATCATGCGATCTGCAACTGTACCTATATTAAGCCGTTTACCTATATAGTGATCGTGTGCCTCTTGCTCCGGGAGATTAATCCATGTTGTTATAGAATCGGTGTCTCCTCCTTCACTTTTCAAATAGAGTTTTACTTTTGTCCTTATCATAGTATTTATGTATTAAAAATGTGCATGACGTCGGTTGAAGCCGATCTATTAAGGCAGGGCAGGCACCCCCACGTTCCTCACGCACATTCAATTAGTATTTCTTCCCGTGCATCTTATCACGAAGTTTATTATACTTCATCTTCTGCTCAATATGCCAAAATAGGTCAATCTCAAGATATTTGGCAAGTCCGAAGATAGATAGTACCATATCATTAACGGTAGTATGGAAATCATATAAGCCATCATATCTCACAGGAAGTGTAGAGATGGAATAGATTGATTCGGTGAAAGTTTCGTCTTTACAGGCTTCTGCCATATCTTCAATACAGTCATCAATATCTCCGTTGGCAAGTTCAAGGCTTATTCCTCGAAGTCCTGCAAGGTCAAGCAAGCGGATTACAGCATCGGCTAACTCTTCCTCAATTGAGCCTTTTATAGTTTCATTGTATGCGACTTCGTAACCACGCTCTTTGGGAATGTCTGGGTCTAACCCTTGACAAATGCGGCTGTTAGCAATCTTCTTATTATACCGATCAACATTGGCTCGTTTACCTTTTCTATCAGTTTCCACAGCTTCCATGAGTTCGGATATTACAAGGCAAAAACAATGCTCGTTACTCAATTCCTGTTCGTGAAACCCATGTTCACAAGCTGTTTTATACGCCTTATCTCTAAGAATGTTTAAATTAGTTTTACTCATACCTGTATTTATTCGAATTATTTACTTATCATTCAACTATAGTTGTGTACCGTCAAAAATCCCATGTATTACCGCATATTCAGCATTGTAAACAGCAATCATTTCTGTTTTGGAATACATAAGTGGTGAGTTATCTGATCTTCCTTTGCGTTTGGGATGAAGTTTGCCTTCCTTCACCATCTTTTTCACCCATGCTTCACCATGAGTAAATATCTCACCGTATACTGTGTCCCGTTCCTCAAAGAACTTGTAAGCCTCACGTTGAGTTATCAAGTCTAAACGTGGATGATCATACTTCCTCTGCGTAGCCGCACCAAGTTCGGCAGCGCCAATCAGAAGATTCTTAATTAAATATTGTTGGTCTGTCATATCAACCTCCTTTCTTAGTTGGGTACTTCGCCTGGTATACCAGAACTAAAGCCCCTATCATCATCACTAACGAAATTACTATCCTACATACTTCGGTAGCATTTCCAAGCACATAGAGAGCCAAAATCAATATGATAGCGGCTACAACTATTTCACCTCCGGTAAGCTCTCTTTCTTCTACTTCTTTTTTAGCCATAATCAGTGTTGCGTTAAATGAATCAATGTTGCGTTAAACGACCGTCTTAAATAATCCTTTCTCGGCTGCGTACCTATTAAACTCTGCCATAGAGTGAACACCCAATTTCCGGAAGCTGTTACGACGATGATTGTTAATCGTGTGGGAAGAGAGGAACATTCTTTTACCGACTTCTTCATCGGATAACCCTTCATAGCATAAGCGCATTATTTCAAGTTGCCGATCTGATAAATTGCTGTTGAATTTCGGCTGACAAATAACCTTGAACCCTGCACATTCACCTCGCATCGGGCATCCTACGAATTCAAACTTAAAGTTCCAATTTTCATCAATATCAATTTCATTATCATACAGACCGAAATTACATTTAATGAATCGACGCACTGCAAGAAAATCTCTCCACAATCGGTTCCCGTCGTATTTGGCATAAGTCTCACGTAACGCCTTGTAAGCCTCCGGATAGAATTCTTCAAGAACTTCCAAGAACCGTTGAATGAATTCTGTATCAGATTCTTTCAACTGCCGTTCCGGCATACCCATCTCTCGGATAGTTACCTCACCTTCCGGTGTCGTATAGAATTCAATCGGTCGCATACTCAATCCTCCGGAAACAATTCTGATGCAGGTATCCCCAATTCCTTTTCAATCATAGCTTGTGCCAAAGCATCCGGTTTCTGCGCCCCGGACAACCAACAACGCACTGTCTTTGTGGATTTCATAGTGACCGAGGCTATTTGGTCCACAAAAGCAGACTTAGGAGCTTTTGATACTTTTCTATCAGGCAATGCGTCGTAGTATCCTCTAAAAGTCCTCTGATTCAATGTTATACTTTCCATTTCTACCATAAAATTTGCTATTAATCATTTTTTAATTACCTTTGTATCAACGTTGATGTCATAATCAACGTTGCGTTAAATGGAGTGTCCGGGATGTGAATCTCGGGCACTCTCCTTTTTGCCCTCCTACCCTCCCCATAATCAGCGTTGCGTTATCGTCATAATGATGTTGCGTTAAATGGGACGTCCTAAATTCATAATCAATGTTGCGTTAAACAAGCCGCCTAATTCTTTAGCTGTAACCTTAGGAGATTGCATAAAACCTCGATAGCACTCCAATGTCAATTTTTCCATTTTACCTCCTCATTTATTTGTTAATTACTTAGGATTAAACTATTTTTGTTCAGTTATAAAACTTATAACGGGACAAATATATAGCATTGTTCATTATAAACAAAGTAAATAATGAGATATTTTCATTATTTTAATGAAATATTTTATATATGAGTGTAAAAGAGAGATTAAAAGAGTTTATCAACTATAAAGGAATATCTGTCCGTAGCTTTGAAGCTAAGTGTGGTTTTTCGTATGGCTATATTGCCAATATGCGAGTATCCATGCAGCCAGAGAAAGTAACGAGCATTGCTGAACGCTATCCAGAACTTAACACTGGTTGGTTATTAACCGGAGAAGGAGATATGCTGAAAAACTCTGAACAAGACAGCAAAACAGTGCATTCATCTTCTGTGCCTTACGAATTCGTTCAGGCTATGATTGATGAGCGAAAGCGACACGACGAAATGAATGCAGAACTCATCAGACAAAATGGAGAACTTATAGACATACTTCAAGAAAGGAAAAAAACGGATGCCCGCATGGAAAGTGCTGCCAGATGTGCCGATGCAAGTGGATCAGGATTGGAGAAATAACATATAAAACACCCAAATACTAATAATTATGAACAACAAGATTACAATCATAATATTTTTAATAATCACTTGCTCTTTTTCATCATGTAATAATGTGAGGAATAACTATAAAGAAACTTCACAAGCTGAATTTGATTCTTTACTTTCAGCGGTACTAAAAGAGAATCAAAGAAACGATGATTTGATTTATGTTACAGAAGCTCAAATAGACAGTATCAGAGATAAATATAGAGGCAACTATGAGGAATCATTACCTATGGGAGTTCACTTTGGAAATTCGGAAAAAGAATACGATAAAAGATACAATTCACTTCTAAATCAAGGAGAAATATTTCAATATAGTAGCAGCGGTATATATGCCTATAAATATAAAATAAACGACTACCGTATATGGGCGGTTCCCTATCCCAAATATGAAAGAAAAAAGATGAAATCACTAAAACTAATATGTTGGGATACTGATGGAGAAAATTCTCATTCAAAATTAATATCAAGCCTTTCAAAAATATATGGTAAACCATATTTTATAGATAAGAAGTATGCGTGTTTCTGGTATAGAACAGGACTTGAAATATGTTTAGAAGATGAATTAATAAACAATGACCCATATCCAGCCCAATTAACTGGAGTACTATATTATAACAATATAAAATAGATATATTATATTCAAATATGGACTACAATAAATTCACCATAGACCTAATCAAAAGTTCCTTCACTCAATATGCAGCAACAGGAACAATAAATGAAGATGCTTTAGCAGATGGTATCAGCCAACTAAATAGAGCTATAGATAAGGCTCTTATATCCAACGAAGACACAACTGCCTTAGAAAGTCTGAAAAGTGATCTACAGTATATTAGATACGAGTTGTTATGACAAAGAAAGACGCTATCAAAATATTCGAAGATAAGAAGATTCGTGCTGTATGGGACGATAAGAAAGAAGAATGGTTTTTCTCTATCGTGGACGTTGTTGCAGTCCTTACCGATAGCGACAATCCTCGCAGATATTGGAGTGACCTAAAACGCAAATTATCTAAGAAAGGAAGTCAGTTGTACGATTTCTTCGGACAACTGAAATCGTACTAGATAGACAATTAATAACCAGAAGAAAAAGAAAACCCTAAGGACAATGAGTAAACCAAGAGCATATACAGAAGAAACCTTATCTATAATTGCAAGATTCTTCCAGACAATAGATTTTCTCGTATCAGCCAAACTGATGCGTGGAAAAGCTACTTACTGCAGGCTATACAACATTGATCGTCGCAACTTTGATGCACAGTCAAAGAACCACTCTCTGGGATTCTTCCAAGTTTCTTGGTTGCTAGGCCTAATAAATGATTTCAGAATATCAGCCGAATGGCTAATGACCGGGAAAGGTGATATGTTCAAAAAAGATAAATCCATAGTTAAATAATTAAATAAATAGAATATATCGAGTTTTAATCTTAACTTTGATAATAATATGAGCAAAATACCACCAAAACCATTATATATATACAGAATGGTACATTTTGACAATATTAAGTTTGTATTATCCAATGGTATATGCAGCAAGAATTATATGCAGCCATCAACAGAATATGTCAACATAGGGAATGATACGCTAATAAAGAAACGAGATACATACCCTGTGGACATAAAGCCAGGTGGAGTACTAGGTGATTATGTCCCCTTTTACTTTTGTGGACATTCACCAATGTTACTAAACATAAAAACAGGGAGGGGAGTACCCATGCAGCCACAGGAAGACATTATTTTTTTATGTTTAGAGCTATACAATGTTATAGAACAATGTAATGAATGGATATTCACAGATGGACATCCTATTGATAGTTTTACAGAATACTTTAATGAAACAAAAGATTTAGACCAAATAAATTGGGACGTAATTCCTCTTAGATATTGGAGTGTAACACCAGAAACTCCTGACCGAATGAGACAAAAACAAGCTGAATTCATGGTAAAGAATTTCGTTCCATGTAATTGTATTAATAAAATATATACATATACAGATAAAAGAAAAAAAGAGATAGAAAATATATTAGCATCTTTAGGGTTAGATATTCCTGTAGAAATTGATAAATCAAAACTATACTATTAATAATGATTAAGTATGTTATTGGCGATTTATTATCAGCCGAAGCTCAAGCATTAGTAAATACAGTAAATACTGTTGGAGTAATGGGAAAAGGTATAGCTCTTCAATTCAAAGAGAAATACCCTAGCAACTTTAACCATTATCTAACTGCGTGCAAAAATAATCAACTCGTCCCTGGAAAGTTGATTATTACTAAAGAATCAACAACAGATAGCGGAGAAAAAATCATTATAAACTTTCCTACAAAAACTGTATGGTATAAGAAATCACAATATTCCTACATTGAAAGTGGATTAGACGCTTTAGTAAAAGCTATTAAAGAATATAATATAAAAAGTATTGCGATCCCTCCTTTAGGTTGCGGCAACGGCGGCTTAAATTGGGACATTGTAAAATCCATGATGGAAGGACGACTTAGCGAATTAACAGATGTAGACATACAAATATTTGAGCCAAATGAAGCAGTAAAGGAAGTTTTAAAGAATCAAGAATTCAAAGGAGATGTTAAATTAACAGATGCTAGAGCCTTAATATTATACACTCTGTTCTATTACGAATTATGCGGAGGTGAATATAGCAGTTTATTTGTAGCAAATAAAATAGCCTTCTTTTTTAAGAGGTTAAGAGAACCTTGTTTTGCTAAATTGAAATTTACAAAAGACTTCTTTGGTCCCTACTCTGTTGGTGTAGACCATTTAATAAAAAGTTTAAATGGCAAATATCTTAGAGGAATGGAACAAATGAATGCAAAACCATTTGAAACCCTAGAATTAGATTATAGTAAAAAAGATGAAATCAGTGCCTACATAAAAAAACAATTAAAAGTAGAACAAGTAGATAGATTAAAACAATTACTTAAATTAATTGACGGTTATCAATCTGCATTATCACTTGAAGTCCTTGCTTCTGTTGATTTTATCAGGTCAGAATACCCTAATATAAATGAAGAAGAGACTATAAAACAAATGAAAGAATGGAGTGATCGTAAAAGAAAGTTATGTCTTGACAAATATATATCAAAAGCTTATAGGCATTTGGAAGAACATTCAAATAGATATTTCTTTAATAATAAGTAAAGGGAGTTTTTACTCCCTTTTATTTTTTCTCTTTTTCACACCATTATCGCCTGTCAGCACATAAGTAATAACACGACGGTTAGCATCATCATTCTGCGAATAATCCTTTTCTAAATACATATCTGTCACTTTCATTGCATCATCGACATGATTCAGAGCTTCATGTACAACATACTTATTTATACGTAGATCATTGCGGGCAATAGTCGCCCATGAGTGGCGGGCTGCATAAAATTCCAAATCTTCAATACCCAGAATTTCGCCAATCTTTTTCAAACCTTTATTTACAGCAGTATTTAAACAATCCTTTGATGCGTACATACAATAGAACTTAAAGACTCTACGCCTTGTTTTATCCATATACTTTTCAATTAACGGCATTGCCTCTGGTTCTATTTTAACACTAATCTCCGCCTTATCATCTCGACGATTTTTTGTCTTAGTTCGCTGATAAGTAATACGGCCATCAGCTATACAATCACAATTAAACAAATCAACTGTATTCATTCCGATAAGATAAAACGATAAAGCAAACACATCTCTTGCCAAATTCACACGTGTACATCCAATATTCGTAGAAGGCTGGTCCGGAAGAGTTAATATCTTCCTTATCATTTCTGCCGAAAGATTTCTTTTCTTAGCAGGAGTAGGTTTCTTCACATGGTACTTTTGGAATGGGGACCAGGGAATCCGGATGATCCCCATTTCCTCATCATTATATTCTTTTTTTGCCAAATTATGTAATGCGCGAATATAACCAGGATATAAAGATAGTGCCCGATCACCAAGTACACGATTACTCAACGGCTTTCTATCTTTCAGCCATTTCTCGTAATCTTCCATAAAAACAGAAGTTATTTCTGAAATAGCTAAAGTATCTCTTTTGATAAATCGTTTCAAACTTTCAATAGTCGTTTTATAGCTTCTGGCAGAACCACCATGCCCGTCCTCTTCCATCTCCTTTATTTTCCGGACAGCAAAAGCTATAAAATCAATGTTCTCTACTTTTGGTTTTACTCCATTTTCCAGCTCTTTAATCAAATCGTCAATAGGCATACTCTTCAACTTCAAACCAAGTTCGGTACAAATCGCTTCATACTCTTCTATCATCTTGTCCGTTTTATCCGTTATGTTCTTTTTAAGTTTAAAAGAGGAACGGGTGATATCGTCCTGCTTTACATAGATAGGAGTAGACAGATATTTTTTCTGCCGGTTATGCGTCACTCTAATTTTCACATTCCAAGTTCCGTCAGAACGTTTTTGATGTTTATACACCTCTGCCTTAAAAGTTGCCATAGTATTTTATTTAAGTTGTGGAACAATAGTAGAACATTCCACCGCAAATATATAAATTTTCATTGGTAAAGTGCGGTAATAATAAAGCCACGCTATGTTAAAAGCGTGGCTTAAAGTACACCCGGAGGGAATCGAACCCTCATCTCAAGAACCGGAATCTTGTATTCTATCCATTGAACTACAGGTGCTTATGCTAATTACACTGGCTAGAGTAGTATGTTAATATAAAATTTTCTTAAAATTTTGTTCCCATAGGTGGTGGACGAACCGGAAACCTCCATTCTATCCATTGAACTACAGGTGCTTATACTTATTTTATCAAATTAGAAAAAACGCCTTTGTTGCTTAAACAAGGAAGCCATTCTTTCTAAATGCGACGACAAAAGTATAAAAAATCTTCTCATCTTCCTAATGATTCTCCTTTTTTTATAGTTCTTAAGGTACTTCCCTATATTAGGAGACTGTTATTTTGAAATGCTTTAGAGCATTTACTTTATCAAATTGACAATCTTTTAGAGAATATCCATTACATATATCAATTTTATTCCTATCTTTGCCGACAATTAACATTTAACAAACCTATGAGTTACTTGATAAAACCTAAGAACTATAAGCCGCTACTCGACCTCAAACAGACCGAGCTGGGAATCAAGCAAATAAAAGAGTTCTTCCAATTAAACTTGTCATCCGAACTGCGCCTTAGACGTGTGACTGCCCCTCTTTTCGTATTGAAAGGAATGGGTATCAATGATGATTTGAATGGAATAGAACGACCTGTTTCTTTCCCAATCAAAGATCTGGGCGATGCGCAAGCCGAAGTGGTTCATTCATTGGCTAAATGGAAAAGGTTGACCTTAGCTGACTATCACATCGAACCGGGATATGGTATTTATACGGATATGAATGCAATTCGGTCGGACGAAGAACTGGGCAATCTGCATTCTCTCTACGTAGACCAATGGGACTGGGAACGTGTCATCACCAATGAAGACCGGACTGTGAACTTCCTAAAGGAAATCGTCAACCGTATTTATGCGGCTATGATCCGTACAGAATATATGGTATATGAAATGTATCCGCAAATCAAACCTTGCCTGCCACAAAAGCTACATTTCATTCATTCAGAGGAATTGCGCCAGCTTTATCCGAACCTGGAACCTAAATGCCGCGAGCACGCCATCTGTCAGAAATACGGAGCTGTGTTTATCATAGGAATAGGCTGTCAACTTGGTGATGGCAAGAAGCACGACGGACGTGCACCAGACTACGATGACTACACTACCAAAGGGCTGAACGACCTGCCCGGACTGAATGGCGACCTTTTGCTGTGGGACGATGTTCTGCAACGCTCCATCGAATTGTCATCCATGGGAATCCGTGTAGATAAAGAAGCTTTGCAACGTCAGTTGAAAGAAGAAAAAGAAGAAAAAAGGCTGGAACTTTATTTCCACAAGCGATTGATGAATGACACTCTCCCGCTATCTATCGGAGGAGGTATCGGACAGTCCCGCTTGTGTATGTTCTACCTTCGCAAAGCTCACATCGGAGAAATACAAGCCAGTATCTGGCCCGAAGATATGCGCAAAGAATGTGAAGAACTTGATATACACCTTATATAATAGACTATGAACGTACAGATTGAAGAAAGCTGGAAAGCTCATTTAGAACCAGAATTCGACAAAGACTACTTTCGCACGCTGACCGATTTCGTCAAAAGCGAATATAGCCAGTATCAGATTTTCCCTCCGGGAAAACTGATCTTCAATGCTTTCAACCTTTGTCCTTTTAATAAAGTGAAAGTTGTGATTATAGGGCAGGATCCCTATCATGGGCCGGGACAAGCACATGGCCTTTGTTTCTCCGTAAACGATGGTGTGCCTTTCCCTCCTTCATTAGTAAACATATTCAAAGAAATTAAAGCCGACATCGGCACAGATGCCCCTGCTACGGGAAATCTGACTCGCTGGGCAGAACAGGGAGTATTGTTGCTCAACGCTACGCTGACCGTACGCGCTCACCAAGCTGGTTCACACCAGAACCGTGGCTGGGAAACATTTACTGACGCTGCAATCCGTGCCCTGGCAGAAGAAAAAGAAAACCTGGTATTTATCCTGTGGGGATCATACGCTCAAAAGAAAGGAGCGTTTATCAACCGTAACAAACACCTGGTACTCACTTCCGCCCATCCCTCTCCTCTTTCTGCTTACAACGGCTTCTTTGGAAACAAACATTTCAGCCGTACAAACGATTATCTAAAAGCACATGGAGAAACAGAAATCGCATGGTAGATAGATAAGAGTGAATAAAAAAACAATGAGCGGTGAACAAGATATGCATTTATATTGCATTAGTTGTTCACCGCTCATTGTTTTTCTTTTATGATCTATCGCTTACTCTTTTGTTATCGCTAAACATTCATTATCGTTTCCCCTTTAATACCACTGAATGTTACTTTGCGTCTGACTTCTCTGCTCATACTTCAAGTCTTGCAGAATACTTGCATTCGCACGGATTGTAACATTGTAATATTTCCAACGTCCGAAAGGAGAAAGACTGGCGGACAAGTTGAAACAGTGCAAGTCACGGGATATTGTACAAGAAGTCTGGGTAATCTCTTTAGCTTGAAAATCATAACCCGAGTTGAACGAGAGCGACCAGTTATTAGAAATCTTTATATTTCCGTTTGCATTGATATTATGCGTATACGTATAAGGATATCGCATGGAATAACGGTTGATAGGCTTCGTTCTATCTTCACGGATATTAAACGAATAGCTAAGGCTCAATGACCAAGGCATCTTAAATACCTGATAACCATCCGGGTCAGCCTGTGCTTTCTCTACTTTCTTAGGCGTAGTACCGTCTCCTTCCGTTCCATCGGATTCCTCATCATCGCTATCCTCCGACTTATTCTTATCTTTCCCTTTTTCATCCTCTTCTTTCGGACCGAACCATTTCTTCCATGTGTCATTATTGAAGGTATAGTTGAAAGAAGAACCATATCCCTGGAAACGTCCAAAACGACCATACGACCATTCTGTACGGTTACTGGTTACTACATTACCACTTTTATCGAACGTATAAGCATACGTAGCGAACGATGCGTTCATGTTGAATGTATAATTCTTAGTCAGTTTCAGACGTAGGTTCATGCTTAAATCACTCCAAGGCCTCTCTTTGGCAGCCATATTATAAGACATACTTGCTCCCAATTCATCAATCAGACTAACCTTTTTAAGCGTATCTTTCTTTGCATCATAATACTTCATCTCTAAGTTATTAGAAATAGAGAAACTGACTGTTCCCGATCCTTCCCGCGAAGGTACGCCATAAGGTTGACCGGTGAAAGGAGAATAATACTGCGTATTGCCATTATAATCGGTATATTCTTCCCAATACTTGCTGAATCCCGGAGCACCGCTAAGACTTACCTGAGGCGTAACTACGTGACGAATCTGTATCTCTTTCTTTTTAGCAAAAAGAGGTTTGTACATACCATATACTTTCGTACTCAAGCTCAAACTTGCCGAGTAATTGGATACCCGGTAGAAACCGTTCAGTGTATCACCCGGCAATGCCTCCAACTTATGATCGACCTCATTATATTGCTGATTGATCTTACGAGTATACCAACGCTCTGTATAATTGACCGAAGGAGAAACCTGCAAATATTTGAATAACGTAAAAGTAGCACTGATAGGAATGTTATGATTCATCGCATTTTCCCATTCGCTTAGCCCGGCTTTAAACAGACGGTCGTCTTTTGTACGGATACTGTTTGTCAAACGTCCCGTATAGCTAATGGAAATCTTTTCGTACCAGCGTTCAGCTCCCGCCGCCTTCTTACGTTTGAACGGGAACAGACGGCTTAATGTGATATTCAAGTCAGGCAAAGTGACCGCAATAGAAGAGTCACGCATCGTCTGTGCGATATTGGTAGTTCCGGATAAGGTCAGACCGATATCAGGGAAACTACGAGAATAACTGATACTTGATGTTTTGGTATTTTGAGTCAACAACTGCGAATTATAAAGGTTGTTGATATTGGAACGTTCGTAACTACTGGTTGAGAAGTTTACACTAGCGGAGAATGTGCTGTTCGGACTGGCTTTAGCATCCTGGCGATGGTTCCATACTACCTTAAAGTCCTTAGCAACTGTATAGTCCGGCATACCTTTATCTCCTGTCTTGGTGACCTGATAGTCCGCTTGCAGCGTACCGGAATATTTATAGCGTTTATTATAGTTTGTCAATCCGGATAATCTCCATGAACCTTTCGTGAAGATATCACCCGTCAACTTCAAGTCCATGATGTCACTCATGGCAAAGTAATATCCTCCTTCTGCCAGACCGAAACCACGACTGGAGTCGTCCATATAAGTCGGCATAATGAAACCGGAAGAATAACTGCTGGAGAATGGGAAGAAAAAGAACGGTACGGCCAACGGCAAAGGCACATCTTCCACTACTAGATAAGCAGGTCCTGTCACCACATTCTTTTTAGGACGCACTTTAGCTCTCGTCAGCTGCATATAGAAGTGAGGATGGTCATGATGATCGCAGGTTGTATAACGCCCATGCTCCATGAAAATTTCATCATTAGCTCCTTTCTTCGCCTTGCTTCCGGTCACATATCCTTCTCCCTGCTGGGTGACGATATCGGTAATTCCCGCTTTCTTGGTTTTGAAATTATATCGGATGGTTTCCGTATCATAAGAGGTATCTCCTTCTTTAAATACCGGTTTACCTTTTTCCACCCCGGTAGTATCCTTGATACCGTAAGCATGCACAGTACTACTATCCAGATTCATCGAAATAACTTCCGCAGCGAGTTCGATGTTCTGATAATTAACTTTTCCGCTACCATAAAGTGTAGCAGCTCCTCCCAGAGTAAAGACAGTGGAGTCGTTGGATTCATAAACAACCGGTGCATCGAGTGGTTGTTTCTTCTTTACCGGTGCGATGGAATCAATGCGTACCGTTACCGTATCTGCTTTCAACGAATCATTTCCCTGAAGGGAATCCGTTTGTGCGGTATTGGAGGCAATCATTCCTCTTCTTCGACGCTGAGACGTAGCCTCATCGGGAAGCATCAGTAAGACAATCAGCAGTATGAATGATATAAGTATTTTTGCTTTCAATGGCGCCATTAACTAATAGTTTACGCTTGAAGTGGCAAAAGTACACAAACTTCACCAAATATGAGTTAGAATCTTCGTTATTTAATTATTTTTTAGTGCTATAAAAAGAGAGAACACCATCTATCAAAGCGGCTTAGGCCTTCTTCACCATATTTTGCAATACTTTTCCGTGCTTTCTCCACTGTTTTCTCTTCATCCAGATGGGTTTTAGAAAAGAATTTATCCGCAAAACAAATCAATTGCTCTTCCAAAGTGATGGGTAACATCTCACGATGAGGAACGGGAAGTTGCTGGGCGATGATATCTTCCAACGAGAGTCCGGCTCCGGTATGGCGTTCACACACCAATGCGTGTTGGGGGAAACCTTCCGCCCGCAAGATTTCTGCTCCCAAATATCCGTGAGCGATATAAGGATGGGGACCAAAACACTGAATAGTTGGAGCATCGGTCTGAAAAATACCAATATCATGCAACAGAGCAGCTTCTTTCACAAAGCTCCGGTTTAAACGTAGTTCGGGATGAGCATCCAGCATTTTCATTGCTTTTCCGGACACTGCCAAACTGTGTATTACTAATATTTGTCTCTGCTGCGTATTCTCCGGATAATATTTATCAATGATTTCGTATGGATTCATGTGCTTTATTTTTTGCTCTCTTGACGAGAAATTAATATTTTTGTGCAATATTACAAAAAAAATCACCGATATGCAAACTAGAGTTTTCTTCATTCTTATATTTCTGTTCATTATGCTGTTTCCAATGCGTGTAAACAGTCAAATTGTCACGGGAGCAGAACAGATGGATCAATACCTACCGCTGTTGAAAGGGAAACGCGTTGGAATGGTAGTCAACCATACTTCCATTGTGGGGGCAAAGCAAACTCATCTTCTCGACACCTTATTAAAAAGAAATGTTCAGGTCGTCAAAGTATTTGCCCCCGAACATGGCTTCCGAGGTAATGCAGATGCGGGTGAAACGGTGAAAAACGGAAAAGATTCCCGTACTGGTACTCCTATCGTTTCACTTTATGGCGACAACAAAAAACCGTCCGCTGCCCAGCTAAAAGATATTGATGTTATTTTGTTCGATATTCAGGATGTGGGAGCACGCTTTTATACCTATATAAGTACAATGTATTATGTAATGGAAGCTTGCGCAGAGAACAAGAAGGAAATGATTGTGCTGGATCGTCCCAATCCGTGCGATTATGTGGATGGCCCGATACTCAAACCGGGCTACAAGAGTTTTGTCGGCATGCTTCCCATTCCTGTACTTCACGGATGTACCATCGGCGAACTGGCACAGATGATAAACGGAGAAGAATGGATTGCCAACAAGAAAAATCCTTGTTCATTAAAGGTAATTCCAATGGTCGGGTGGAAACATGGAGAACCTTATTCACTTCCCATCAAACCGTCACCCAACCTCCCGAACGACCAGTCTATCCGATTGTACGCCTCACTCTGTCCTTTTGAAGCCACCCGTATCAGCGTGGGACGAGGAACAACTTTTCCTTTCCAGGTATTGGGCGCACCTAATAAGAAATACGGAAGTTTTACTTTTACTCCCCGCTCCTTACCCGGTTTTGACAAAAATCCGATGCACAAAGGTATCACCTGTTATGGGGAAGACCTCCGGAATGTAACCGATGTGAATGGCTTTACGCTTCTCTACTTCTTGAACTTTTATCGCTTATCCGATGAAAGCGCAGCCTTCTTCTCCCGTGCCCGATGGTTTGATTTGCTGATGGGTACTGACAGCGTACGCAAGGCTATCCTCAAAGGGGAATCGGAAGAGGCTATCCGGAATAGTTGGCAAAAGGAGTTACAGGATTACAAAGAGATTAGAAAAAAACATCTTCTCTATGAGTAAAAAACTAGTATCATACTCTCATTCATTTTTATAAACCACTTATAATTAAAAGAATAAGTATATTAGCAAAAAGAATGAGAGTTATGATAGTTATTTTCTACTCTAAGAACAATCAGTTAATAACACAATAATGAAAGATAAAACACAAAAAAGTTTCAGGGGAATAGTCCGGATATTACTTCTTGTTTTCTGTTATACCTTTGGTAGTCATGCTTTTGCATTGGCTTTAGAGCACGAACAAACAGTAGATATCTATAAAGTAACAGATGTCCCCAATCCGCGTAATGAAAGCTCTTCCAATTGGGTCAGCAATCCGAATCAGATATTGGATGAAAGTTATGTGTGGGAAATAAATAATATGTTGTCACAGTTAGAAGATTCATTGAGTATTGAAGTGACAGTTGTTGCACTCCCTTCTATCGGTGAAGATATTCCGGCAGAGTTTGCCCACAAGCTTTTTGAACACTGGGGCATCGGAAAGAAAGCGGACGACAACGGATTACTGATTCTTTTAGTGCTCGATCAACGTAAAGTCACTTTCGCAACCGGATACGGTTTGGAAGGAGTACTTCCCGACGCTTTATGCTTTCGCATTCAACAGAATGAAATGGTTCCGTGGTTTAGAAAAAACGACTTTGACAGAGGAATGACAGAGGGAGTCCGAGCTGTAACATTGGTGCTTTATGGAAGCGACTATGAGCCCGTTTCTCAAGGCACTTCTGATAATTACTGGAAAAGTGCCGGCAATACGTTGTGGAATTTTCTGGCAAATCAGCCGCCTATGCTTTGGGTATTCTTGATACTGGTAAATGTTATCACTTACCTCATGAAGGTAAATAAAGCTCGCCCCAAAGACAGTTCAGCATTAGCAGCAATCAAAGTCCTGACACTTTACAACCCACTTGGATGTCTTGTATTGTTTTTTCCAGTCTGGCCTGCACTTATTGCGGTATCCTTATGGTACAAGTTCTACCAAAAACAACGTGTTATTTTGCAGAGTAAAACCTGCGATTCTTGCAAAGCTGTGGCTTTACAACTTTTACCCAATGAGCTTGCAACCCCTTTATTATCTGCTTCCGAACAAATGGAACACAAACTAGGTTCTGCCATCCACCGTATTTATCAATGTACTTCCTGCGGCTGGCTTTTACGGTATAAATCTATCACCATAAGCGAATATAGGATGTGTAATCAATGCCATACCATTGCTTCCAAGCGTATCAGCCCGTGGAAAACAATTAAAGAGCCCACATATTCCGATGCCGGATTGGAGGTTGCCGACTCTCTTTGCCTGATGTGCGGAGATAAAAAGCAGACAACACAGAAGATTCCCCGCAAGACACCCCCCAATAGTGACAGTTCTAGTAATAGTCACAGCAGTAGTAGTGGCAGAAGCAGTAGTAGAAGTAGTAGCGGCAGTTTTGGTGGTGGACATAGCGGTGGCGGTGGAGCGTCAAGTAGTTTTTAAGATCAACTATCCATCCGAAGAAGTCGACTAACCAAATAAAGGACATGAAAACACATCTCACCTGAATATTTTCATAGAAAGATGGTTGTCCACTCCCTTATTCTAACTATTTTTGCATAGATAACCGAACATAAAAAAGTGAAATGAATATCGAAGAATTTAGAGAATACTGTCTTTCTTTTAAAGGTGTTCACGAGAAGATGCCTTTTCCCAATGTACCCGACCAATATAGCCGTGACGTTCTATGCTTTTATGTTGCGGACAAATGGTTTTGTTTCGTTAACATTGAGATTTTCGATTTTTGTTGCATCAAATGTAACCCTGACGAATCTGGAGAACTGCAAACTGAATATGCCGGTATAAAACCAGGCTGGCACATGAAGAAGAAATATTGGATCAGCGTTTATTTCAATCAAGACGTATCTGATGATAAGATCAAAGAACTTGTAAGCAAATCCTATGATATTGTAGTCAAAAGTCTGACAAAGAAAGAACAGGTTTCTGTTTGAGATTGCAAAAAGTCCTCCAGTGCTTTCAAGTCTTTTATTTCAAATATTCTTTCCATCATTTTCATTTTCAGCTCCGATGTCTTGTGTTGGGGAATGTTTTACATTTTTCACAGCGTGCACTATTCAATTGCGCTCCCAGACAAGGATTTTTTTGCCGTGTATAGGTAGGACACCCACCACAAAACACGCCACATGCCGGGACACGACCATTATAAATTTTCATCATACAAGGCTTTTGGCCATCCAATAGTTAGTAAGAGACAGCTGATTAGCCCTGCGTTTTTGCTCTACTTCTACTATATACCCTCGCTTTTCAAAAAATGGACGGGCTGTTATACTCACTTCAGAGGTAATCCGCGTAATCCCGGCTGCGACGGCATAACGTTCTATCTCATTCAACAATAGTGTAGCAACACCTTTGCCCTGAAAATCCTTATGAATAAACATTGAATGCAAATAGCCCTGAGGTGTAATGGATGAAAAACCGACGATTTCAGATTGCCGATTAACAGCAACAATAAAATAGTGAGTTTTTATCATACCCTCTATTTTAGAAGGATCATCTCCGCACGATGCCCAATCTTCAACCTCGGCCTGTGAATAGTCACGCCTGTTTATCACTAACACTGTGTTTCGATATAGAGACTGAATTTCCTCTATATCCGTATTTAAAGCTATCCTTATAGTAATCATATAATCCCTAATTATTTACTATTTTACCTCTTTTTTTCGCATTTTCCACAACTGCCAGCTATTGATAATATTCTGCCACAACACATACGAACCCGGTGCAACGGAAGACAGCGGATTCAGATAGGTATGCGCCATCCAAATAGCCAGAATTGTATTCTTTTGTCCAAGTGCTTGCCCACCACTGATACGGTCATTATAAATCGAGCCGATTGTCTTCCCCAAAAAGAACTGCAAACAACAGGCAATCAGTGCTCCGACAGCAATCATGATTTCCGTAAAACCATCCGCCGGGTCATTGAGCAAAGAATACAATGTTTGCGCAGTTACGATAGCTAAAGATACAGCCCACAAATAAAAAGCAAGTTCATGATAACCCAATAACTTCTGATGTACTTTCGGCAAACACTTGCTCAACAACCAGGCAACCAAAAAAGGACAAATCAACAACGGAAATACCTTACCCAAAATAACAAGAAACGCCTCCCAAAAAGTGACATCAGGATGGACTTCCACCAAAGGAAAAAGAATGGGCACAGCAATAGCCGCTCCGATATTTGCTATCAATGTATAGGTAGTCAGACTGGCCGCACTCCCTCCCAACTTGGTAGTAATCACCGCAGCAGCCGTAGCCGTTGGACAAATAATGCAAACCATCACTCCTTCTGCTACAATTTTATCAAAGCGATAAAGCAACAGATAAGCAGCCAACGCTCCACCAATCTGAATCAATAACAACCACATATGAAGAGGTTTTGGCTTCAAATCACGAGGAGATACCTTACAGAAGGTCAATAGCAACATCGTAAAAATAAGATAAGGAGTCAGGAAAGAAAGACTGATAAACAGCGGATAACCTACAGCACCTACCAGCATAGCAATAGGTAATGTCCAATTCTTCAAAAACTTAAGCATCGTCGTACATTTTAACTTCGAAGCACAAAGTAACGGAGATTTAGGGAAAAAAGCTATCATTAAACCGAAAAAAACACAAAACTTAATGGCAAATCATGAGTTTTCTACAAATTTCTACTACATTTGCACCGTATTATAGATATGAAACTGAATAGACCGTACATATTATACATATTTATTTGCCTCTGGCTACTTTTTCTACCCTCATGTACCAACCACTTATGGGGGAAGGATTTCGTAGTAGTTATTGACGCCGGACATGGTGGACATGATCCTGGTGCTATAGGCAAAATCTCGAAAGAGAAAAATATCAATTTGAACGTTGCCTTGAAAGTGGGGAATCTAATCAAAAGAAACTGCGACGACGTCAAAGTGATCTACACCCGTAGCAAAGATGTCTTTATTCCTTTGGACCGACGGGCAGAAATTGCAAACAACGCAAAGGCGGATCTCTTTATTTCCATTCACACCAACGCACTGGCAAACAACCGTACAGCCAAAGGGGCTTCAACCTGGACGCTGGGTTTGGCCAAATCAGACGCTAACCTGGAAGTTGCCAAGCGGGAGAACTCCGTTATCCTCTACGAAAGTGATTATAAAACAAGATATGCCGGTTTCAATCCGAACTCTGCCGAATCATATATTATATTTGAGTTCATGCAGGACAAATATATGGAGCAGAGCGTACACTTGGCCTCGCTGATGCAAAAACAGTTCCGCCAAACCTGTAAACGGGCAGACCGGGGAGTGCATCAAGCAGGATTCCTCGTCTTAAAAGCAAGTGCGATGCCAAGCATTCTAATAGAATTGGGATTTATTTCTACTCCGGAAGAAGAACGCTATCTGAATTCCGAAGAAGGGGCCGGAAGTATGGCCAAAGGTATTTACCGGGCTTTCCTGAATTACAAACGAGAACATGAGTTACGCCTTACGGGAGTCAGCAAAACGATTATCCCAACCGAGCAGGAAGAAGACAACGCCCCGGAAATTGCCCAAAAGGATACCGAAAGCATAAACACAGCTCCTCAACAGCAAGAATTACTAGCCGAAGCAAAAACCAAACCGGCTGCAACAGCAAAAACAGCACCGAAGCGCCCAATTGTGGCAGAAAGCGCAACCAATGACAGTGAAATTACGTTTAAGATACAGATACTCACTGCTTCCAAACCTCTCGCCAAAAATGACAAACGGCTGAAAGGACTGAAAGACGTGGATTATTATAAGGAAGGGGGAATATACAAATACACGTATGGAGCCTCCACCGATTACAACAAAGTGTTGCGCACGAGGCGCACTATTACGGCTGAATTTAAGGATGCCTTCATCATCGCTTTCCGAAATGGAGAGAAAATGAACATCAATGAAGCGATTGCCGAATTCAAGAAAAGAAAAAATAAATAAAAAGATAAAATGAAGTACATTACAAAAGAAGTCAGAATAGGTATTGCAGGTATCGTTGCACTATGTGTGCTTATATATGGAATCAACTGGCTGAAAGGTATACACATGTTTCAGCCTTCCAGCTATTTCTATGCCAAATTTGAAAACGTAAACGGACTCACTAAATCAAGCCCGGTATTTGCCGACGGTGTCCGTGTAGGTATTGTACGTGACATCTATTATGATTATGTCAAACCCGGAAATGTGATTGTTGAAGTAGAACTGGACACTGAGTTGCGGATTCCTAAAGGAAGTACCGCCGAACTCGTATCCGAACTTATGGGAGGCGTACGTATGAATATCCTCCTGGCAAACAACCCACGTGAAAAATATGCCGTAGGAGATACGATCCCCGGCACACTAAACAACGGAATGATGGAAAGCGCAGCACAACTGATACCGAAAGTGGAAGAGATGCTGCCTAAGCTGGACTCTATCCTCATCTCCCTGAACAATATCTTAGCTGACAAGAGCATTCCTGCCACTCTGCACTCAATAGAAAAAACGACCGCCAACCTGGCAGTAGTCAGTTCACAAGTGAAAGGACTAATGAGTAACGATATTCCTCAACTCACAAGTAAACTGAATACCATCGGAGACAACTTTGTGGTCATCAGCGGAAATTTGAAAGAAATAGATTATGCAGCCACTTTCAAAAAAATAGACGAAACACTGGCTAACGTAAAAATACTTACAGAGAAATTAAACAGCAAAGATAACACGCTCGGTCTGCTCTTCAACGACCCGACTTTATACAATAATCTGAACGCTACAACAGAAAATGCAGCTAGCTTATTAGAGGACCTGAAAGAGCACCCGAAACGATACGTTCACTTCTCATTATTCGGCAAGAAAGATAAGTAGCAAATTCTTGTTATATAGATTTCATCTAAATAACAAGGGGCTTTCAAAAGAAAGTAGATTGCTCTTCAAATGTCTATCTATAAACCGAAATAATATTCCCGTACAAACGTACAAAGATGAGAAAAAACGCTAAATTTAAGCATATAAGACATTAATATACAGATACTTATAAAATCGCAAGAGAGGGTAAGCTGACAGTGTCCAACAACAAAAGCATAAGTCATTGAAAGTAAACACATTATTGTTCGCATGAAAAAAACAAGAAAAAACAGATTTGTTTTTTCCGAATAAGATTCCCAATTTTGCAAACGTAGAAGTTTTGCTTAATTAATAAATGTATTAAAAGTTACTATGATTGAATCAAATCATGTCGTACTTTGGAACCGCTGTCTCGACGTAATTAAAGACAATGTTCCTGAGACGACATATAATACTTGGTTTGCCCCTATTGTCCCGTTGAAATATGAGGACAAAACTTTGATCTTACAGATCCCGAGCCAGTTTTTCTACGAAATCCTGGAAGAGAGATTCGTAGATCTAATACGCAAGACATTATATAAGGTCATTGGCGAAGGCACCAAGTTGATGTACAACGTCATGGTGGACAAGACTTCGATTCCGAATCAAACCGTGAATCTCGAAGCAAGCAATCGTTCTACAGCTGTTACCCCTAAAAGTATAATCGGAGGCAACAAAGCTCCCAGCTTCTTACAGGCTCCTGCCGTTCAAGATCTGGACCCGCATTTGAATCCCAATTATAATTTTGAGAACTTCATTGAAGGATACAGCAATAAACTTTCAAGAAGTGTAGCAGAAGCTGTAGCGCAAAAACCGGGAGGGACCGCTTTCAACCCGTTATTCCTTTATGGAGCATCCGGAGTGGGAAAGACACACCTGGCAAACGCAATAGGCACGAAAATCAAAGAAATTTATCCAGAAAAAAGAGTATTGTACGTTTCGGCACATTTGTTCCAGGTACAATATACGGATTCTGTACGTAATAACACGACCAACGACTTTATTAATTTTTATCAGACGATTGATGTATTAATCATTGATGATATTCAGGAGTTTGCCGGTGTCACCAAGACTCAAAACAACTTCTTCCATATCTTCAATCATTTACACCAGAATGGTAAACAGCTCATATTGACTTCGGACCGTGCTCCTGTATTATTGCAGGGTATCGAAGAACGCCTCCTGACCCGTTTCAAATGGGGTATGGTAGCCGAGCTGGAAAAACCGACCGTAGAACTTCGCAAAAACATTCTACGCAACAAGATACACCGCGACGGGTTACAATTCCCGGCAGAAGTGATCGACTATATTGCTGAAAATGTGAATGAAAGTGTACGTGATCTGGAAGGTATCGTCATCGCCATCATGGCCCGTTCTACTATTTTCAACAAGGAAATAGACCTGGATTTGGCACAACACATTGTACATGGCGTGGTTCACAATGAAACGAAAGCTGTCACTATTGATGATATTCTCAAAGTGGTATGCAAACATTTCGACCTGGAGCCGTCTGCCATACATACAAAATCCAGAAAAAGAGAAGTCGTTCAAGCACGACAGATCGCCATGTATCTGGCTAAAAACCACACAGACTTTTCAACTTCTAAGATAGGTAAGTTCATTGGTAACAAAGACCATGCAACCGTACTTCACGCCTGCAAAACCGTAAAAGGACAATTGGAGGTAGACAAGAGCTTTAATGCAGAAGTACAGGAAATAGAGTCGTTACTGAAGAAGAGAAACTAGAATCAAGTATTAGGTATTAAGTATTATCCTAGTAATGTGAAACTGCATTATAAATGCGTGTTTGCATGGACAATACTTAATACCTAATACTTATTTTAAAAACCCTTGTTGGCGGAGTACTTTCAACAAGTTTTCAGACATAAATTCGTTATCTTTCTTTGTATAACGCACATCCGTGAAAACCTGAGCCAATGTTTCTTTTTTATTTTCCTCGATGAACTGCTTATTTTCCGGCAACGATTCTTTGTAGGCATAGAGTTTATCTATCTCTTCCTGTGTATAGTCGTGATATTTTTCGTCATGCACAGCAGCTTCCAAAGGTAGACGGTCGACTTGGGAGGGAATACCATCCGGATAGCCTACCGTTATTGTTGTGAGAGGGAATACCAATTCAGGCAGTTGGAGAGTATCGATAATCATTTGAGGATTATAAGTGGTAGTCCCCAGATAACAAATGCCGAGTCCTACTTCTTCCGCCAGTGTACAGAAAGTCTGCGCAACGAGCAAAGTATCCATAGACGCATTCATAAAAGACATTAAATTATCATAGCCCGGCACAGCTTTCCGTTGTTCACACCATTTACTGAAACGACGGAAATCAGCACAAAAAGTCAATACGACCGGTGCATTTTTTACCATAGGCTGATTGAAATGAGCAGGCGAAAGTTTCTCCTTCATTTCCGCATCACGAGTCACAATTACACTATAAAGTTGCATTCCCCCCATCGTAGAAGCACGGAAAGAGGTTTCGAGCAAATCATTTAACAAACCAGGATTTATATCTTTAGGCAGATATTTCCGGATAGTTCTTCTGTTCTTTACGGTTTCAAACATATCTTTTTTTTGCAAAGATATAAAAAGAAAAAAATATTCTACCACACTAACAGAATAGAATAGTTTTCTTTTTGGAGAACTTTAACCTTTGAACAAAATTCAATTTTAACTGTTTATCAAACACTTAGCATAAACAAATGGAAAACTTGCAACCTGTTAATAAATTATTTCATTTTTATTTTGATAGATGAAAAAACATTCTTAGCTTTGCGGCTGCATTTGTTAACGATAAGTAAACTTCTACACATTACTTATTAAAAACGAGATTTAACACACATTGAATCGTGGAAAAACAAATTTATTCTTACGACGAAGCCTATGAAGAATCTTTACGATATTTTCAAGGCGACGAGCTTGCTGCAAGGGTTTGGGTAAACAAATACGCAGTAAAGGATTCTTTCGGTAATATCTATGAAAAATCTCCGGAAGACATGCATTGGAGAATTGCAAATGAAGTGGCACGCGTAGAATCAAAGTATCCGAATGCGTTGACAGCAAAAGAACTGTATGATTTATTAGATCACTTCAAGTACATCGTCCCCCAAGGTAGCCCGATGACAGGAATCGGTAACGACTATCAGGTTGCTTCACTATCCAATTGCTTCGTTATCGGAGTGGATGGCGCAGCCGACTCTTACGGTGCTATTATCAAAATCGACGAAGAACAGGTGCAACTGATGAAAAGACGCGGTGGTGTAGGTCACGACTTATCACACATCCGTCCGAAAGGTTCTCCCGTTAAAAACTCGGCACTGACTTCTACCGGCCTTGTTCCGTTTATGGAGCGTTATTCGAATTCCACTCGTGAGGTTGCTCAAGACGGACGTCGTGGTGCACTGATGTTGAGTGTATCCATCAAGCATCCGGATTCTGAAGCATTTATCGATGCCAAGATGACTGAAGGTAAAGTGACAGGAGCCAATGTTTCTGTCAAGCTGGACGATGCTTTCATGCAGGCTGCCGTAGACGAAAAGCCGTATGTACAACAATATCCTATTGACTCTGCCAACCCGACATTTACCAAAGAAATCAACGCTTCTACCTTGTGGAAGAAAATCGTTCATAATGCATGGAAATCGGCAGAACCGGGAGTTTTATTCTGGGATACGATTATCCGTGAGTCTGTGCCTGATTGTTATGCAGATCTGGGTTACAGAACTGTATCTACCAACCCATGCGGAGAAATTCCTCTATGTCCTTACGATTCATGCCGTCTATTGGCTATCAATCTATATTCCTATGTAGTGAATCCGTTCAAACCGGATGCATCTTTTGATTTTGATCTGTTCCAGAAACACGTGGCTCTTGCTCAACGTATCATGGACGATATCATCGACCTCGAACTCGAGAAGATCGAACGTATCATGACCAAGATTGACGAAGATCCGGAAAATGAAGAAGTAAAACATGCAGAACGCGCACTTTGGGAGAAAATCTACAAGAAGAGCGGACAAGGTCGCCGTACCGGTGTAGGTATCACTGCAGAAGGTGACATGCTTGCTGCATTGGGATTGCGTTACGGAACGGAAGAAGCGACAGAATTCTCTGAAAAAGTACACAAGACAGTCGCCCTCGGCGCATACCGTTCTTCAGTGGAAATGGCCAAAGAACGTGGTGCTTTCGAAATATACAATAGCGAACGTGAACAGAACAACCCGTTCATCCAACGTCTGGCAGCAGCCGACCCGAAACTGTATGAGGATATGAAGAAATACGGTCGCCGTAACATTGCCTGCCTGACAATTGCTCCAACCGGAACGACCAGTTTAATGACACAGACTACTTCGGGTATTGAACCTGTATTCCTGCCTGTTTACAAACGCAGAAGAAAGGTAAACCCGAACGATACGAATGTACATGTAGATTTTGTAGACGAAACAGGAGATGCATTCGAAGAGTATATCGTATTCCATCATAAGTTTGTGACCTGGATGGAAGCTAACGGATACGATCCGGCCAGACGCTACTCTCAAGAAGAAATTGACGAACTGGTTGCCAAATCTCCTTATTATAAAGCAACTTCCAACGACGTCGACTGGTTGATGAAAGTGAAGATGCAGGGAAGAATCCAGAAATGGGTAGACCACTCCATCAGCGTAACAATCAATCTGCCAAACGATGTAGACGAGGATTTAGTAAACCGTCTGTATGTAGAAGCATGGAAATCCGGCTGTAAAGGCTGTACCGTATATCGCGACGGTTCACGCTCTGGAGTTTTGATTTCCACTAAATCGGATAAGGAAAAGAAAGAAGACCTTCCTCCTTGCAAACCGCCTACGGTTGTAGAGGTACGTCCGAGAATATTGGAAGCAGATGTTGTCCGTTTCCAGAACAACAAAGAAAAATGGGTAGCTTTTGTCGGATTATTAGATGGGCACCCTTATGAAATATTCACAGGTTTGCAAGATGATGATGAAGGTATCTTGTTGCCTAAGAGCGTGACTTGCGGACGTATCATCAAAAATGTAGATGAAGACGGTACCAAACGTTACGACTTCCAATTCGAGAACAAACGCGGATATAAGACGACCATTGAAGGATTGTCAGAGAAGTTCAACAAAGAATACTGGAACTATGCAAAATTGATTTCCGGCGTGCTTCGCTACCGGATGCCGATTGAACAGGTTATCAAACTGGTTGGCTCTCTCCAATTAAACAGTGAAAGTATCAACACTTGGAAAAACGGTGTGGAACGTGCATTGAAGAAGTATATTCAGGATGGAACAGAAGCCAAAGGTAAGAAATGCCCGAACTGCGGTAATGAGACATTGGTTTATCAGGAAGGCTGTCTGATTTGTACAACTTGCGGTGCTTCCAGGTGTGGATAATAGTCCTACGTATGTTAATTAATATATAAACAAAAGATTAAAAGGAGTCCGGTGCGGCTCCTTTTATTTTTTATTCAAAAAAATGTCTTATACTTGCAGTGTCTTACATATACAATTAAAATCTAATATATATGATTCTATCATTTAATATTGAATACCGCACCAACTGGGGAGAAGAAGTAAGGATTTCCGGCTTATTTCCGGAATCAATTCCTTTACACACCACTGATGGTATCTATTGGACGGCAGAAGTTGAGCTTGAAATCCCGCATGAAGGGATGATTATCAATTATAACTATCAGATAGAACAAAACGGAATAGTTATCCGCAGGGAATGGGACAGTTTTCCGAGATCTATTTGCCTATCGGGCACTTCCAAGAAGATATACAGAATCAATGATTGCTGGAAAAACATCCCGGAACAATCGTATCTGTATAGTTCAGCTTTTACAGAAGCTTTACTGGCACATCCCGAGAGAGAGAGTATCCCGCAAAGTTATAAAAAGGGACTGGTTATCAAAGCCTATGCTCCACATATCAATAAAGATTATTGTCTGGCGATCTGTGGTAACCAGAAATCATTAGGCCACTGGGACCCGGAGAAAGCGGTTCTAATGAGTGATGCCAATTTCCCGGAGTGGCAGATAGAGCTGGATGCCAGCAAACTAAAATACCCGCTGGAATACAAATTCATCCTCTACAACAAACAAGAAAAGAAAGCGGACTGCTGGGAGAAAAACCCCAACCGTTATCTGGCAGACCCGGAACTGAAGACAAACGAAACGCTCGTGATCTCCGACCGGTATGCCTATTTCGACATTCCTGCCTGGAAAGGCGCAGGAATCGCTATACCTGTATTCTCCTTAAAATCGGAGAAAAGTTTTGGAGTAGGTGATTTTGGTGACTTGAAACGTATGATCGACTGGGCAGTGAGCACCCATCAGAAAGTTATTCAGATTTTACCGGTCAACGACACCACCATGACTCATGCATGGATCGACTCTTACCCCTATAACAGTATTTCCATTTATGCTTTCCACCCGATGTATGCGGATATCAAGCAAATGGGAACTCTGAAAGATAAAGAAGCCGTATCAAAATTTAGCAAAAAGCAAAAGGAGCTGAACAGCCTGCCTGCCATTGACTACGAAGCAGTCAACCAGACTAAATGGGAGTTTTTCAACTTACTATTCCGGCAGGAAGGAGAAAAGGTTTTGGCCTCCAAAGGTTTCAAAGACTTCTTTGAAGCCAACAAAGAATGGTTGCAACCCTATGCAGTCTTCAGTTATCTGCGCGACGCCTACAAAACGCCCAATTTCCGTAAATGGCCACGACACTCTGTTTATAATGCGGAAGATATAGAAAAAATGTGCCAGCCGGAAACTGTAGACTATCCTCATATCTCATTGTATTACTATATTCAGTATCACCTGCACCTGCAATTACTGTCTGCAACCGAATATGCCCGTCAACACGGTGTCGTATTAAAAGGAGATATTCCAATCGGTATCAGCCGCAATAGTGTGGAAGCCTGGACAGAGCCTCATTACTTCAATCTCAACGGACAAGCAGGTGCTCCACCCGATGATTTCTCCATCAACGGGCAAAACTGGGGATTTCCTACATATAACTGGGATGTCATGGAAAAAGACGGCTACCGCTGGTGGATGAAACGTTTTCAGAAAATGGCAGAATACTTTGATGCCTATCGGATCGATCATATCCTCGGTTTTTTCCGTATCTGGGAAATACCGATGCACGCCGTACACGGATTGTTAGGTCAGTTCGATCCTTCCCTCCCTATGAGCCGGGAAGAAATCGAAAGTTATGGTTTCACATTCCGGGATGAATACCTGCTCCCATCTATTCATGAATCTTTCCTTGGACAGTTGTTCGGACCACATACCAATTTAGTAAAACAGGACTTTCTTCAATTAGTTGACGACTCCGGTACCTATCGGATGAAACCGGGATTTGAGACACAAAGGGAAGTAGAACAATTCTTTGCCGGCAGAAACGATGAAGATAGTATCTGGATTCGGGAAGGGCTTTATTCGTTAATCAGTAATGTTTTATTTGTTGCGGACAAAAAGGAGGAAGGGAAATTCCACCCTCGCATCGGCGTACAGCGGGATTTTGTATTCCGATTGCTAAACGAAGAAGAAAAGAATGCTTTTAACAAGCTATACGACCAGTATTATTATCACCGGCACAATGAGTTCTGGTATCAACAGGCTATGAAGAAATTGCCCCAGCTGACACAATCAACCCGTATGTTGGTTTGTGGAGAAGATCTGGGAATGATTCCTGCTTGTGTATCGTCAGTGATGAATGATCTCCGTATTCTTAGTTTGGAAATTCAGCGGATGCCTAAAAATCCGATGTATGAATTCGGGCATTTAAATGAGTACCCATACCGGTCTGTCTGCACAATCTCCACCCACGATATGTCTACCCTGCGTGGCTGGTGGGAAGAAGATTACCAACAGACCCAACGTTACTATAATGCAACGTTAGGACACTACGGCGCCGCACCAACCACTGCTACTCCGGAGTTGTGCGAGGAAATTGTACGCAATCATCTCAACAGTAATTCTATTCTCTGTATCTTATCTTTCCAAGATTGGTTATCAATAGACGAGAAATGGAGAAATCCGAATGTGGCGGAAGAGCGGATTAATGTTCCATCAAATCCACGAAATTATTGGCGATACCGGATGCACCTCACATTGGAACAGTTGATGAAAGCAAAAACACTCAATGATAAGATTTGTGAACTGATAAAAAACACAGGAAGAGATCCGAATAAATAAGATAAAAGACACTAACTCTTTTTAAAGGATATTTTCCGGACACTACTGACGCGGATAACACTAGATTAAGAACTCTAAAATCAATGTTATCCGCGTCATTCGTTTTTTAAAGATATATTGCCAATAGAGGTAAAATAAGGAATTTCAAAACACAGCCAACGTTTTTTTTCGCAATAACAGTATTGCCTTATATCATACTTTTTCGCTTTGCGTATCATTCGTTTATTTTTTCAATCTTCCTCTTTTTATTCCAATTTATGAAGTATCTTTGCGCCGAAAAAGTGAAATTGAAAAGAGATAATGGAAGGCAACCAAAGCAGACGTATTGATTTCGTGGACTTAACCAAAGGAGTCTGCATCATCCTTGTAGTAATAGCGCACGTTGGAGGAGCCTTCGAACAGCTGGATACCAATTCCATGCTCTCCTGTTTTCGCATGCCGCTTTATTTCTTTATCTCCGGAGTATTTTTCAAATCATACGAAGGCTTGTTCGGATTTATCCTACGGAAAATAAACAAGTTGATTATCCCTTTTCTTTTCTTCTATCTAAGCGCATTTCTAATGAAATATATCGTTTGGAAAATAGCACCCGGGGTATTTCAACTGCCTGTATCATGGAATGAGCTCCTGGTAGTGTTTCATGGACATGACCTTATCAAGTTCAATCCTCCGATTTGGTTTCTACTTGCACTATTCAACTGCAATATCCTGTTTTATCTGATCCACTTTCTGCGTGAGAAACACCTGCCTATCATGTTTGCTGTCACACTCCTGATTGGTTGCACAGGATTTTATCTCGGAAAGTTACAGATAGAGTTGCCTTTGTATATAGATGTTTCCATGACCGCCCTCCCTTTCTATGTAGCCGGTTTCTGGATTCGGCGGTATAACTTTTTTCTGTATCCCAGTCATCGTTTCGACAAGTTGATCCCGGTTTTCATTCTGTTGGCACTGGTAGTCATGTACTTTACCGCTACCACATTGGGTATGCGCACCAACAACTATGCGGGAAATATTTTTCAAGTATACATCGCTGCATTTGCAGGAATATTTATGATTATGTTACTTTGCAAAAAAGTGAAGAAAATAAAGGTTATCTCTTACTTAGGGCGATATTCGATCATCACCTTGAGTATTCATGGACCGATACTTCATTTTTTAGGTCCATTGGTCAGCCGTTATATTCACAATAGTTGGGCACAGGCAAGTGTACTTTTGCTTATAACACTAAGCATCTGCATTCTGCTCACCCCCGTCTTTCTAAAAGTGATTCCACAAATGGTTGCACAGAAAGACCTGTTAAAAGTCAAACAAGATCACATTAAAAAGACAGTATATGAAGATAAACAGTAGCTATATTCTTTTGAAAGAAATTCGTTGTTACGCCTATCATGGAGTTGCACCGCAAGAAAATCTGATTGGAAATGAATATATCATTGACCTGAAACTGAAAGTGGACATCAGCAAAGCTACCCGGACAGACGAAGTTGCCGACACCGTCAACTACGCCGAAGTACATCAGGTGATAAAAAATGAAATGGCTGTTCCCTCAAAATTGCTGGAACACGTTAGCGGACGGATTATACAAAAACTCTTTGACCAATTCCCCTGTATTGAAGAAATCGAGCTCCGGCTTTCCAAACGAAACCCACCGATGGGAGCAGATATAGAGTCCGCAGGAATTGAGCTACACTGCAGCAGGAAATAAGATATCACAGTTGGAAATGAAACATAAATGACGAAATGCAGATAATACGATATTAATAAAGTAATCCGTATCATCTGCATTCCTTTTTTAAGCAAGATCTGCTTCTATTTTCACAGCCGTAAACTACCGGCTTATTTTCTCTTCTTTTTTCTTCTATTTACTGATTCTACAGCCTCCGTCACCACAGGTTTATCCTGGAAACGTTTCGTATAACTGGAATAGTCCGGATGAATGCGCTCATAGTCAGGATCCATAAATAACGGACTGGAAATAATATGATCCGCCGTAGAACGATTACAGCAAAAAACAATATTTTCTACACCAGCCAAGCGGGTTAATGCTTTCACATCCGTATCATGCGGTTGCAATGTCATAGGGTCAGTGAAGAAAAACAGATAGTCAATCTGTCCATCCACAATACGTGATCCCATTTGTTGGTCACCACCCAGCGGACCTGATTTTAAAATCGTAAAGTCCCATTCTTCATCAGGGTGCTTCTCTTTTAATGCTTCCAATATCAAAGTACCGGTAGTACCGGTACAATAGAATTTATTTCCCATCAACAGTTCCGAGTTCCACAGTACCCATTCGATGAGGTCTTTTTTCATTGCATCATGCGCTACCAGCCCGATGCCTCTTCTAACCTTTGCTTTCATTTGCTATCCTTTTAAATCCGACAATTGAGAGAATCTTTTGCATCCTCTCGCATAAAACTGCCACAAGATACTACTTTTTGTCCGTTCAGGTATCGGATTCAAAGTTTTTTTTCTCATATTCTCTTCACGGGATAAAGAAAATGAAGGACGTAGCTGTTGGTACTCTTTCCGTGCACGCATGACGGCACGAGCATTGTCCCAATGTCCTTGCAACAAGAAATTAAACGCTGCCACATAATCGAGACAGGCCCGGATACGCATCACTTTATTTAACTCCTCCTGTGGAAGATTCTTATAGAGCATGACAAGATTATTACGGAAATTAAGAAAAGTCTTATGAGGATTCTCTTTTTTAAGAGTAGCTCCCCCCACATGATAGACAACACTTTGAGGCACACAAACAATCTCACGTCCTCGTGAACGGAGTCGCCAGCACAAATCTATTTCCTCCATGTGTGCAAAAAAACATCCATCCAATCCTCCGGCATTCATATAATCAGCGCGTCGGATAAACAGGGCGGCTCCTGTCGCCCAGAAAACAGGAATTACTGTATCGTACTGACCTTCATCTTTCTCCACAACGCCCATTATACGTCCCCGACAGAAAGGATAACCGTATTTATCAATAAAACCACCGGCTGCCCCGGCATATTCGAAATATTCTTTTTGTCGCTGGCTACGTATCTTCGGCTGACAGGCAGCCACCTCCGGGTGAGCATCCAGATAAGCAACCATTGGTTCCAGCCAATGCTCCGTCACCTCGACATCCGAATTCAAAAGCACTACATATTCTGCATCTACCTGCTGTAATGCCAAATTGTATCCGTCTGCAAAACCATAATTCTGATCGAGCACAATCGTCCTGACAGAAGGAAATTCCTGTTGAAGCAAAGCCACAGAATCGTCCGTAGAACCATTATCAGCCACACAAACCTCTAGCCCCT
Organism: Bacteroides sp. OM05-10AA; assembly: GCF_003439055.1. Lineage (NCBI taxonomy): Bacteria > Pseudomonadati > Bacteroidota > Bacteroidia > Bacteroidales > Bacteroidaceae > Bacteroides > Bacteroides sp. OM05-10AA. The sequence continues at coordinate 75,178 of NZ_QSUR01000007.1, forward strand.
CTCCTTTCGAATAGCGGACAACAGACGGAAGAAAAGTACGGAGCATATCACATCCGTTCCAATTCAAGATTACAACTGAAACTTTCATTGCTGTTCTTTCTTCTTGTTCAATTCTTCCTGTTGTTCAGCTTCCTCTCTGGTTAATTTCCAGCGTTTATGAGACCACAACCAGTATGCCGGTTCTCTACGAATCGTCTGCTCCAATTGATGAGCAAACATTTCAGTAATTTCTCCTTCCTTTGTTTCTTTCGGCGTCTCCGTCATTAGTTTGAATTCCGCTTCACAATATCCTCTGCGTCTCTTACTAAGTTCGCAATAGAAAACAGGAAAATTCATCATTTTGGCAATGCGCTCGGCACCATTCAGAAAAGCAGTCTCCTGCCCTAAAAAAGTAGTCCAATATCTATCAAATCCGCTGGGCCATTGGTCGGTAATCAGACCAACTACCATCTTTTTCCCATCACGCTTCAACTTAATAATTTCGCGTGCAGTAGAATGTTTGGGAATATTATATCCTCCGAAACGAGAGCGGATACGTTTAAAAAGTTTATCCAGATATTGATTTCTCAACGGTTTATAAACCTGCACAGGAACATCTCCGGGTTTCATGATTGCACCCATGCCAATCAACCATTCATAATTGGCATAATGAGGAATCATCACAATAATACCTCCGTACTTTTCGGTCAGTTCCAGATATTGTTCCGTATTCTTATAAGTCATTCTCACACAAAGCTCTTCGGCAGACATATGCAACAGTTTCAAATCCTCAAGCATATAATCCGACAGATAGCGATAGAATTTGCGCTCTATCTGCAATCTCTCTGCATCAGTTTTTTCCGGAAATGATCTCAACAGGTTCCCCCGAACTACTTTCCGGCGATATTTTCCAATATGATACATCAACAGATAATTCAAATCCGAGAACATATACAAAACCCGGAACGGAAGTGCCGAAAACAACCACATCCCACTATATACCAACCAGTAGATAAGTTTTGATCCCATACTTATATCAGAATTGTACCTTTAAGTGCTGTCATCTCTTCATTAAAATCTCCCAAACACACATTGACCACCCTATTATCCAGTGAATCATCGCTTTCCACCTCTACACGTATATAGTTCTCCGTAAATCCATGCATCGGAGCACCTGCCTTTGATTTTTCCATCAGCACCGGCATTGTCTGCCCAATATGACGAGCATAAAAGGCCTGCGTTTTTTGGTCCGACAGTGTCAATAAACGTTGGCTACGCTGATGTTTCTCTTCCGGAGAAACCACATATTCTATTTTTAAGGCCTGCGTTCCGGGACGTTCGGAATAACTAAACACATGCAACTGTGTCACATTCAAACTCTCAATAAACTGATAAGCTCGTTCGAAATACTCCGGCGTTTCTCCACGGGTTCCCACAATCACATCCACACCGATAAAAGCATCCGGCATCACCTCTTTGATCTTCTTCACTTTCGAAGCAAAAAGAGCTGTGTCATAACGGCGGCGCATTAATTGCAAAACCTCATCACAACCGGACTGCAAAGGGATATGGAAATGAGGCATAAAACTACGGGAGCGAGATACAAATTCAATGATCTCATCAGTCAACAGATTAGGTTCTATAGAAGATATCCGATAACGTTCGATTCCATCTACCTGATCCAGTGCTTTTACCAAATCAAAAAAGCTCTCTCCTGTTGTTTTACCAAAATCTCCAATATTCACTCCGGTCAGAACAATTTCTTTTCCTCCCTCGGCAGCCGCTTGACGGGCCTGCTCAACCATGGAAGCAATAGTCCCGTTACGACTTCGCCCCCGGGCAAAAGGAATCGTGCAATAAGAACAAAAATAATCGCATCCATCCTGCACCTTCAAAAAGAAACGGGTACGGTCTCCCCGTGAACACGAGGGAGAGAATGAACGGATATCTTTGGTCGTCGTAGTGATAGCCTCTCCTTTTTCATGCTTTTGGAGGTCGCCCAGATATTGAAGCAATTCTCCTTTCTGTTCCGCTCCCAACACTACGTCCACTCCATCTATCTTTGCCACATCGCCGGGCTTCAATTGCGCATAACATCCGGTCACTACCACAAAAGCACCAGGGTGTTGTTTTACCAGACGATGAATCGCTTGCCGGCATTTCTTATCCGCCATCTCCGTCACCGAACAGGTATTTACCACACAGATATCTGCTTTCTCTCCTTTACGCGCAGTCCGAACTCCTGCCTCACGCAGAATTTTACCAATAGTTGAAGTCTCTGAAAAATTTAATTTGCAGCCTAAAGTATAATAAACGGCTGTCTTATTTTGAAATACAGTGGTATCTATCATAAGCTGTTATAAACACATTAACTTTGCAAAGTTACACATTATTATTAGTAAAACGCTTTTGGATACGAAAGTTTATTCTTATTTTTGCACAATTCACTAAAAAACGTGCAATGATTAAAGAGAATTTCATTAAACTATACGAAAATAGTTTTCGTGAAAATTGGGATCTACCTTGTTACACTGATTATGGAGAAGATACCCAATATACTTATGGGGAGGTAGCTGAAAAAATCGCCCGTTTACATCTGTTATTCAAACATTGTAGCCTCCGCAGAGGAGATAAGATTTCAGTTATCGGCAAAAACAACGCTCACTGGTGCATCGCCTATATGGCAACCATCACGTATGGAGCAATCATTGTTCCCATCCTTCAAGACTTTACGCCCAACGATGTTCATCATATCGTCAATCATTCCGAATCCGTATTTCTGTTCACCAGCGACAGCATTTGGGACAATCTGGAAGAGGAAAAACTAACGGGACTGCGAGGCGTATTCTCACTGACCGATTTCCGGTGTCTTTATCAGCGTGACGGAGAAACCATACAGAAGTTTCTGAAAAATACCGATAAAGAAATGCATTCTTTATATCCGAAAGGATTTGCCCGTGAAGATGTTCAATATACCACTTTATCCAATGATAAAGTGATGCTATTAAACTATACTTCCGGAACCACCGGTTTCAGTAAAGGAGTGATGTTGACAGGGAACAATCTGGCAGGAAATGTCACTTTTGGTATCCGCACCGAACTTCTTAAAAAGGGAGACAAAGTACTCTCTTTCCTCCCACTCGCTCATGCATACGGCTGTGCGTTCGACTTTCTGACTGCAACCGCTGTCGGCACCCATGTCACTCTGCTTGGTAAAACTCCTTCTCCGAAGATTATAATGAAGGCTTTTGAGGAAGTGAAACCCAACCTTATTATTACTGTCCCGCTAGTGATCGAAAAGATATATAAGAATATCATCCAGCCACTCATTAATAAAAAAGGTATGAAGTGGGCACTCAATATTCCGCTACTCGACACACAGATCTACAACCAGATACGCAAAAGACTGATTGATGCACTGGGAGGTCGGTTTAAGGAAATCATTATCGGCGGCGCCGCTATGGACAAGGAAGTAGAAGAATTCTTCTACAAAATAAAATTCCCTTTTACTATAGGTTACGGTATGACGGAATGTGGACCACTAATCAGTTATGCCCCTTGGGATGAATTTGTACTAGGCTCTTCCGGAAAGATTCTGGATATAATGGAAGCACGTATCTATAAAGAAAACCCTGAAGCAGAAACCGGAGAAATCCAGGTCCGGGGGGAGAACGTGATGGTAGGATATTACAAGAACCAGGAAGCAACAGAGGAAGTATTCACACAAGACGGCTGGCTACGCACGGGTGACCTCGGTAGCATGGACAACAGCGGGAATATTTTCATCCGGGGACGGCTCAAAACCATGATCTTAAGTTCAAGCGGACAGAACATCTTCCCCGAAGAGTTGGAAACAAAACTGAATAACCTGCCTTTCATTCTTGAAAGTCTCGTTATCGAGCGCAACAAAAAATTAGTAGCACTCGTTTATGCCGATTATGAAGCGTTGGATTCTCTCGGATTAAACAATCCGAATAACCTAAAAACAATCATGGATGAAAATCTTAAGAATCTGAACAGCAATGTAGCCGCTTATGAAAAAATCAGCAGAATCCAACTTTATCCTACGGAATTTGAAAAAACTCCCAAAAGAAGCATAAAAAGATACCTATATAACAGTATTGCTGTCGATTAGCATGTTCTAAAACATACGAAAGAGGGAGAAAAGTGGCTAGTTACAAAAAAAAATATAAAAAAAGTTGGTGTTTCGAGAACAACGTATTGAAAAAGTACATACCTTTGCAACGTTTTAATAAAGCAATTGATTGTATTACGTTTTTAAAAAGCAAAGAAAATGAAAAAATTAGTTTTGATGGCCGTAGCTATCGTAGCAGTATCATTCGCATCATGTGGTAACAAAGCAGCTGACGCAGCAAAAGCAACTGCAGATTCTATCCGTATCGCTGACTCAATCGCAGCAGTAGAAGCAGCAGCTCTTGAAGCTGAACAAGCAGCAGCAGCCGCAGCAGATTCTTTGAATGCTGATAGCACTGCAATTGTAGCTGAATAATTCAGACACAACTTAGAGAGAATTGAAAGTCTGCCATGCGAAAGCATGCACAGACTTTTTTTTATGCCTTTATTTTAGCAATTCACACGCTATTTAGCGTATGAACTCTTCACAAAAGGAGCATCCAACAAATAATCCAAGCTCACTTCCACACTTTCTTCTACCGGCATACTATAACCCTCGATTTCAGCAACGAGATAGTTAACACCTGCAGTTTTTGCATTCTTAAAGATAGCGTCAAAACCTACCATTCCACTTTGTCCGATCTCTCTGTGATCCTTAACATGGAATATCTTGAAGCGGCCGGGATATTTATTAAAATAATCAACAGGACTGTTTTGTCCGCGAACTACCCAATAAAGGTCCATCTGGAAGAAGACATATTCAGGATTCGTATGTTCCAGCATATAATCATACATCACTTTATCTTCTACTTTCTGAAATTCATGAGCGTGATTATGATATCCAAACGACAGACCTTGTTGTTTACAACGCTTGCCTATCTCATTATAATATGCACAATACGTATCCAAATCCTTGAGCGTCTTAGGTACATCCATCCACGGAGCTACAATATATTTCATACCGGCAGCTTTATGATCGGCAATACACTGATCCCACCATTCAAGTGATTTCGAATAGTCACCGGAAGCAAGTTCTTCTTTCGACAGTCCACGCGTACAGTGTGAAGACAAGACTTTTAATCCAGCCGATTCTACATCTTTCTTAAATTGTTGAGGAGTCCGGTCATAAAATTTACCGTTGTTATAATTGGCAGCTTCAACACCGGTATATCCCATGTTTGCCAATTTCTTCAGAAGAGCAGTATAAGTGGGGTCACACTTACCATCTTTATTGTCTACTTTATTCAATATATCTCTGACAGAATAGAGTTGAATAGCTACTTCTTTTTTAGCTTTCTTCTTTGTTTGCGCTGTCATTGCCTGTGGAATCATGAAAAGAGCAGCCAACGCACATAAATAAATTTTTGTTTTCATATAATAGATATCAGGGGATTACAATTATTAGATTTATATAGAAAAAAACAGGCACGGATTACACAGACTTCACGGTTACTCTATGGCAATCGCCATTCAAAAAAACGTGAAATACGTGTAACCAGTGCCCTTTTATTGCTATTTGATTAGTCCAAAACCTTCACGCGGATGTTGCGGAACCAAACATCATCACCGTGATCTTGCAAACCGATGAAACCTTCGTGATTTTCGCCACCACAGTTATTCAGCAATTCAAATGCCAAAGGCCATTTATCTTCGCTGAACTTACTTGCCTGCAACATATCAGTCCATTGTTTTGTCCACAAATGATATTCAAGTACGTTTTCATCGTTTTGTCCGTGAACCACTGTACCTTTATAAACCATAATCTTAGCCTTGTTCCATTCGCCAAACGGTTTAGAGTTTTGAGGAACTGCCGGAATCATGTCATACAAAGAAGCCGACTGACGATTGTTATCTTTACCCAATTTAGCATCCGGATGATTGGCATTATCCAGGATCTGATATTCAGGTGCGGAAATATAAATAGGTTCAAGCACATCATTACCATCTTTGTCTTTAGAAGTAACTTCCTGAGCTAAATACAGAATACCTGAATTGCTACCTTTAGCAACCTTCCATTCCAATTCCAACTCGAAGTTTTTAAATTTGTGAGCAAAGATCAAGTCACCACCATCACCGTCTTGAGCTTCACCGCCGCCAGAACCGTTGAATTTAATACAGCCATCTTCGATTGTCCATTTAGTAGGAACACGGTCTTTTCCATAACCACGCCATCCGTTAAATGTTTCACCATCAAAGATTGTGATATAACCATTTTCGTCAACAGGCAGATTCAAACTATCAGTTTCCGGTGCTTTCAATGATTTAGAGTAAGACAATGCAACTTTGCTCGGTTCTTCCTGAGCATTTGCTTTTTTCTGACCACCGCAAGAAGCAAAAACTCCTGCAGCAAGACAACAACAAGCTAATGGATAAAATACTTTTTTCATGATAATAACGATTTAATTTTTTATCTTTAATTTCTAATTTATCTCGGCATATCAGGCAGTCTCCAGCCGTCACGATAAGTATGTTTCACTAATTCAGCAGCAAACTGTTTCGCATTAATCGGATCAGTCCATGTCTTGTCAAATGTCGGATGACCATCATGAATCTTGAATCCGTCTTTGATAACGGTACGGATCGTTTCGTTATCACCGATATTCGTAAAGCACATGTTAGCTCCATCCCATTCAAGAGTCTTATTCAGCGCTTGCAAACGAATAGCCAATACACCCATTGCTACCATTTCATTCATTGGTCCGGCTTCTGAGAAATCAGACTTAGTCATGATACGGTTAGATTTATTTTCTTTACATGCACGTACCCAGTCCATTTCGTGACCACCGTTCATAGCATTGGGAACACGACGGCAAACCTTTGGCGCATTTGGTTTACGACCAGAAAGCAACCAAGGATTCTGTCCATAACATCCGCAAATCAAAGTATCTTTCGTTCCGTGGAAAATAGTCAAACCACCACCACTCTGCATCAGTTGTTTTCCTTCCGGGAATCCTTTCGGACGTTCAGGCATCATACCGCCATCGTACCAATGTACTTCCACTTCAGGCATAGCTACTTTCGGCATATTTTCACGAGCAGGGAAAATCATTTTCACATGCTGTGCCTGCGGAGCACAAGCATTCAACAATAAAGTAGATGATCCTTCCACTTTGGTAGGATATTGCAATTTCAATGCTCTAAACGGCTGATGCAAAATATGGCAAGCCATATCACCTAATGCACCTGTTCCATAATCCCACCATCCACGCCAGTTCCAAGGATGATAAATAGCATTGTAAGGATTCATTTTAGCAGGACCTGTAAACAAATCCCAATTCAATGTACTAGGAATACGGTCTACACCTTCAGGAACATTCAATCCTTGCGGCCAAATAGGACGGTCTGTTGCACATTCCACCTTAGTTATATCACCGATTTCACCATTCCAAATCCATTCGCATACCAAATCCGTACCTTCGTCCGATGAACCCTGATTACCCATCTGAGTAACAACACCTGTTGAAGCAGCTAAATTTGTCAATAAACGAGATTCATAAACAGAGTGGGTCAACGGCTTCTGACAGTACACGTGTTTTCCCATTGTCATTGCATCAGCAGTGATGATAGCATGAGTATGATCGGCAGTTGCAATAATCACACCGTCGATAGATTTACCCATTTCCTCATACATCTTACGATAGTCCCAGTATTTTTTAGCCTTGGGGAATTCGTCGAACACACCTTTTGCATACTTCCAATCCACATCACAAAGAGCCACAATATTTTCAGTGCCCTTTACGTGATTAATATTGGCATGTCCCATACCACCAATACCCACGGCTGCAAGATTTAGTTTGTCAGTAGGCGAAATATGCCCGTGGCTCATACCTAAAATAGTACTGGGAGCAATAGTAATGCCTGCTAAAGCAGCAGCCCCCGTTTTGAGAAACTTTCTCCTCGAAATGTTTGACATGATTTTATTTATTTAAGGGTTAATAATCTTTGGAAGGTTGCCATGCAACAATCCATATCCATTTTTCATGTTTCTTCTTCGCTCGCGTATTTGCTCCAGAGTGCGCAAATTACCAATAGCGGGCAAATCGTGTTTGCGTGTGTCTTTCAAGAATGTCCACGCATATTCGGATGCAATGGCCGAATCGCGCATGGACGGTAAGCGGGAACTGCGCTTTCCGGTTTCTACCGAATCAGCAAACAGGTCACACAACACGTCTATATTCTTGCCACCGAAAGGCTTCTCCACACGAATGGTCTGATTGACACCGTGTAGATCGACAACAGCGGTATTGAAATCATGCGTCATACGCACAACTCCTTTTGTACCTATAATATCCACATACGAATTATGTGTCTGGTCTTTAGATAATTGTCCATAAACAAAGCCCTGAGTAATATCAAAGACTACACCATTTTGGAAAGTTCCGTGACATTGTACCCACCAAGGATCTTTATAATTCCACATATTCACTCCCTGGGCATTCCATGTTCTATAATCACAGCCTGCATACCAACGGGTAATATCGACATAGTGCATTCCACAATCATGGAAAGCCGGCCCCTCATACTCATGCCCTTCGCCCGGTGCCAAGCCGGGAGTCATGTGGCAAATACGGATAATAGCCAGTTCTCCAATCTCTCCCTGCTCGATATACTCTTTCATTAGATTATGGTACCAGGAATTCCGCAGATACAAGTTTACCGCAGAAATGAGGTTGGTATTTTCTGTCATTTCCACGACCTTCCACTCATTTTCCATGGTATCTGCAATCGGTTTTTCTGAAATAATGTGTTTGCCGTAGCGAATAGCTTTTTCTATTTGTTCCATCCGCGAGTCGGCCAAAGTGAAAAGACCGACTACCTGTACACTTTCATCCTCAAAAACTTTTTGATTATCTTCTACTATAAGAGATTCAGGAGATAACTTCTTAGCCAATTGACGTGATTCCGGATCGGTATCGCAAATATAAGCAATATTCCATCGCCCACTTTTTGTCATCGCTTCCCAATAGAATCTTCCCATTCTACCGAAACCGATAATTCCAACTTTAATTCTCGTGTCTACTGAAGATTGCGTGTTCATAATAAAACATAGTGAATTTAAGTACAAATAATAGATAAAGTATCAATTTTCACCATCAAGCTGATGAGTAAAAAACTGATATTGCAAATCTAGCCAAATAAATAACGGCTTATTTGACTTACACTACTTTATGTAGATAGCAAATTAGTATTTCTCCCTATTAATCAAACACTTAACGCTTTAAGTATATCCCAAAAATGTAGATGATTTGGAAAGGGGGTCAGCAGTAAAATGATAATTATGTCTCTTGAGTTGAACTAATTTTCATAATTTCGTTCTCAAATTCATCTCTGTCGACAGCAGCTTTATTTCTCATCTTCGTACGATAATTATAAACCGTACTTGTAGAGCACCGGAGGAAGTTCGCTATCTTCCCACTATCCGTAATACCCAAACGTAATAAAGCATAAATACGAAGTTCCCTATTCAATAAAGCATCCGGTTTTAAAATAATCTTCTCTTCATCTTTCAATAAAGCATTAAAATCTGAAACAAAAGTAGGATACAAACCTAAAAAGACCTTATCGAAACGGGCATACAATGCACTAAGCTCTTCATCAATAAGCGCGGACGACTTTAGTTTCTTAATCAACTCGTCATAGTACTTATTAATAGCTATTTTATACAACATATTCTGGAATTTCTCCATTTTGTGGATATAGCTAAAGCACACATCGAAAAATTCGGCTATATAATATTCCTTTATACCATTAATTTCATACAACTGATTATTGGTGTCATTCAACTGGCTGTTCATACTATTCAGTTTATTGTTCAGCCGCAGAAGTTCTTCATTACTTTGTGCCAATGCCTGCTTTATTTTCAACGTTTTCTTCATCTGAATATAGATAAAAACAACGAGCAGAATCAAAAGGAAAAGGATAACGCTTGTAGAAATAAGAAAAGTAGTCAGATGCGATCTCGATTTAGCCTGTTCCGCCTGATAGGCAGTATTGATAATAGAATTGAATTTATAGATTTCGATTGCACGGAAATGAATGCCGGAAGAAATTACATCATCAATAGCAGACTGTGTAAACTTAAAAGCATCGGCCAGATTCTTTTCTTCGTATTGTATCAATGCAAGAGATTGAAGAGAGGCATTTTCACGTGTTGCATTCCGGGTATCGGCAATCGCCGACAACATCAGATATTTTTTTTCCTCATCATATTTCTTCTGATGGTGGCATAACCTGGAATACGAATGAGTAATCATGGCATAATTAGGCGTTCCTACCTCCTCAATATCCAACAATTCCTTAAAAATTTCCTTCGATTTTAAGGTATCACGCCAGATATAATAAGAAGCTTGTGACATCCGGTAATCCCAAGAAGTATGATCTATGAGAGCAAACAGTGAATCCTGATAAGCAGATTGTTGCTTTCCATACAGATTGTTGGCAACAGAAATGGAGTAATGCCCCCAGAAACTGGAGTAAGTCTGATAATAGTCTATTAATAAATCTTTGGGGAGTTCTGAAGTCTTTATACTTTTCAAAAGAATCTCGGCTTCGCGGAACCTGCCGCACATCGAATACAAAAGACTAAGATTTAAAGACGACTGATTGGTAAAATAAGGTTTATTCAACTGGTGGGAAATCTCGATATTACGATCAACATAATGAATGGCCGAATCAATATGAAACTTTTTATACTCGCTATATAACCGTAAATTGATTCTATACTCCCCTTCAAGAGTCAAACCGGGACTTTTCAACATACATTTTATCCGGTTTATCCTCTCCTCTTTCTTTTGAACATAGACATGCTTCTCATCTATCACTCTACGCAAAGAATCCGTCAATAGCTTCAACTCATCATTCGCATAAAGGACACTGCCAATTCCCAAAGCAATCAGCAGAAGCAAAAACCTCTTCTTCAGAAAACAACAGTTGAATTTCATAATAGTAATAGCAAAGATAACAAAAAAAGCGATTCATCCATTCAGAACAAATCGCTTTTTGTATATGAAGTAAATTTGCTCTTATTCAGCAACTACTTCGAAAGGAATTTCTACCGAAACTTCCTTGTGAAGCTTAACAATAGCCTTATAGCTACCAACTTCTTTCACAGCGTCTTTTACAACGATGATCTTTCTGTCAACTTCATGACCCAGCTTAGACAAAGCCTCAGCGATCTGGATGTTACCAACAGAACCGAAGATAGTACCGGTTGAGCTAACTTTAGTTGCAATAGTCAAAGAAACGCCTTCCAACTTAGCAGCCATAGCCTCAGCATCTTTCTTGATTTTCTCAAGTTTGTGAGCGCGCTGTTTCAGTTCTTCAGCCAACATTTTCTTTGCAGAAGGAGAAGCGATGACAGCTTTTCCAGTCGGGATCAGATAATTACGACCGTATCCGGATTTCACGTTTACGATATCGTTCTTATAACCCAAGTTTACTACGTCTTCTTTCAATATAATTTCCATACTTTTCCTCCTTCTTATTTCATCATGTCAGTTACATAAGGCAGCAATGCCAAGTGACGAGCTCTCTTCACAGCCTGCGCGATACGACGTTGGAACTTCAAAGAAGTACCTGTAATACGACGCGGAAGGATTTTTCCTTGTTCATTCAAGAATTTCTTCAAGAATTCAGGATCTTTGTAGTCGATATACCTAATACCACTCTTTTTGAAACGGCAGTATTTTTTCTTCTTAACATCTACTGACGGCGGAGTCAAATATCTGATTTCTGATTGAACTTGTTGTGCCATGATTAATCCTCCTTTTTGTTTGATTTAACACTTCTTCTTTTTGCAGCGTATTCAGCAGCATACTTATCCATCTTGAAAGTCAAGAAACGGATTACGCGTTCATCACGACGGAAATTAAGTTCCAGCTTGTCAATTACAGTAGGATCTGCATTGAACTCAATCAGTTGGTAAAAACCTGTAGACTTCTTCTGAATTGGGTAAGCCAATTTCTTCAGTCCCCAGTTTTCTTCATTGATAATCTCAGCACCTTCAGCTTGAAGAACGCCTTTGAATTTTTCTACCGCTTCCTTCATCTGAACATCAGACAAAACGGGAGTTAAAATGAAAACGGTTTCGTATTGATTCATACTTCGTTTAATTAAATAAATAAATTATTTGATTTTAAATGCGGGTGCAAAGTTAGACATTTTATTTTGAACTACAAATATTTAATCTTTTTTTGTATCCGAAGATAGGATTTATCCGGGAAGTGACTTACCTTTGCAAAGTTGTTTAAACAATAATTTCATGATAGAGCAATTTAATTTCGATATCCGGCTTATATTCGCCATACTAAATGGCAAAGTTTCCGCGGCAATCAACCGTAAACTGTACCGTAACTTTCGTCAGAACGGACTGGAAATCAGTCCGGAGCAATGGACGGTACTCATTTTTCTGTGGGAAAAAGACGGTGTTACACAACAAGAGTTGTGTAATGCAACTTTTAAAGACAAACCCAGCATGACCCGTTTGATAGACAATATGGAACGGCAGCATCTTGTTGTGCGCATTTCCGATAAAAAAGACCGCCGTACCAATTTGATCCACCTGACTAAAGATGGAAAAGAACTGGAAGAAAAAGCGCGCGTCATTGCCGGCCAGACTCTGAAAGAGGCTCTTCATGGCATCACCCTCGACGAATTGAGCATTGGCCAGGAGGTACTGAAAAAGGTATTCTATAATACGAAAGATTAAGCAGAAGAACAGATCTTAAAATCATAAAATCCACTAAATCGTGCATTTATAATGGAATTTTTATCCAAATAATTTCGCCCGTTAAAGAATTATGCTTTAATTTGTGACTGGAATATTATAATCTATTAAAAATACACACGCATGAAAGGCTTATTAAAGAACTTAGGATTGATATTAATCTTGGCCGGAGTAGTCATCCTGTTGGCTTGTTCCTTTACGGGAAATGTAAACAACAACGCCATCCTGGGTACTTCAGTAGTACTTGTAGTACTGGGACTCATTTCTTATATTATTATTAATAAGAAAATCGCTGATTAATTTCGCTGAAAATCAATAAAAAATCCCGGAAACGAATGCTTCCGGGATTTTTTATTTGTAGTCATCTCAAATGCGATTATTAAGATTCAACTTCCGGGGTAATCAGCTTATAGCCTTTTCCGTGGATATTGATAATCTCGATAGAATCATCTTCTTTCAGATGCTTACGTAGTTTCGTGATATACACGTCCATACTACGGGCATTGAAATAGTTATCGTCGATCCAGATCGTTTTCAAAGCAAAGTCACGTTGCAAAATCTCATTTGCATGTGCACAAAGCAATCCGAGCAGTTCAGATTCTTTGGTAGTCAGTTTAGTCTGTTTGCCTTCTGACGACAGAATTTGTTTCTGTGTATCGAAAGTAAACTTACCAATCTTATAGATATTGCTTTCTTTGTTCTTCTTTCCACGAACACGTCTCAAGATTGCTTCAATTCTGAACGTCAATTCTTCCATACTAAACGGTTTGGTGATATAATCATCCGCACCGATTTTAAATCCTTCCAGGATATCTTCTTTCAGCGTTTTAGCAGTCAGGAAGATAATAGGAATTTCAGCATTTGCTGCACGGACATCCTGTGCCAGTGTGAAGCCGTCTTTTTTAGGCATCATTACGTCGAACACGCACAAGTCATATTTATTCTTCAAGAAAGCCTTATAACCGGCTTCTCCATCAGGATATAACTCAGCAGAATAACCTTTTGCCTGTAGATATTCTCTTAAAAGCATGCCAAGATTTTCGTCATCCTCGCATAATAAAATACGCAGTTTCTCGTCCATATCAATTATTTTTTAATAAAGGTAATGCAATAATAAATTTAGTTCCCACGTTCAGGTCACTTTCCGCCCGGATGGTTCCCTTATGATCCAATATAATTTTTCTCACATAAGCCAATCCTAGTCCAAAGCCCTTCACATCGTGCAGATTACCCGTATGCACACGATAGAACTTTTCAAATATTTTTTTCAGGTTCTCCTTCTTGATACCAATACCGTTATCCTGTATCGAAATCATCAGTTTACCCGACTCATTCCACGTTCTCACTTTCAGTTCCAAATCCTCTTCCGGTTTCTTATATTTCACCGCGTTATCCATCAGATTAAAGATTACATTTGTAATATGCATCTCATCTGCAAATATAACAGGATCGGTAGCCTCAAGGTTCGATGTTATCTTACCATTATATCGTTCCACTTTCAGAGCAAAGGTATTGACAACACCTGCAATCAATTCATTCGCATCAATCTCCTTCATCTTCAAAGTTGCCTTCTGACGTTCGAACATCGACATCTGGAGCACCTTTTCCACCTGGAAGCGCAAGCGCTTGGTTTCATCATTAATCACTCCCGATATATGCTGGAACATCTGCGGTGATTTTCCTACCGCGGGATCTTTCAACATCTGTGCTGCCAATGAAATGGTAGATATCGGTGTTTTAAATTCGTGCGTCATATTATTGATAAAGTCATTCTTCATTTCCGTCAGTTTCTTTTGCCGGAATACGATATAAATCGTAAAGATGAATGTCACTAACAATACCAGCGTAAATATCAGCGACGGAATCATGAAACTGATTGAGTCAAAGATATAATCTTTCTTACCCGGAAAGTGCACTTTCAATATGCTCATTTTTGCAGGCGGATCATTTTTGAACAATGCCTGCTGATAAGCGTCTTCACTTCCCTTTGCCTCATAATCCGCACAACGATAGACTTCCCTACCGTCTTTGTCAATCACCGTAAAGTGATAAGGCAAGTCTATACTATTATTATATAAGCTCGATTTCAGATAGTCATCCAGTTCTTTGAACCGTACCCTGTCTCCAATCGATTTGTCACTTCCCCGATAAATCATCTGCCAGGCCACTTCATCGAGTAACGCCCGTTGATACATATACCGATTCTTGATGGCTTCCACTAATGAACGCGAAGTTTCCGGAATGGTCTTTGTTCCCCTATAAGGAGAAATCATAGCCTTTGGAAGCTCGGAGGGCTTAGTGGTCATCACTTTCAGCTCAAAATCCGAATATACTTTTCCATCCTTAGACTTCACCGTGAACCGTTGCGTTTGCTGAATCAAGTTGTCTTGTTGTATGGAAGCGTTATTCGCAATCAGCGCTTTTCTTTCCGCTTCTGAAATATCTTCGATCAACCAACGTCTGGTCTCTGCATATTCCACATCCTTGGAAACCTGATCCAGGCTATTGCGTACAGCCGAATCAAACTGTTCCTTACGGGTTTTCATCATTTCCTCGATATAACTAACCTGCAAATACAGCAGGCTAAGGAAGGAAAGCCCCATTACAATACCTAATATCCAAATTGTTGACTTCTTCATAGCAACAAAATTAACACTCCCTAATTAACACTCCTAATGCATTAACTTGATTTAACCGGAACTTCCCGGAAATTAACCGTAAGGAGCTATTTAGGTTGTATTCTGATTACTACAACAATAAAACCCCTCCTTTGGTTTGCAAATTTAATAAAAAATTAAATCTTTTCCTTGCGTTTTTCCATTTTTATTAATCATAGTTAAACAAAAAACGGCATCTTTTGGGCGAATTAGTTAAATTAAGAATGACTATTAACACAAAACGACTAAATTCATTGAGAAAAAAGCCTATAAAAATAGTAGAAGAGAATAAAAGTATAAATATCTACTCTTCCTGATAAGGTTCAATTGAGACTAGTTCGTATTCACAAATGAGAGGCAGATTAGGACTGGTTGCACTACGCAGGTTCAAAAAGTTGGTATCCGTCCAGATGGTGATTTTCCCACCTACACCCATCAGTTTTATTATTTCCAAGAAGTCCGGAGATGGAAACCTGTTGTATGAGAAACATCTGTCTATTTCATATTCACATGAGTTTTCTCCTCCAGCCACTCCTCCCAACTGGACTGTTTGCCGATAGTTCATTCTGCAAATGTCAGTGTCCCGGTTGATTCGTTCGTTACTACCCATCTTATCTATACGATAAAGCACTCCGCTTTTACTACGCTGTATACCCGGAGTCTTAGCTTCAATTTCTGCAAAGTACTGTTTAGCTTTGACCAGATTGCGCGCAGGCAGACGTTTTTCATAAAAGTCTCTCAACAAATTTTCTGCCTGTTCTCTTCCCAACAATGGTTTAGGATTATCTGTTAACGCATCATGCATTCCTTTAATAAGAATATCCGGATTTTGTTCGAACAGAACGATTTCTTTTCTAAACTTATCCTGATAAAAGAGAATCCCATAAACAATAGCCAACGAATCCAGATTGACAGGGCACCCGGCATTTTGTGCATCAAAGAAATCATGTATTTTGTGGTTGGCATCAGGATACGATATAGGCTGACGCCCGGCAAAAGCCATGCGCAAAACATTTGTAATCGTATCAAAATTGCATTTCTCTATATCCGGAACTGCTCCTTTTATAAACCAGAAGATATTCGCTTCCTGTTCTTTATATTCGCACACAGTACAGTAACCTGCCGCATAACTCAATGAATCGACTTCAGTACGCATCTTTAAACCCGATGTAGCACAAGAGCACAACATCATATTCACCAAGATTATCAATAATTGGATAGTCAGTGTTTTATTGTTCATTTCGTTTAAATCAATGTGTTTTGTTTGGAATCTACAAAAAGAGAGCATCCGCGATGGACACCCTCTTTCTTTGTATTATAATCAACTATCCGGAGTTAAATCTGAAATTCCGGAGAAGTTATCTTTATTCTTCTGTCTGCTTAGCCTCAAAGTCTTTCATCAACTTATCCTGAACATCTGCCGGAACAAGCTCATAACTAGAGAACTTCATAATAAACGAAGCACGTCCGCCGGTGAGTGAGCTAAGAGCTGTAGAGTAGGACGACATTTCTTTCAAAGGAACTTTAGCAACCAGTTTCTCAAAACCTTTTTCGCTACTCATACCCATAATCATGGCACGACGTCCCTGAAGATCTCCCATCACATCTCCCATCCTATCAGACGGAACAAACACTTCTACATCATAAATCGGTTCCAGAATTTTCGGACCGGCGTTCTTGAAGGCTTCACTAAAGGCATTACGTCCGGCAAGCATAAAGGAGATTTCATTAGAATCTACCGGGTGCATCTTACCATCATAAACAATGACACGCACATCACGAGCATACGAACCTGTCAACGGACCTTGCTCCATACGAGACATAATACCTTTCATAATAGCAGGCAGGAAGCGTGCATCGATAGAACCACCGACGATACTGTTGATAAACACCAGTTTACCACCCCATTCCAATGGTATCTCTTCCGTACCTCTCACGGTAATCTTAAATTCCTGCCCATTGAACTTATACGTATCGGGCACAGGCATACCTTCTTTATAAGGTTCTATAATCAGGTGAACTTCACCAAACTGACCGGCACCACCGGATTGTTTCTTATGACGATAGTCGGCGCGGGCGGCTTTTGTAATCGTTTCACGATACGGAATCTTCGGTTCTTCGTATTTCACCTGAAGTTTTTCATTGTTTTCCAAACGCCATTTCAATGTACGAAGATGGAATTCTCCCTGTCCGTGTACCAAAGTCTGTTTTAATTCCTTTGACTGTTCGATCACCCAGGTAGGATCTTCTTCACGCATACGGTTCAGAATGCCCATCATCTTTTCCACATCCGCTTCATTCACCGGCTTGATGGCACGGGTATATTTAGAATTCGGATATTTGATAAAGTTGAATTTATAGTCGCAATCCTTACCGTTCAGCGTATTACCGGTTTTCACATCTTTCAGTTTCACAGCAGCACCGATATCACCGGCTTGCAGCTCTTCCACCTTGACGCGGTTACCACCGGCTACCACATAAATTTGCGCAATACGTTCCTTCGAACCACGGTCGGCATTCAGCAAGTCGTCTCCTTCATGAACTTTACCGCTCATTACTTTGAAATAAGAAACTTCACCGATATGCGGCTCCACACTGGTCTTGAAGAAATAAAGGGATTCCGGTCCGTTAGCGTCCGGAGCCACTTCTTTACCTTCCGTATTCTGTACCTTCGGCATTTCAGAAACAAAAGGAACAACATTACCCAAGAATTCCATCAAGCGGCGAACGCCCATATCCTTACCTCCACAAACACAGAATACAGGGAACATACCTCTGGCGATCAATCCCTTACGGATACCTTCGCGCATTTCATCTTCTGTAAGAGAATCTTGTTCGAAGAACTTCTCCATCAAACCTTCATCATTTTCGGCAGCAGCTTCTACCAATGCTTTGTGCATCTCCATAGCCTTATCCATTTCTTCTGCCGGAATATCTTCGATGGTCGGAGCCCCTCCTTCGGGTTTCCACGAATATTTCTTCATCAACAGCACGTCGATCAGCGCATTAAAGCCCGGGCCGGTAGCTATTGGATATTGGATAGGAACAACCTTAGAGCCATAAGCCTCTTTCAGCTGTTCGAGGATATTATCATAATCGCATTTTTCATTATCAAGCTGGTTGACTAGAAAAATAACAGGTTTATTCAGCTTTTCTGTATAACGGAAGTGATTTTGTGTACCGACTTCGACGCCGTATTGGCCATTAAGAAGAATAATTGCTGTGTCGGTCACATTTAGTGCAGTTACTGTACTACCTACGAAGTCGTCCGATCCCGGACAGTCAATAATATTAAGTTTTTTGTTATTCCATTCTACATGGAGAACGGTGGAGAAAACGGAGTAACCATACTCTTGTTCAACAGGGAAATAATCGCTAACAGTATTCTTTGCGGCAACAGATCCGCGACGTTTTATAACACCACTCTCGAAAAGCATCGCTTCCACGAGAGTGGTTTTCCCAGAGCCAGAACTTCCCAACAAGGCAATGTTCTTGATTTCATTAGTCTGATATACTTTCATAATATATAAGATTTTAGTAATTACTCAGTATGTTTCTCACATACCATTAATTTTGTGATGCGCAAATTAGGGATTAATTGGGGGAAAAGCAACACTTATGACGGTGTTACTAAACAATGTTATGTAACACATCTTTAACATAAACATTTTCGAATCGGGTTAAAAATTATTTTCGCATGGCTATAAACTAATTTCATAGTTGCAATGAGTAATCCGGCACGATGTTATTTTTAGTTGTTTTCCTTTCATACAATAGTTCCCCCGTTACCTAATCAGTTTTCGTTTGACAGTTGTTAAGCGATAGTTCAACAATTGTCATTCTATCGCTTAACAACTGTCAAACGAAAACCCGGCTACAAGTTCGAATCTTATTTATAAAAAAAAGATCTTAAATTCAGCATTGCAGGAAATTATCTTCTACTAATCGATGGGAGAATTATCTATTTAGCGTATTCCTGCCCCACTATAAATAATTTCCGTCAACAGCTTTTTTGATATATCTAATAATAGTCTTACTTTTACACCCACAAACCCAAACAGCATAGCTATGGCAGGTATCTATCTTCATATTCCTTTTTGCAAAACGCGCTGCATCTACTGCGACTTCTACTCAACCACTCGCAGCGAACTCAAAACCCGTTATGTACAGGCTCTCTGCCGGGAGTTGGCGATGCGTAAAGAATACCTGAAAGGAGAAGATATAGAAACTGTTTATTTCGGTGGCGGAACCCCGTCTCAACTGGAAAAAGAGGATTTTGAACAGATATTTGATACCATCCGCGAGCATCACGGATTGAATCATTGCCAGGAAATCACATTGGAAGCCAATCCCGACGATCTGACAAGTGAATATCTGAAAATGCTTTCTTCGCTCCCTTTCAATCGCATCAGCATGGGAATACAGACTTTTGACGATCCCACTCTCAAACTATTGAAACGCCGTCACAATGCCCGTACAGCTATCGAAGCTGCTCACAGGTGTCGGGAAGCCGATTTTCAAAATATAAGTATCGACCTTATCTACGGATTACCGGGAGAAACCAAGGAACGATGGGCGAATGATCTTCGTCAGGCTGTCAGTCTGAACGTGGAGCATATTTCCGCTTATCATCTGATTTACGAAGAAGATACACCTATATATAATATGTTAAAACAACATCAGATATCGGAGGTGGACGAAGATTCCAGTTTAGATTTTTTCACGTTACTGATAGAGCATTTGCAGAAAGCGGGATTTGAACATTATGAAATTTCGAATTTCTGCCGTCCGGGCAAGTACTCCCGTCACAACAGTTCTTACTGGAAAGGAATACCTTATCTAGGGTGCGGACCGTCGGCGCATTCTTTTGACGGGATGACACGGGAATGGAATGTTTCTTCCATCGATACATATATAAAAGGTATAGAGGAAGGCAGTCGTGCTTTTGAAATAGAGTATCTGGACCAGACGACCCGCTACAATGAATTTATTATCACTACCATACGTACTGTATGGGGAACGCCTATAGAAAAGCTGAAACAGATGTTCGGCAATGAGATGTGGGAGTATTGCCAGAGAATGGCTGCGCCTTATCTGAAAAATGGAAAACTGGAAGAACACGATGGAGCCTTACGCTTGACTCGTGAAGGTATTTTCATCTCCGACAGTATAATGAGTGATTTACTTTGGGTAGATTAACAAAACAAACAGCAAGCCGATGACCGAATCAGAAGTTAGAAAGTTATTGCGGCAAATGAAAGAACTGGATTCGCAAACTGCTTTCCGGGACTTTTACAACATGACTTACGATCGCCTCTTCCGCATAGCCTACTACTATGTGAAGCAGGAAGAATGGTCGCAGGAAATCGTTCTCGACGTATTTCTGAAACTATGGAAACAGCGTAGCAATTTACTTGATGTGAGAAACATTGAAGATTATTGTTTCATTCTCGTCAAGAATGCTTCGCTCAATTATCTGGAAAAAGAATCAAAACACACTTACATTCATCCCGATTCTCTGCCGGAGCCACAGGAACAGAGCTATTCGCCGGAAGAATCACTCATCAGTGAAGAATTATTTGCTCTTTACGTAAAGGCACTCGACCGGCTTCCGGAACGTTGCAGGGAAGTATTCATTCGCATCCGCGAAGAAAAACAAAGTTATGCACAAGTAGCGGAAGAATTAGGCATCAGCATGAATACAGTGGACGCACAACTTCAGAAGGCAACCACACGACTCAAAGAGATGATTAGCCGGGCAGAAATAGATTAACAATTATTTAGAAAAAGAGCGTAGGGAGTTTCTGTCAACCTCCGGTCTTTATCAACAAATAAATCAATCACTAAAAAAGACAGAAAAATGAAAAAGCTAAATGACGCAAACATTGGATTCCTTGTTCTTCTATCAACTTGCCTGTGCCTGTTTTCATGCAACAATGACAACGACAATTTGCCCAAAGACTATGCAGGATTCGAACATTCGAAGGAAACGGTAGAATGTGAAGGAGACAAATCAGAGTGTGAATTGGAAATTAAAATTGTGGCAATGGAGAAAGCGAAAGAAGACCGAACGGTAGTACTTGCCGCACCTCCTCCGATGACAGGGCAAGCCGCAGTCATACAACTGACGGAAAAGAAAGTAATCATCAAAGCGGGTAAGAAGTCAGCTACGACTATCATTAAAATCTATCCCAAACAGATGGTATTGAATAAACAGAATGTCACTTTATCCTGCACTCCCCAATGGAAAGAAGGAGGGATCAGCAAACTGACCATTCTGTTGAAACGAAAATAATGGATCAAGAGTAATACAGAAAAAATATGAAACACACCGATACGGAATTAGAAGAAATACTGAATCAGCTCATTGCTTCCACGCGTTCACCGCGAGGGCGTTTTTCAGCAACAGCCAGTTACCCGGAACTAGAAAAAAGACTGAAGTCGCATACCCGGCGCCTGACTTTGATACGCACCTTCTCGGCAGCAGCGGCAGTAGTTCTACTTTGCCTATCGGTATGGACAGCTTATTTATATATGCAACCTGCTGCAATACAAACGGTTTCCACTCTGGCAGAGACACGTACAGTCCGTCTTCCTGATGGTAGTTCCGTCACGCTCAACCATTATTCTTCGCTTTCTTATCCGGAAAAGTTCCAATCGGACAAACGGGAAGTGGAGCTAAATGGGGAAGCCTATTTTGAAGTAAGCAAGGACCCAAAGCATCCGTTTATCGTGCAGACTGAAACGATTGACGTTCAAGTGTTGGGAACCCATTTCAATGTAGATGCATATCATGACAATCCGGATGTAAAGACAACGTTATTGTCCGGCTCGGTAGCAGTCAGCAATAAAAGTAAATCTGTCTGTATGATTTTGAAGCCTAACGAGATTGCTATATATAATAAGGTAGAAGAAAAACTCACCCGCAAGGTTTTAGAGAACGCAGAAGATGAAATTTCCTGGCGACAGGGAGAGTTTATATTCGACGACCTGCCTTTACAGGAGATTGCCCGCGAACTGTCCAACTCATTCGGAGCGACGATCCATATAGCCGATACGACTTTGCAAAATTACCGGATCACAGCACGATTCCGCGATGGAGAAGATCTGGCAACCATTTTATCTGTATTACACAACGCCGGTTATTTCAACTACTCACAAAACAATAAACAGATTATTATCACTGCTAAACCAGACTAAGATGAATATAATATTCCAAGATCGCTTCCCTATCAGAGCCATTGTTCTGATAGGGGTGGCGCTCCTTATCACCACGCAAATATATGCACAAAATGCGGAAGCCCGGCTTTCGCTGACACTACGAAACGCCACACTAAAAGAATTCGTCAAACGGATTGAAAACTCAACCGGATATTCTTTTATCTATGGCGAGGAAATTATCATCAAACATAAAATCAATTTGCAGGTAAAGGATAAGCCGTTGCGTGAAATACTTGATCTCGTATTCAAAAATGAACAGATCAGTTATCAGTTCACCGGCCGCCATATTCTACTGCAAAAGAAAAAAGAATCAAAAACCGTAGGCCGTAAGTTCACTATCAGCGGATATGTCACAGATGGAACGTCTTCCGAGACGTTGATTGGAACCAATATCATTGAGAGTCATCAGAATCAAGGAACAACCACCAATCCTTACGGTTTTTACAGCATCACTTTGCCCGAAGGAGAAACCGAACTGCGTTTCTCCTATCTGGGTTATGCCACAGAAGCGCATCATTTTACGCTCTCACAAGATACATTGCTGAATATCCGCATGCAGGGAAACACGCAGTTGCAGGAGGTAGTGATCGTTTCCGATAAAACTGAAACGGGCACCGTAGCCACCCAGATGGGCTCTATCGAAATTCCGATGACACAGATTAAAAATACGCCGAGCATACTGGGAGAGGCAGATGTCATGAAAGCCATCCAGCTGATGCCTGGCGTACAGGCAGGAGTAGACGGTTCAGCCGGACTGTATATACGCGGCGGCAGTCCGGACCAGAATCTTATTCTACTGGATGGGACTCCTGTATACAATGTAGACCACATGTTCGGATTCTTTTCGGTTTTTACTCCGGAGGCTGTCAAAAAGGTAACACTATTCAAAAGTTCCTTTCCGGCACGTTTCGGCGGACGGCTTTCTTCCGTCATTGATGTCCGTACCAATGACGGAGACATGCAGAAATACCACGGTACGCTTAGTATCGGATTACTAACCAGCAAAATCAATCTGGAAGGCCCGATTGTGAAAGGAAAAACCTCTTTCAACATTTCCGCCAGACGTTCGTATGCCGATCTCATCGCCAAGCCATTTATGCCGGATGGAGAAGAATATGGTTATTACTTTTATGACATCAATGCCAAAATCAATCATAAATTCTCCGACCGGAGCCGTATCTATCTAAGCGTTTACAACGGGAAAGATCATTTTGCCGCCAATTATGATGGGGATACCGACTCCAAAGATGGAAGTACAATGAATTGGGGAAATACCATTGTTTCCGCCAGATGGAACTACATATTCAACAACCGTCTGTTCAGCAACACGACTATCTCTTACAACAACTATTTATTCGACGTCAACTCATACAACAACAATAAATATGCTAACAGTATGGGAGCTTCGATAATCAACCGATATTCAGCCGATTATCGTTCGGGAATCAATGACTGGAGCTATCAGATTGATTTCGATTATAACCCGTCTCCCGCACACCACATTAAATTTGGTACAGGATATATCTATCATCGGTTCCGTCCGGAGGTCATGACATCCAAGATCTCCGAGAAAACAGGAGACAAAGTAGATCGAGACACCACTTACCACAGCATCGCCAACAGCCGGATTTACGGGCATGAGCTATCGGCTTATCTGGAAGACAACATCAAGGTGAATGACCGTCTGCGTCTGAATCTTGGATTACACCTCTCCTTGTTTCAGGTACAGAAGCAGAGTTATTCTTCTTTGCAGCCACGAGTTTCCGCCCGTTATCAACTAGGGAAAGACGTAACTCTGAAAGCCTCTTATACACAAATGAGCCAATACGTACATCTGTTATCATCCATGCCAATCGCAATGCCTACGGACTTATGGGTTCCCGTGACTAAAAAAATCAAACCGATGCGCTCTCACCAATATTCATTAGGCGGATACTATACGGGAATCGAGGGATGGGAATTCTCGGTAGAAGGCTATTATAAAGATATGTATAATGTATTGGAGTATAAAGAAGGAGTCAGCTTCTTCGGTTCTTCTGCCGGTTGGGAAAATAAAGTGGAAATGGGCAAGGGACGTTCGGCAGGTATTGAGTTTATGGCACAGAAGACACTTGGAAGAACGACGGGATGGCTGTCCTACACTTTGTCCAAAAGTGACCGTCAGTTTGCCAAAGGCGGTATCAACAACGGTGAACGGTTTCCATATAAATATGATCGAAGACACAATATCAACCTGACAATCAACCATAAGTTCAGCGAACGTATCGACATCGGTGCTTCCTGGGTGTTTTATACAGGTGGAACAAGTACAATCCCTGAAGAGAAAACCGCTGTCATCCGTCCTAGCGACGGCACAAACAACAGATTTGGAGGAGGATATGGATATGGAGATTATTTTGATTCAGGCATAACTTCACCCATCATCGGAGAAGCTTCGTATGTGGAGCATCGTAATAATTACCGGTTACCAGCCAGTCACCGGTTGAATGTGGGAGTCAATTTCAACAAAAAGACCAAACATGGTATGCGTACCTGGAATATCAGTCTGTATAATGCATATAATGCGATGAACCCTACATTTGTATATCGCAGCACCAGCAAAAACGATCCCTACAAACCGATTATCAAGAAGTATACTATACTTCCATTAATTCCATCATTCACTTACACTTATAAATTCTAAACCCATTATGAGAACTCGTATATATTATCCATTTATCCTGTTAATAGCATTACTGACAACAGTATCTTGCGAAAACGAACTCCCGTTTAGTGTAAAGGACAATCCACCCAAACTAGTGATGAATGCACTAATCAACGCAGATAGTCTGACCAATGTTCTTTACCTCAATTTCACGGGAAGAGGATATGCCACTCATGCAGAAAAAGCCACCGTGGAAGTACGTGTTAACGGACAGTTGTCAGAAAGTTTACGTCCGCTCCCACCACAGGCGGAAGGAGATATGCAATGCCGCTTCAATATTTCCGGCAAATTCTCTCCCGGAGATGTAGTACGTATCGACGCTCTCACTGACGACGGGCAGTATCACGCATGGGCTGAAGTTACCGTTCCACAGCGTCCCCACGAAATTACTGATATCGATACGGTCACTGTTCCACTGACACAGTATTATTATACACAGAATTATCTCCGGTATAAAATCAACATCAAAGATCGCCCCGACGAAAATAATTTCTATCGACTTATCATGGATAAGCAAATGACAGTGAAAGACTATAATAATGAAATAGGCGAATATGTCACTAAAACCACACACCGTTATCATTTTATATCCCGCGAAGATGTTGTATTGACGGACGGACAGCCTACCAACAGCGATGACGAAGATAATGGCATGTTCGACACCGTAAAGAATATATATGGCGTATTCGATGACTCACGATTCAAAGATACATCTTATACCATGACAGTCTACAACCAGACAAATGTTGAGGGGCTTTCCAAATATGGAACGAATGTAAAGATGGATATTATTGTGCGCCTGTTAAGCATTACAGAAACCGAATATTACTATCTGAAAGCACTCAACCTGGCAGATTCCGACGCTTATGATGAGACAATAAACGAACCAATCAAATATCCCGGCAATGTGCACGGAGGGGTCGGGATTGTCGGGATCAGTACGGAGACAAGCAAAATCATTCATATAGAAAAGCCATGGATATGAAAACTCATCACCTGCTATTTATACTCATCGCATTACCGCTGTTCTGTTCCTGCCGAAGCAGCCGGAGTATGCTAAGGGAAATACAAGCCTTAAAATCCAGCTTGTATTACGAGCTCACTTCTCCTATCTATCAGGAGAAAGCAGATCAAACCGTATATCTGGACTTCATCGACTATTCCAACATGGATTATTACACCAGCGTGAAACGAAAAAAGTCTGCATATATTCCGCTACTGTTATATAACTATGAAGGCGAGCTTTTCCATCTTCGGTTAGGAGAGTCTTCTCTCACCCAACTCTATCGGGAATTTCTGACGGAGGCACTGCTTACCGAATGTAACAGTAGCACCTGCTGTCATCTGATAGATAATCAGAAAGGAAAAATGATTCCCGATTCCGCCTATCGGCTGGAAGTAAAAATCAGAAAGAATGAGACGTGTGGCAGAATCAAACTCAACCAGTCAAGCATCCCTTGGTTTGAGGGAGAAATGTTGGAGGTTGTCAATAACAAAATTCGCCCGGCAGCTTCCAGTCTTGCCATTTCTATCCGCCTCACTCAAAAGGAAGATTGCCTGCTTGATAAAACTTACTCTACAGAATATCAGCAAACTACCAAAGCGCAAAGATTCGAAGATTCACCGTCCGCCAATGCCGCTTGTCTGGATGATATGACCGAATGTTTGTCAATGGCTACGAAAGAAATCGTGGAGGAGATTAGTCGGGATATACATTTAATACTATCTTTGCAGCCAAAAAGCAGGCACTAACTATGTTTATCATTATTGGAATTATGCTGACAGGCATGCTTTTTGGCTACTTGTTACGCAGTAAAAGACTATCATGGATACACAAGATAATTACTCTTCTTATATGGATTCTCCTCTTTCTTCTAGGAATAGATGTAGGAGGTAACGAATCTATTATCAAAGGTTTGCATACTCTCGGACTGGAAGCTATTATCATCACGGTAGCTGCCGTTGCAGGAAGTACGTTATGTGCCTGGGGATTATGGTACCTATTATATAAATGGAATGGAGGAAAGGAAACAAAAGCATGAAAGGTAGTTTGATTATCGTCTCTTTCTTCATTATCGGTACTCTTTGTGGAGTTTATCATCTTATTCCATACGACTTCACCGACAGCAAGCTCAGTTACTATGCCCTCTGCGGACTCATGTTCTGCGTAGGCATCAGTATCGGCAACGATCCGAATACTTTGAAGAGTTTTCGCTCCCTGAATCCGCGGCTTGTATTCCTTCCCATCATGACGATCATTGGCACATTAGCAGGTTGCGCCGTAGCAGGAGCCTTTATGAGCCAACGAGGTCCTTTAGACTGTATGGCAGTCGGAGCCGGATTTGGCTATTATTCACTTTCCAGCATTTTCATTACCGAATACAAAGGTCCCGAATTGGGAACTATTGCGTTACTTTCCAATATCATGCGTGAAATCATCGCTTTGCTGTGTGCGCCATTATTAGTGAAGTATTTCGGAAAGCTAGCCCCTATTTCTGTTGGTGGAGCCACTACAATGGATACCACTCTTCCTATTATTACCCGATATTCGGGAAAAGAATTTGTAATCATTTCTATTTTCCATGGTTTTGTTGTTGATTTCAGTGTTCCTTTCCTAGTCACGTTCCTTTGTTCAATATCATTTTAATAGGAATAAATCCTAAAAAGCAGATTATTTTCACTATCGTTTTCGCACACGTATTACAAATATGTTTCATAAAGAACCACTTTTGTATCAAAAAGCATACCATCTCTTGACTTACATCAAGAAATGAGGCTAAATAGAATCTTTTCCTTCTCTTTATTTTTATGCTATAAAACATATTCTTATATTTGCATAGGTAAAAAGAAAAACTAAGCGCTTAGACTAATTTTCAATAGGTATTAGATTTGTTTTTAGGAATAGTTTTTAGGTATAACAATTAAAAAAGTAGGTATTATGAAACGTTTAGGATTAACATTAGTGGCAGCGCTCTGCCTTGCTGCTACAACATTTGCAGCCGGAAATCAACCTACAACTGCAAAATGGGAAGGTAACATCAATGTTAGTAAATTAGGTAAATATTTGAACTTGAATTCAGTTCAGAGTGAAGAGGTTGCAAACATCTGCGATTATTTCTCCGAACAGATGTCAAGAGCCACAACAGCAAAGAAAGATAAAGAAGCTAAATTGCGTAACGCTGTTTATGGTAACTTGAAGCTGATGAGAAAGACTCTTAGTGCTGAACAGTATGCCAAGTATGCTGCATTGATGAACATCACTTTACAGAATAAAGGTATTGAACTGAATAAGTAAAATGAGTAATATGCAAAAGAGAGAGAGGGTGGAAGCCAGTTTGGGCTTCCACTTTTTTTATTCCTCTTTATCCTCATCTATTCACATGGCTTTATCTTTATCGCATATCCGCCTCCCGGATACATTACAATTTTAAGCTTCCTATCAACTGGTAACTTTTTTATTACTTTACGATAGTCGGAAGCATTTCTATCCGAATTTAAACCATCACAAAAGATTTCTACATAATAATCTGCATTCGGCAAAAAAGACAAATCAACCAGAGTCTCACGAATCGACCAATCATTCATCCCCCCTACATACCATACATCTCCTTTACGACGAGCAATGTGAATATAATGAGAAAGTTTGCAGTCCAACGAGCGCGTCTCATCCCAAACTGTAGGAACAGATGATATAAAATCAGTGCATTCTTGTTCTTTCATGTACCGGGTAGGTGAATCACATAACATATTCAAAGGAGAATTAAAGACTACATACTCCGCCATTTGACGACATCGCGTACCTTGACTCATTGGGTTACTATAAACCGGATAAAAACCTCCCCGAACAGCATTCTGCATAGCTCCTTGTGTATAATCCACAGGTCCTGCCATCATTCGTATAAACGGAAATTGCAAATCATAAGTAACCTGATCACATTCTATTGGTCTCCATTTCATTTGCTCCAATCCATGTACCCCTTCAAAATTCATCACATTCGGATAAGTCCGTTGAATACCAAAAGGTTTACAAGCACCATGATAGTTAAGAATCATGTGATATCTGGAACATAATTCCGCTGCTTCCCACATAAATCGAATCATATCCTGATCATCCCTATCCAGAAAGTCTACTTTAAAACCTTTCACTCCCATTTCTGCATAGTGCTTCACCACTTTTTCCATATCCCGGTGAAATGCCCAATAACCAGCCCATAAAATAATGTCTACATTCTTACTTTTAGCATAAGAGACTAACTCTGTCAAATCAATTTCAGGAATAACCTGCAACATATCCGCTTGCTGGTTTACTGCCCAACCTTCATCCAAAATTACATACTTAATCTGATTTATAGCAGCAAAATCAATATAATATTTGTATGTCTCATTATTAATTCCTGCTCGAAAATCCACTTTGGAGATATTCCAATCGTTCCACCAATCCCAAGCGACCTTACCAGGCTTAATCCATGAAATATCTTTTAGTACGGAAGGTGTAGCCAACAAGTAAACCAAATCATTATCCAACAATTCCCTATCCTGTTCAGCTATCGTAAATATTCTCCAAGGAAATGTACGCTTTCCATTAGTGTGGGCAATATAATCATAACGTTTCACCACTATTTGCTGTAGTTGATTATGCCCTCCCTGCACTGTTTTCTCTGGTAAAGGTGCCCAAACACCTTTCATTGAAAAGCTATCAGGACTACTTTGCAGAAACATACCAGGATAATCGCGCAGGTCACTTTCCGTAATACATATCTTTTCAAATTTATCCGGTAGTTCCACTAAAAAAGGATAGAAAATCAACCGTCTACTATTCAGTTGAGACAACAATTGATTATCATAAGTATTCTCAAAAGAATTTAAATACTGACTAGACAAGTCGTTATCATCTCCATAATTACTGTAAGCAGCATACCCTTTAGTTCCTGATGGGAAATGAAAAACAGCCTTCTCATTATTAATAACAATCTCCCTCTCCTTGAAATCAGTTACAAAACGATAAGCAACTCCCTGATTATAACAACGGAAAACAACCGAATAATTACCTCTAAAACTAGCAGTCAATTCATTATAAATATTATCAACCTCATCTTTTATATATATAGGAGATGATAATTTTTCCGTCACTGAACGTCGGCTTACACTTTTTAGTTTTGGATTTTCTCCTAATATTCCTATAAAACGGACATCCATACCAATCGCAGACGGTTGAAGTACTGTCGTCCCATTCCGAATAATAGCGATCTCCAATTCTTGACCTATCATAACCTGAAGTTCAATTTTCCTATCTGGCGACTGCACATATAATACTTTTTGTCCCCAGCTTACTACAGGTAACAACAAAATATATAACAACAGTTGATACTTGATTTTCATTTTATCAATCGAATTATTTATTTTATTCACCTTTTAAACGTCTCTCCAGCATTTTCATATAATAGCCACCAACTACCGAACGTGCACGGAATACTTTCACTTCGGGTCGATCCGTATACATCCAGTCAGTCATCGGTACACGATCTGGAGTTGTAGTCATAAACAAATAAACAGGATCAACAAATTTTTCGAATGTTTCCATATCCGAAGCCAAAGTAGCCGTCCACATAATCCAGTCAGTTTTGGTATAAGTTTCACGGTTATCCAATGGTAGACCGTATTTATTCTGTACTGAAAGATAATAAGGTATTTCTGTCTGTCTTACTTTATCTGGAAATATATGCCAATCCATCAGTTTATCCCACACCAAATTATACTTTTGGCTCCATGTTCCCGGTTTGTCAAATGCCAATTTATAATGATCACCATCATCAGCCATCTTTACCCATTCCAGAGCCATTTCTTTTGCTTTTTGTATATAGCTTTCACTTTGTTCCTTATAGCCTAGCTTACCAGCCAGATAACCATAAGAAGCTACCCCTAAAATTGCTTTTATAGAAAGATTTGCATTATGAGCCAAATGCCCGGCAAAATCATCTGTACAGAGTTGGTCCGCAGGATCAAGGCCGTTATAAAGTAAATAATCTGCCCACGCTGTTAATGTTTTCCAATGTCTTCGGGCATAATCAGTATTTCCCTCTACAGCGGCAATCGACGCAGTTAAAATTAAGATATTACCAGATTCTTCTATGGGCATTTCTCCAACATATGTCTCACCATTAGCAAGTGGATAAGTTCCGACATCATGAGCAGCAAACGGTTTAGTCCATCTACCACTCTCGCTATAATAGAAGATAGGATTCAACATACCCTTAACTAGTTCCGGATTATAAAGCAGAAACAAAGGAGCTGAAGGATAAGTAATATCCACTGTGCCAATAGATCCATTACTGGAATTTTCTTTTGAAAGGAACAGTAAATCTCCATTAGGAGCCTCTACCAATTTATGTGCCGAAATTGCCTGACGATATGCCAAGGCACAAAGCTCTGCATATCTACGTCCTCCTGCTTCAGTTGCCTCTTTCATTAATTGATAATCGAAAGCTATGCATTTCTTCATCAATTTCTCATAATCCGAATTCGCCTTATGAAATTGAGATAGAATTGTTTCTGTTCCCTTCCGATTCCAGTAAGGGCGCAAGTTCTCCCCAAAATACTGAATTGAAAATATATCATCATATCCAATTAAAAAACGCCCCTCTGACTTTCTAATAGTTCCCAAAGAACAAACTAAAGCCATTCGTTGATTTTCTCCTTTAGTATTAGCCGCACTAGCATAAAAGTCAGTATTTCCCTTTAAAAAATTTTCACGGAGTGTATTACGGTTTCCAACAGCAGCAAGAGTATTATGCCTATCGGTGCCTAAATAGAAATATCCCCAGTCAATACGAACATCATCTCCCTTCGTCCCAAGTATATTCTGTTGTTTCGTACCACTTTTAAGAAAAACAAAACCATCTTTAGTAAAAGTCTCTGAAACAGACGACTGGTTTGACAGATTCATAGCCCAATGTGGAGACACTTCTATATAAAGTTCTACATTGTGCATTTGACCATCATCAGTTTTCATTTCATAAGAAAGATAATTTACCGGACGGGCCACAAGCTCAAGATCATCCATCAAAAGAGGGGCAATAAAGGTCAAATCTAATTGAACCGGGCCACAAACAAACTGATAAATCGTCCTTGTCGGCTGTACATCAACAGAAAGTTGGCGAGCTGTCTGTGTAAAATAGGACATACTATCTCCTTCAGTGGACAAACCCGGAACATCACCATTCGTACTCATCATCGGATCATAATCCTCTATCCCCATAAAACGATACGGTACTCCATCTACTTTGACAACACCTATCAAAGGAAAATCTTGTCCTGTCCAATGTTTCAAAGAAGAATCATACAAATTATCCCCGAAGGACCAAGCATTAGTATAAGGATCTATCGTTACTAAAGGATAAGCAGGAGCGCGCAACTCATTCTTATCAACACAGTGTACTTCTTTATTATTGCAACCTAACAATAACAAAATCATTACTATTCCCGAAAGAATCCGAGATTTTATAATTTTCATATAGAGTTCAAATATTAAATGATAATTCTATTTATTCCACAGGTTGTATTGAATACATTTCGTTTGCATTCAGTGCCAAAGTAATCTGTCCATTGCTAACCGCTAGAACTTGAGCTTCCCCTAATCCTTTTTCCGTTACAGGATATATTGTCACCTGTTTTATTCCATTCCAACTAGAAGGCAACGTCCATTTCATAGAAGAGTATCCTTTCTCTGAAAAAGCGATAATCTCCTTGTGGTCTTTTATCCATGTTACAGGGATAAACAAATTATTATCCCGACGTACTAGGTTTCCGTCTTTTATAAGCGTTTTATTTTGTCCGTTTACAACTAATCCATCGGAATAGATTACAGTTTTAGTATCAGCATTATAACTTTCTACTTTATGTTGATTCAAGTAAGCCCATTGCAAAGTAGTTATACAAAATTGCTTTTTAAATTCCGCAAAATTCGTATTTGTACTTATTATTTCTTCACCATGCATATTATCACCAAATAAAAAAGCTGTATCCCATATGGTCCCATACAAACCACTACGTCCGCCGCAAGCCAATGCCGGACTAATTGTACAACGTTCTTCAGGAGTCAGATCGCTATACCATGCTGCCGGTTGTAAACCATAAAAAGCATCAGTGCGTTGATAACCCTTATAGAACTCACTTGTTACATCTATCCCTTTATCCCTCCAATAACGAAAAATTTTCCTCATAACCTCGGTCGTCATTTCTTTCGAATATCCATGAAAAGGACTTTCGCGAGGCTCAAATGCATCAATATGTACCGTCTTTGAAGAAGTTAAGTCCAACAGCTCTATCACTTCGTCTATACGTTTCTTAGTATATCCTTTCTTCCATTCATTAATCAGGCATACTTGAAAGTTTGGCATATTATTATAAGATCCCCATTGTAAGAAAGTACCATCCGCATTCCTACAAAGTAAATCCTTTTTCACATACGTATGCCACAAAGGACTATTCGTATAAGCATCTGTCAAATTGATATGAACAGAAATTATCGTATTATACTTGGCAGCTTCCTTTTTCAACCAAAGATAGCTATCACGAGCAGTCTTATCCTCCGGTCTTTTTAATGCTTCATTAAACACATTAAAGGCAGGGTATTTGTCATCATGTCCATTAAACTGCCAGCCTACCAAATATACTACTTTCGTAATGCCACGCGTTAAATTATCTATTTTCTTCACATTTTCTAAGACATCATTATAGTCCAATTTCTTAATAGTACCTCCTTGAGGATCAGGTTGTGCAAGAAACATTTTCATCAACATAGAAGTATGATAAGAAAGCATATAGGGACGTTCCGGTTTTCCAGTCTTTGTATAGTCATATTTCTCTCCCGAAATATTATCAATAAATTCTTCATCTTCCTCATTCTTTATTACTGAAGTTCGCTCTTCATTACTACAAGCACTACTAACTGTTGATACCATTACAAACAGCAAGAAATATATAAGACATAGACGATAACTAAAATTTCTCATGATATTATTTATTAGATGGTTATTATATTATTTTAATCGCACCTGGATGGATTTTCCAACCATTGAAGAATATGATTTCCAGACCTTTCCTTCCCTCTCTATTACTGTCTTGATCCTGTCACCATGCCGAATAACACGAATATTAAAAGGCTTTGTACCAAAAGCATACACATTTTTGAGTTCCATAAAATTCCATTCGGCCGGAAGTTGGGGAGTCAACATAAATGCATGTAGCCCCATTGGCCGGATACCAAATATACCTTCCGTAATTATTCGGCAATAAAGACCGCTTTCTGCTGACAAATGACGCTGATTACCTTCCGGCCAGGCTTCGATCGGATAAGGTACATGATCGCCTAATAATCGTTGCACGGAATAACGTTGCAAATACCGGGTGGCTTTCTCACGCTCACCAGCAGCATAAATACCTCTTAAAGCATACAAAGCAGGACGATCCCAATAAGTAGAGGTTCCCGTTTGTGATAATAAACCATTCTCTGTCCATAAATTTGGAGAAAGTAATGCATTAATAGTCCCCTCTTTACGGTCGAAAATACCAGCTACTAATGGCACACATATCCAAGAACGAAGCACATCGTTACCTTTATAATAACAATATGTTTCATACCCTTCTATATTCGCTTCAAAATAATGAGCTATATTCTTTCTTAATATCTCTGCCTCTTTCCGATAGCCATTAGATAGTGATACAGATTTTCCTAGTTCTTTACTTAGATAGCTGGCAGAAAGAAGAGCGTCATAGTATAAAGTAGATGTATTAAGATTTGCATTTCCTGCCGGAAAGCGATTCTCCATCTCATCAGTATCTGAAATTACCACACCTTCAGCATTAAGTTTTCGTTTACAATACATCAGACACCATTCTATCAGAGGCCACAATTCATTTGCAACATCAGTATCTCCTAATTCCAAAGCAAAACGTGCTGCACCATAAGCAATCATCGCCGCATCTCCACGGTCACCGGCACCATGCCAGATATCCTTTCCTTCTGCTATTATTGAACTCGGAATCGGATTGTATTCTGGATTCATAAAACGAGCGAAATGCCGATAAGAATTGATAGCTGCCTCATTACCTATTTTATACCCAAGAAAAGGGAAAAAAGGATTAACATATTCCGCCTGATCGTTTGCCCAAATTGCTGCATAATAAGCTTCACCACCCGGTCCATGCATTAATCCACCACTTGTACGATAAATGCTTTCCGATGCACGGATTTTAGCAAAAGCAAAAGCTGTATTCAAAATTGTGTCAGGAGAACAAAATTCCAGGCTATTCCATACCTGCTCTATAAAGCTATCTCGTGAACGAAGCTCTGCCTCTACATCCGGCAATAGTTCTGTCTGACCTCTTTTATAAGCCTGAACCGACGCCCCAAAAGTGATGGATTCACCACTTCCAAGTAGAAAAGCCTCCACTTTACCTACAACAGTAGAAGCTACTAATGTATAACTTCCATCCACTCCCTGATCCGGCCTTGTCTGATACACAACACGAGAATGAGGAAGCAATACTTCCACCTTTTCATTTCCTATATTCTTAACAGTGTATCGTTCGCACAACATCGGCTTGTCAACAGAAGGAAAGAAAACGCGAGTTAATTCTATTGCAGGAACAAGTTCTCCACCTGCCTTGGTTCCTCTTGTATGTCCGATTGTAAACTCACTGACTACCGTCAACTTTCCATCCAATTGTATTGACTTTACCTGCTCATTATTCAAGGTTAATCCATTTACCTGTAACATAGCTAAAAAGTCAACAGAAAAACGACGAGTCAAGCTAGCATGAGTATCATTAGGAACTGTACGCAACATAGGCCATATCACCGAACGTTCCAAAGAAAAAGCACCATCAGTATTCACACCATAACGAAGCACGGTAGCGACCTTTTCCCCCCCCATTTCTATATGATCATAATGGGGAATATTTTGTCCTATACTCCATTTTATCGATTGATCCGATTGAATCTGCCAACGAGACTGCCCATCCATTTCACAGAATGGTAATAACCCCACAAATAAAATAACCAGTTTAGCAATTTTCATCCTTTGTATATTTAAATGCAAGAACATAAAATGTAATATTTATAAATCCCATCATCGTAATCATCATTTCATACGATGATGGGAAATTGTCTTAATCAATTGGCTGTCCGTCAACAGAAGTCACTTTCTTCATAGAAAACTCCCAAATTGCCGTACGGTCAGCATTACCACTTGGAATAACCTCCATCTTCACATATTGAGTTCGCAACTGATTATCAAGCATATCATTCGGTATTTCTCCCCAATACAGACCATCCTCTGGAATATTTATAGAAGCAACCTTTATCCAGTTGACAGTAGCATCATACTCTTTCAGACGATTATGTAGTCCTCGATATTCATCCCCTTCTCCTTGATACCCTGAAAGTATATTCCAGTCATTATCAGATAAGGAAACATTTATATCATCAGTAGTAATATAGAAATTAACACCACCTGCTCTTACATCCCATTTTGAGAACACACCTAATTGCGCAATGAAATAAGGATCCCCAAGATCAATTGCAATATACGGATTTCCATAATTCCCGCCATGACTATCATTTACATATCCCATCCAACCGAAATTATTAGAAGTATTACTATCGAACAGATAAGAATAAGCATGCCCCCACGGTTCATAAGTTAATGTTCCATAAGCAACCTTCCACTTCGATTTGTCTGTCACTTCCGTATTTGTATAAGTGTGGAAACCACAAATCAACAGCATTTCATCTTTATCTGTATTAGCTGTTTCAGAAAGAGCTAGTAATCTGACAGGCAATACATAAATCACTCCACTATTATTCTTTTTAGCTTCATAAATTTTATCCGGATAAAAAGTTATATTAGCAACCACATTTGTTGCAGATGCACCCATTGAAATAAGTTTATTCGGCAATTCATACATATCAGATTCCAAAACTTTATATGCTATTCCTTCAGGAATACTATATTTTTCATCCAAATCAGATTGAGAAATCAACTCCAACTGTACATCAGTAGCCAAAGCACCCTTTTTCACAATACTAACCGGCACTATATGAGATATTTCAGCACTGTTTAATATCAATTGTTCCCTACTCTCCCCAAACGATACAACTACAGGAGATACATTGCATCGAAGTAGTACCCTATTCTTATCAGCATTAACTGAATCGCTGGCACTAACTAAACGCACCGGTAACACATATTCCACACCATCTCCTCCCTCTTTAACAGCACCATAGATTTTCTTGGGCTTAAAAGTAACATTAATGGTTTTTCCTGTTTCATCTCCAGAAATAGATACAGACTCATCTACTATCATATACATGTCCTTAGACAAGACCTGATAATTAGTCCCCTGTTTATCATTATACTCTACATCTACTTCATTCTGTGTAAGCACTTCCAAGGAAGCATTTGCCTCCAGATCCTTGCGTAAACCACCTTTTATTACTGTCAACTGATACTCGTATACCTCTTCTTCCACAGACATTATAACCTCTTGTGAGCCTGTTTCCTTTATTGATAAGATCTTATGATATTCATCCGGAACCAGTTCGTCATACTTTCCATCCAGATCATTACAAGATATAAGTAGCCCCAGGCATCCTAGCAGACAGATATTCAGAATATATTTTTTCATATTTCAGCATTTTTCAAATTAATATTTAGGAGCTTGTATCAAATGCGGGTTATTATAAATTTCACTAGCATTGACAGGAAGCAAATACATACGATCATCCCATTGAAATGGCTGATCCACTTTTGTCCGTCGGTTAAACTCTTCAAAAGTAGGATTCTCCTTTTCTATTGCATTCAATCCTTCGCGTACTCCAGCCTTAAATAGTTGTGGAGCAATCATCCAGCGACGTGCATCGTAATAACAGTGACCTTCGGCAAACAATTCAACAAAACGTTCATTGCGTATCCAATCCATCAACGACATTTCATTTAAATCTTTTGCTCCTATTACAGAAATACCTGCACGTTCCCGGACCTCATTCAAATTATCCAACGCAGACTGTTGCTCACCTAAAGCAGCATGGCATTCAGCCAAACTTAAATATAACTCTGACAACCGAATGAAAGGAGTAGGTACTGAACGATAATTATATCCACCATCCTTCCGAAATGTCAAATTAGGAGCTGCCCATTTCTTAAGGAAATATCCGGTAGTACAATTATCGCGATTAAACTTGCTTGGATTATATCCCTGCTTTAACGAATTTCTCACTTGTACAATCAGAGGCGAACCATCACATATCTTTTGTCCAAATTCATCACCATCAAACGATAGCCATGCATAAAAACGAGGTTCACGTTTGGTATTCAATTTTATAATATCCTCTCTACCTGTATATCCGGCAGACTCGAACCAACTATCTTTCGGCAACTGCGAATCATTTTCCGGAAGTTTTCCATCAGCTGTATAAAAGTGCTCCACAGCATAAAGTAATGGAGACATTGCACACACACCTCCCCAAGCAGAACCGTCATTCTTTGTTACCACCCAATGAGGAACAGCTTCTATCGCATTAGTACTTAATCTATCTGTTACTATTCCCCAAATCACTTCCCGATTTCCTTCTGTTTCTGCAGAACACATCATATAACGCATTTGCATAACTCTTTTCTTAAAATCATCACTTACCCCCGGAATATTAGGCAAATTC
This sequence comes from Bacteroides sp. OM05-10AA, assembly GCF_003439055.1. Taxonomy (NCBI): domain Bacteria; kingdom Pseudomonadati; phylum Bacteroidota; class Bacteroidia; order Bacteroidales; family Bacteroidaceae; genus Bacteroides; species Bacteroides sp. OM05-10AA. The sequence goes on from NZ_QSUR01000007.1 coordinate 114,315, forward strand.
AATTGATGCATGTTCCGAAGACTCTCTGAAGTAAGAAGATCAAACAAAGATCTCCCCCCTTCACCCAATGCCAGATCTAATGCCTCCTGACATGCTGTCTTGGCGCGTACCCATTTATCACGACTATACATCAAACTCACGAGCTCCTTTCCATACCCCGGTGTTTCATAGTTTGTATTTTTCCATCCCGTAAAAGGGAAACCACCATTCCATAAAGGAGAAGCGGCATATAAAAGTACCCTAGCCTTCAAAGCTTTACTAGCAACAGAAGTGGCACGGCCTAAGTCATTAACATCTACTGTTGCAGGCAAAACCTTAGCAGCTTCATCTAACCAACCAACTATTTTATCGACACAATAATCAAAATGAGAACGCCCGGGAAACTCTGACTTAGGTGTATTCTGCGAATAATAATGTTCAATTATAGGAATAGGTCCATACGCTTCCAACAAACGGAAATGATAATATGCCTGTAAAAATAAAATTTCAGCTTTCCAACGCTGCCTGTCATTTTGAGAAACACCAACCGGATTCAGTTCATCCAATGTCTTTAAAAACAAATGACAATGCCCTAGATAATCATAACAAGAACTCCAAGGTAAGGCCGCCGGTCCCCAGTTTGAAACATAAGTAGACGAAAGTTGGTCCCAACTAACTTGTTGCCCCAGATACCCCCACAACAATGGACTCACAAATTCATCCGTAGAACTCTCCAATGCCCCCAAATTATTACAGGGTGCACTATAATTTGTGCCAGAATAGCATGAATAAAGAAAACCGATAGCATCATCCTTATCACGCATCGTATCATCAAAATCAGCTGTTTCAGGAGGTACCACATCCAAATAATTACAAGCTGTAAAGCAACAGACCGGCAATATTATTTTTGCCCAATATAACATGTGTTGAATGATCTTCATAGTCTATATTTTTTTAAGTATTTCTAACTGATTAAAAAGTAAACTGAGCACCAATATTAATAGCACGCTGTAGTGGATAAGCACTATAAGATAATTCTGGATCCCAAAGTTTAAATGGACTCCATACTGCTAAATTATCTCCACTAAGATAGATACGACAGAACGGAAAAGAATATCCTAAATCCAACGTTTTGAAACGTAAAAAATTACCATTACGCATCCAAAAACTACTAGGCTTCATATTATTAGCTATTTGAGAATTATTGACCCCCAATCTGGGATAAGCGGCTTCTTGATTAGGATTAGCTTCCGACCAATAATTATCAGCTATAAATTTCATCAGATTCCTGTCCTGGTTCCCTACATCCGAACAGAACGGAGCAATGTTGTCTATCATCAGTGTACGTTTGGCGGAACCATTGAAGAAAACACCGAAATCAATGTTCTTATATGTCCAGTTCAGACCAAACCCATATTGGATGCGGGGTATCCCCCCATAGCGTGATAACATAATCTGATCTTCGGTTGTAATAGTACCATCTCCATTCACGTCCCTGTATTTTATATCACCAGGCATTACTGTACTCCCCAAATTTTTTTGTGAAGGACTATTACGTATATCATCCTCATCCTTAAACAACCCATCTGCAATATAACCATATGTGCAAGATAGAGGCTTACCTGTTTTCGTTTGCCATACATAAGGATAATCCGGTTCATCATTATACACATATTTATTTTGTGTATATGTAAAATTACCACGTAAATCCACAAACATATCCTTTATTATTTCTTTCTTCCAGTTCACACTTAATTCAAAGCCTTTATTATCAACTTTCCCGATATTACTCCATGGAGTAGCATGAGCATATCCCATAATAACCGGCCATGAGCCACGCTTCTGCAAAATACGGTCACGCCGATCATGGAAATAATCGAAAGTGATGCTCACCTGATCAAAAAGATTCAAATCAACTCCAATATCAAATTTTTTAGCACGTTCCCACGAAGCATTCTCCACTGCATATCCTTCTATCCCTGGACCTCTTTTAGATATATAAACTCCATCATAAGGACCGGTAGAGAATATTCCGCTTCCATCGATATTAACATTATTAATATACAAAAAATGAGCGGCACCAGCCGAAAGTCCTGTTTCATCACTTCCTACAAGCCCATAAGAACCGCGAATTTTCAAGTGAGTAACAGCTGTTGAAAGGGGTTCCCAGAAGCTCTCATTGCTCACTACCCAACCTAACGACATTGCAGGAAAAAACTCAAATCGGTGTCCACTGGCCAAACGTTCCGTCCCGTTATAGCCAAAATTAAATTCAGCAAAATATTTATTCTGATAGTCATAAGTAAAACGTCCGGATAACCCTTGATTTCTCTGTGGCAATACATCACTACGATACTCACGCTGCATATACATTAACATACCGGAAACTGTGTGATCTTCACCAAAACGCCGATTATAGTTAACACGCGCATCAAAATAGAAAGTTCTATCAGAATAACGATTTATTGTCCCTTGCTTAATATAATCTGTTCCTTTCTGTAATAACTCAAGATAAAAAAACTCCGGATCAGAAGGATCCCAAGTATAATCCATCACTTTATAAAAATAAGGATCAAGTGTATTCGTGTATGAAGAACTGCTGTGGCTCTTCATATTCACAAGCACCGTTGCACTCAACCCTTTAGTTATGAAATCAAACTCCTGACTGATGCGCAAAGAAGCATTTATAGTCGAATAATTACTCTCGCTAAATGAACTCATCATAGCAGCATAAGGATTTATATTCACAGTTGACCCAGTAAGTATCGAATTACCAAACCGAATGTGGTTATCGCCTTCTTCTGTCGGATAGGTGGCAGGAAAAGCCACCGGATTGGCATTATAAACAGCATTAAAAATATCAGTGGTAGAAATACCAGGACCTTTTTGGTTTCCAAACTGTGCATTCAGGTGCAAATCTACTTTTGTGGTAGAAGTAGGTTTATAAGATATGTTATTCTGAAAAATATAATTCCAATCGTTGATATTACTATCAAAAGAATAAGTACTCGGTACATCCAGTAAACCTGTATCATGATTTGCCTGAATTCCCATGTAATAAGTTACTTTTGAACCACCGCCCTGCATATTGATATTCGCACGTTGATTCATATTAAAATCCTTAAACATCAGACCATACCAATCTACATTCGGATAAACATAGGGATTTATCCCATTCCGGGTATACTCTATAACTTCATCAGAATATTTTGGAGTAGCTGATGGAGTACGTGTAGTCAAAGCTTCATTATACAAATTCATCCACGTAGGACCATCTACATACTCCACCCGATTCATCGGCTTTACAAAAGAATTCTCTACTGTTACATTAATTCTTGTACGAGTATTCTCCATCCCCTTTTTAGTAGTAATCAGCATCACTCCATTTGCACCACGTGCACCATAAATAGCAGTGGCAGAAGCATCCTTTAAAATTGAGAAACTTTCGATTGATTCAGCAGGAATACGATCCAAATCACCTGCCGATATTTCCACATCATCCATAAGAATTAACGGAGTAGCCCGTCCACCAAAAGTTCCAACTCCGCGAATATAAAATTCAGATACAGAACCTGGTTCTCCACTAGTAGTGGACGAAATAACTCCTGCCAATTTTCCTGCAAAATTACTCGTTAAAGAAGAGCTGGGAGCTCGTAGTTCCAATCCTTTTACAGTAGCGATAGAGCCTGTCACAGACACTTTTTTTTGAGTTCCGGCGCCCACAACTATCACTTCTTCCAATTCATTGGAAGAACCCATTTTTACCTCAATAAATCCCAGATCTCCTACAGGAAGCAAGCGTTTATCGTAACCTATATAAGAGACTTCTAATATACTTTTATTCGTACATTCCGGAAGAGAGAATTTTCCGTCCAAGTCTGTTATTACTCCCACGTCTTTTCCTCTAATCTTAACACTGGCTCCAATCAATGGCGTATTATCGGAACCATCCGTCACTATCCCACTGATTGTTCTTACATCGTCTTTCTTATTATCTTTCTTGCTTTCTCGGATAATAGCAAATGAATTTCCACTTCTTCGATATGTCAATTCTGTAGATAAGAGTATCTTTTTCAGGAAAGCTTCAACAGGCATTCGTTTTACGGAAAGAGTTATTTTTCCAACCTTCGCTAAATCTGTGTCACGATAAGTAAATCTGTATACAGTCTCCTTTTCAACCTGGTTTAAAACATGCTGTATACTTGTGTTTTTCACAGACAATGTTATATACTCATTTTTATCCTGTTGCTGTGCAAACAAGCTCAATGGAATAAAAAATAAAAAGATATAAAACAGAATTAAATAATTATTGCTACTTTTGTAGAAGTTGCATTTAAAAGAGTTACACTCTTTCTTGACATTTTTCATTATAATTATCATATAAGGTTAATACTAAATAATACTCACAATTGTATTAACTAGAGGGGAACCGTCAGTCTGCCAACTTTTCGGTTCCCTTTTTTATGGCGCTCTTTCTTTCATCTGATTTAATTTAAAGTTACTACTCTGATTTAATCACTATTTTATCATCCTTTACCTTAAAAGTAAAATCATAATGCATTTGAAGAATTTTTAATACATCATAAATATTATCTTCTTTAAAGCTTCCGGTAAATAAGTCCAAATTATATTTATTCTCTAGTATTTCGATTTTCATTCCATAGCGTTTCTCTAGTTTCTTCATTATATCCGAGAAACAAGTTGAACGGAATACTAATTCTCCTCTCATCCAAGCTGTTTCAAATTCGCCAGATGTTGGTGAAATATATAATGAATCATTCAATTTACTATAAACAACCTTCTCATGTGGCTTCATTACAACCGCATGAGCACGATTACCTGTAGTAGTCAGCTTGACACTTCCCTCTATCAGCATCGTTTCCACATGTTCCTGTTCAGGATAAGCACATATGTTGAATGTAGTACCTAGTACTTCAATATTCACATTCTCTGTATGTACATAAAATGGTTTCTTTACATCTTTGGAAACTACCAAATAGGCTTCTCCTGAAAGATATATATTTCTATTCTTCAATCCAAAATCAGAAGGATATGATAGAGAAGTAGTAGCATTCAGATAAACTTTCGTACCGTCTGGTAATGTCAATTCTGTTTTATCCCCACTCTCTACTTGTACCATCAATTGAGAATTCAACAAGCTGTTTAGTTTTTCATTACTATAATAAAAATAAATTTGAGTACCTAACAAAATCGGTATGACAATTGCAGCCGCAATTTTGAGAAAAGTATACAGAAAACGAGGCCGGCGGGAATAAAGAGTCGGACTTAGTTTTTTCATAAAATGACCAACATCATCTGGTACGGTAACCAATGTATCATAGTTTTCCCAAACATCCGATAACGCTCGTGCCAATTCTTCATTAGACATCTTTGCAACAGAGTTCTTTAATTCCTTACCTTCTTGCGAGGTGATAGAATTACGCACAAATTTTTCTAATAGAGTATGTGTCTTTCTTTCCATATGTTAACTGTTTCTATATAGTTAATACGAAACTGCTAATATAATCTACTATGGAAAAATGAGTTTTTTTATCAACTAAAAAAAAGAGTGAAAAAGAAGAGAAGAGTACCTTTTATTTCCTTCTTAAGAAGTCTCAAGGCAGTAGAAAGTTGATTATAGACCGTTTGTTCACTTATTCCCAATTTGCTAGCTATCTCTGAAGAAGTTAATCCTTCCTCTTTACTCATTTCGAATATTTCTCGTTGCCTCGAAGTTAATTTATCCTTTGCCCGATTTAATTCTTCTACAAAAAGATCAAAATCCAATTTTTTTTCAATCTCAGTAGGAGTACTTAATACTGCCTCATCACAATAATTCAGATAATCTTCAAAAAGAGGTTCATTAAGACGCTTTCGGAATTCATCTATGATCAAATTTCGAGATATTTTGAACAAATATGATTTAAAAGAAAGATCTGGATCAATAAATTCTCTATTGATCCAGACTTTTATAAAAGTATCTTGAACAATACTACCAGCCAAATCAGCAGAACGTGTCATTCCTAACACAAAGCCATACAGATTCCCTGCATACATTTTATATAATGCATCAAAATCACGATATGAACCTAAACGTAGCCTTTTTAGCTGATCTTTATCCATGTTATCTATATTACTGGAAATGTGATATTATTTAATAGTCACCATCGTAGCTCCAAACCCATATTCCTGGAAAGAAGCATCCTGATAACGGCAATTACTATATTTCCGTTTCAATTCATCAACAATAGCTTTCCGAAGCACACCATCTCCTTTGCCGTGAATAAAGACAATCTTCTGCTCACGTTTGTTCTTATAGACTTCCATCACTTCGCGAAACTTATCCAATTGATAATTCAGTATTTCAGCATTACCCATTCCTTGAGTATCATCCAGTAGAGAGTCGATATGAAGATCTATTTCAACAATCTCACTCTTTCCACCATGAGCGTGATTCGGTTTCACAATAGGTTGTGATCTGGGCTTATCGACAGATTTCTTCTGCAGCAAAGCCTCTTGAAGCTCTTCTGCCGAAACATATACTTGTTTGGTAGGCATATCATCTTTCACAATGTCATAAATCAACGCCGGTTCTTCGAAGAAATCAGAATCGCTAAAGGTATGAAGTTTATAGAACTTCACAGTATCAATCCGTATTTCCACACTGACAGCCGGTTTGATAGCCGCAGGCTTACCATCCTTGAAAGCAATCAACTGAACGGCCACCCGCTCCATATCATTCAGTACATCTTTTGTGAACTCCTCCAACAGCAATTTCGTATTAGGTTCCACCAACCCGTGCGAACGGTTCTTCCAGGCTTTTCCTTCTGCACTCAAATAAGTGTAATACAAATAATAATTGCTATCATTTACCAAATAAGTTTCGAAAGGAGTAGTCATCATAGCCTTTGCATCTTCAGGCACATAAGCCAGAAATACATTCAGCGTATCTCCTCCCTTCACTTCCGGCTGGCGTTGAATGACGGGCATCTCCGGTTTTACCGGTTTAGCAGGTTCCTCTTGTTTCGGAGCAGAAGAAGTCGGTTTACGCTTCAAATTATAGTCGTCCGTTTCAATCACTACACACTCACGTATCGGCATCGGAATATCAAATCCATCCGCATCTTCCACCAACACAAAATCCTTTCCCTGGAATCCAGTGACGATTCCACCGCCTACCTCACTAAGAAAGCGTACTTTATCTCCTATTTTCATTGTTGTATATCCAATTAAAATTCAAACTCAAAAAAACGAGTAACAAAGATAGAGATTTCTATGAAATTAAATGGTGATTCGGTTCTAAAAACAAATCGCCTGCCTTTATTCCTCTTTTTATTATAACTTTGCATCCGAAAAGCCCAACATATTACTCAAAACTTACTATTAACGACAATAACCGATGAAAGAACTTATAAAAGTCATAGCCTTCGATGCAGACGATACTTTATGGAGTAATGAACCGTTTTTCCAGGAAATAGAAAAACAATACGTAGACATGTTAACGCCTTATGGCACTTCCGAATATATTTCAGCCGCTTTATTTCAAACGGAAATGAATAACTTGAAAAATCTCGGGTATGGTGCTAAGGCTTTTACCATTTCTATGGTGGAGACAGCATTGCGAATTAGCGGACAGAAAATTCCGGGCGCAGACATCCAACACATTATTGAATTAGGCAAATCATTGCTGGAAATGCCTATTGAGCTATTACCGGGAGTGAAAGAAACACTGAAAGTATTGAAAGAAAAAAAGCAATACAAATTAGTAGTTGCTACCAAAGGGGATTTGCTCGATCAGGAGAATAAACTGGAACGTTCCGGGCTAACTCCTTATTTCGACCACATTGAAGTGATGTCCGATAAAACAGAGAAAGAATATCAGCGTATGTTGAATATATTACAAATCGCTCCTTCCGAATTTGTCATGGTTGGCAATTCTTTGAAATCAGATATTCAGCCTGTTCTATCGCTGGGAGGGTATGGTATACATATTCCTTTTGAAGTGATGTGGAAGCATGAAGTCGTGGATACATTCATACATGACCATCTGATACAGTTGAAAAGAGTTGATGAGTTACTGACGTTGTTTTAAGTAATTTCTCTTCTTGATTACAACAGTTTCATCAATTCAGCAGCCCGGCATGCTTCTATCGAATTCCCGACAGAAAGTTTCTCCAAAATATTCTGTCGGTGCCGGTTGACTGTATTCACACTGATATAAAGGGTTGTTGCAATCTCCTTACTTGATAGTCCTTTACGTATACAGCGAAGTATTTCCTTTTCACGTTCGGACAATATATTACGATGTTCCTCCGATAAAAAAAGTGTTTCTACCTCTCCACGTTCCATGTGAGTAATGGTAGGGTATATACCTTGCTCTGTCCGTTGGTCTGCCGACAAGGAATAAAGACAAAAGATCAGCCATGCACTCCCTGAAGGAGTATTTTCCATAATCTGCACTAAATTATCAATATACTGATACACTCCTTTCTCATTCATCATACGTATTCTGCATCTTCCCCGGTATTTCAGCCGTTCATCGAAAGCCATTGCAAAGGTTTTCTGGAAAAACTTATATTCTAACAAACGCTTTTCTACCAAATCTTCGGGATGAATACGTCGGTAAATGCAATCTTCATCCATAGAATCAATTACACTCAGAGCAGCTTCTTCGGGAGTCAACCCCAAGAAATGTGCCCACGGATGAACGGCAATATAACTCTTCCTGTTCGAAAGATCTGAAATTACAGCACACCCGCCATTTATCTCTGTCAATGAATGAATAAAACGTCGATGCTGCTCTACAACCCCATTATCCAATGTTTCATCAGTGATCGGTTGCGTTGCATAAACTTCATCTATTTCCTTTTGTAATACGTCCATTCGATAAAATGGTTATTATTCAGTATTGTTACACACGGCGGCTTGCGCTATCTTTGCACCACAAAGATAATCAAATAAGAAATAATCATGAAATATTTAAAAATCAAAATCATGTCAATAGCCTTTATGGCAGTAGCAACTTCTTCTATGGGACAAAGTTTGAATAAAATGAACTGGCTGAATGAGCCTCAACAATGGGAAATAAAAGATGGTAAAACTTTAGTGATGGACGTTCCGGCAAAAACTGACTTCTGGCGGATTTCTCATTATGGATTTACCGTAGACGACGGTCCTTTCTATTATGCCACTTACGGTGGAGAATTCGAAGCCAAAGTAAAGATAACCGGCAATTACGTAACAACTTTCGACCAAATGGGATTAATGCTACGCATCGACCATGAAAACTGGATCAAAGCAGGTGTGGAATATGTGAATGGCAAACAGAATGTGAGTGCTGTTGTAACGCATCGGACTAGCGATTGGAGCGTAGTACAGTTGCCGGATGCTCCCCGTTCTATATGGATAAAAGCAGTCCGCCGCTTGGATGCAGTAGAAATATTTTTCTCACGTGACGATAAAGAATATATTATGATGCGCACTTGTTGGTTGCAAGATAATTGCCCTGTCATGGTTGGGTTGATGGGAGCTTGTCCGGACGGGAAAGGCTTCACCGCTACATTCGAAGAATTTAAAGTGACTCCATTAGCCGATCAACGAAGACTGGAATGGGCCAAGAAACAAATGAATAAATAGGTACTTCACATATATAGGTTGTTTTACCTGACTAAAGCATAGCTTTAGGGAATGAAAAGCATAGCTTTAGCCAGTCTAAAGCTATGCTTTTGAGAGTTAATAAGACATTTTTTCATATTATTTCCAAAATCGTATATACCTGTCCTTTTCACGGTTCAAAGCAACTTCATCGACACAATCATCCAGCCGGAACCATGAATGTTCTATGAACGAGCCTCCTTTTTTAACAGATTTATCCCAGTTTCCTATCACCTGCCCCTCATGAAGAACAATCGGATAAAACAGACCATTATTCGTAAATGCTTTTGCATAATGCTCTTTAGGCAAAACGTCTGTCCTGTCTTTATACCCAAGCAAATATTCATCATAAGAAGGAAGAAGATGTAAACTTCCGGAGACTTTTCCGCGAGTCCGGCAATCTTTATGAATATACCATGTCTGTCCATTCCATTCTTCCGCAGTCAATTCTGAATCAATCAGATAGATAGCTTGCCGTGCTTCAGTAACAGGCAATCCCGACCACCAGACAAAATCTTGTAAAACAGCGGGAGCATGACTCCGAAAATAGCTTCTGGCCAAACGAGCCAAAGATTCATCTTTTGTCAGTTCGGGCATTGGCGGAACACGTTCTTCCAAAAGTGCATACGTGCATTTACTTCCTTTATCTTCTCCACTACAGACAATACCTACCTGTTCTGCCCGCGCCATAAAGCGGGTCATACGATGATTATCCGCCACAATTCCCGAACGGCTAAAATGTTCAGCAATCTCCTGCCTTGTCAGACTTTTGTTTCCACTAAGAATCTTTTCCAGTAACCGATAACTTTTCGCATAAAGTTCTTCTGAAATATCCAGATCATGTCCTTTCGCATAAGATTCATTGGCAGCTATCACACGCTCGGCAGAAAGTTTCAACATCCATCGGATATCTTCTGCCGCTACCAGATGCCATGTCGGACGCATTACATGGGTCCGCAAAATCTCACCCTCGCGTAGTGCTTTCTCCACAGTCTGAATCGTTGCCGACTTCAAACGCATTCCTACTGCCCACTTTACCATGGAATAATTCTGTGCCTGTATGGCTCCCATCCATGACACAAGTTCCTTCGGTTGAGAGAAAAGAGGACTTAACAACTGTTGGTTGAGTAAACGTATATTCGATATTTTCATTTCAATTTATTACCTTTTTTATCAATATAAAACCAATGATCGCTTTGCCATGTCCAATGCTCCCCATAATCATCCATTGCCTTCTTTGCCCCGGTATAGGTCACTTCGGCCTTCCCGTCTTTAAAAGGAAAAACGAAAGCAAACTGCGGTTGGATGACGACATTCCCCAATGTATCGGCAAATCCCATCAGCATCTCATCGTTTATGATACGAAAAAGCCCTTCCTCTACATAGTCCGGCCCATTATCAAAGCTAAAGGTATAAAAAAGTTTTTCTCCTTTATTGTTGATCGTTGTCCATCCGGGGGTATGAGGTTCCACTACAAAACCGATATGCCGTATGGTATCACTCCCTCCATAATGATATTTACCAAAAGGAATCACCGTATCACCTCGTTCATTCAAATAACAGACAGAAGAGCCTAATTCCGGAAATTCCGTTGACGTATAAGCGATAAGGATTGCATGATCCGACTGTTTCTGACCGTCCAAACATCCAGTCGTAAAAATACAAAACAATAAGGCATACAAGGATTTTATTTTCATGAGCTTATTATTAGTATACTGCAAATATAAAATTTCTTTCCAAACAAACCATTGTTAATGAAAAGAATAAACTGGAAAAATCACTTTTATTCATCAACCAGAAGTTTTATTTCACTTTTTATTTCTTTCTTTGTAAGAACTACTACCAACAAAACGACTAACTCTTCAAAACACATTAAAATTAAGTGAAGTGGAAGAAGAATTCATCAAATTAATTACCCGGCATGAGGGGATATTACAGAAAATATGCAATATCTACTTTTATCAGCATCCATTTCGGGAGGATTACTATCAGGAAATATTAATCCGGTTATGGAAAGCTTATCCAAAATTTAAACGAGAAAGTGCCGTTTCAACCTGGCTATATAGAGTTGCTTTAAACGCTGCCATCGACCTTGTGCGAAAAGAGTCTATACAACCTGTCTATAAAGAGCTTTCAGCTCAAGAATACTCCATACACGACAGCCATTCAGCAGACAATTCCATGGCAGATAAAAAGGAACAATTATATCAAGCTATCAATCAGTTATCCGATATAGAAAAAGCGATTATCATTCTCTATCTTGAAGGGAACGAGTATAAAGAGATTTCTGCTGTTATCGGTATTTCAGAAACCAATGTAGGAGTGAGAATTAATAGAATTAAAAAGCAACTTATTAAACTTTTGAAAGATGGAAGAGTATAATTTAAAAGAGTTTTGGCAAGAAATACATACAGAAACGGAAGTAAAACCTGTCTATGTAAGAGAAGTTATACGAAAGAAGCATTGCAATGTCATTTCCAAAACCATACATCGTCAGAAAATTCTGATCTGCTTATACACGTGCTTTCTAGCTATGTCTGTGGCGGCTAGTATTTGGGATATGTGTATAATAGGCAGTGCTTCTCTCTCTTTATGGACTGCAAGTGCTTTCTTGCTATTTTTATTACTTTCCAGTATCGGACACTATCAATTACTGATAAAATCTGCCGACTTATATTCAATAAAAGACTCCGGAGTTATGCTAAAAAAACGATTAAGACGAAGAATCAATATCGATTTTTCCATCTATTTGATATTCTTTTACGGAACAGCGAGCAGATTTATCATCCAATATTTCAAAGATTTCGAAGGATTAAAAGAGCTTTCATTTGTATTAATACTCTTCGTATGTATCCTTCTTACTATTCCCTGGTTAATGAGATATCAGCAAAAGCATCGATACAGATATTACCTCAACTCTCTTGCCAAGAGCCAAAACCAGTTGGAAGTCTCCGAATAAATCTCTACTTTTGTACTCCATAACAAAGAATATATTTAGATATGATGCTCTATAAACTCATCCCTCCCTCAACGGTAACAACAGCTATCCAGTTGCCGGCTTCTAAAAGTATCAGTAATCGTGCATTAATCATCAATGCATTGGGTAAAGGAACGTATGCTCCTGAAAACCTGTCTGATTGTGACGATACACAGGTGATGATAAAGGCTCTCACCGAAGGGAAAGAGACGATTGACATCATGGCTGCGGGCACTGCTATGCGTTTCCTTACCGCCTATTTAAGTGTGACTCCGGGAGAGCGGACCATCACAGGAACAGCACGTATGCAACAACGTCCGATACAGATATTAGTCAATGCTCTTCGGGAGTTAGGAGCTGAAATAGAGTATACTCACAATGAAGGGTATCCTCCCCTATGTATCAAAGGGGCAGAGCTGAAAGGAAACGAAATAACACTGAAAGGAAATGTCAGTTCCCAATATATATCTGCTTTACTGATGATAGGTCCGGTACTCAAAGACGGTTTGACGTTGCATTTGAGCGGGGAGATTATTTCCCGTCCATATATTAATCTTACATTGCAACTGATGCAGGACTTTGGAGCCAAAGCCGCATGGACTTCTCCAAGCAGTATTTCCGTTGCTCCACAACTCTACCAGAGTATTCCTTTCAAAGTGGAAAGTGACTGGAGTGCGGCTTCCTATTGGTATCAGATTGCTGCCTTGTCTCCCAAAGCAGAAATAGAATTGTTAGGATTGTTCCGTAACAGCTATCAGGGTGATAGTCGGGGAGCAGAAGTTTTCTCACGCCTAGGTATAACTACCGAATTTACATCGCAAGGTGTGAAACTGAAAAAAACAGGCAAAGCACCGGAAAGGCTGGAAGAGGACTTTGTCGATATTCCGGACTTGGCACAGACGTTTGTCGTTACTTGTGCCTTGCTGAATATTCCTTTCCGTTTCACAGGATTACAAAGTCTGAAAATAAAAGAAACTGATCGTATTGCCGCATTGCGCACCGAACTTAAAAAGTTGGGATATATTATTGAAGAAGAAAATGACAGCATATTAATGTGGAATGGCGAACGATGTGAACCGGAGGAAATTCCGGTGATTGATACCTACGAAGATCATCGTATGGCAATGGCATTTGCTCCGGCAGTTATCTGTCATCCTAATTTGCTTATTGCCGATCCGCAGGTGGTCACCAAATCATATCCCGGATATTGGGAGGATTTGAAGCAGGCCGGATTTCAGGTGATAAACGAAGGATAATCTCCGGACATTGTGGAAGATTTCAATAAATATACTTCCCATATCAACTACTCCCCTATTGTAGATTTCGTATTGCAACAGGGGAAGCAGACCTATTATAAGAAAGGAGAATACTTTTCCCGTCAAGGAGAAGTATGTAAAACAATGGGGTTCGTCAGTTCCGGTTCTTTCCGGTACTGTTGTACTAACAGTGCAGGCGAAAACAGCATCGTAGGATATACTTTCGATCATTCTTTTGTTGGCAACTATCCGGCTTTTCAATTACAGGACAAATCCAATGTAGATATACAGGCTTTATGTGACTGCTCGGTATACGTAATCAATTACCAGCAAATGACAGAATTCTACGATACCAACGACGCTCACCAAAAGTTGGGACGTCGCATTGCAGAAACTTTGCTGTGGGAGGTCTACGACCGGATGATTTCAATGTACAGCCTGACACCGGAGGAACGCTATCTCGAAATTATCAACCGTTGTCCCGACTTACTGAAACTGATTACTTTAAAAGAACTGGCTTCTTACCTTCTGATTCGTCCCGAAACATTAAGCCGTATCCGAAGAAAAGTCGTACAAAAGTAAATTCTTGATTTCAGTCAAGAGTTTATTTATTCCCTACCCCTACTTTTGCGGACAAATAAAGTATACGGTATTTCATGAAGAAAATTATAATTATAGGTGCAACCTCCGGCATCGGCCGTGGATTAGCAGAAATTTATTCTCAAGAAGATTTCTTTATCGGCATTACCGGCCGTAGAGAAAATCTATTGAAAGAGGTATGCGCCCGTGACGAAGACAAACTATTCTATCAAGTGTGTGACATCACCGACACGCAATCCACTATTTCATCCCTTGAGACACTCATTCAAAAAATGGGTGGAATGGATATACTGATTATCTGTGCCGGTACCGGAGAATTAAACCCTGAACTATCCTACCAACTGGAAGAGCCCACCTTACTAACTAACGTGATAGGATTCACCAACATCGCAGACTGGGGATTCCGATATTTCGAACGGCAAAAAAGCGGGCATCTGGTTACTATCTCCTCCGTTGGAGGCACTCGGGGGAGTGGCATTGCCCCTGCCTACAATGCATCGAAAGCCTATCAAATCAATTATATGGAAGGACTACGGCAGAAAGCGACCAAATCTCACTATCCTATTTATACTACCGATATTCGTCCCGGATTTGTAGATACTGCCATGGCAAAAGGAGAAGGATTGTTCTGGGTTACTCCTGTTGATAAGGCTGTGAGGCAAATAAAAAAGGTTATTTCTAAAAAGAAAAAAGTAGCTTTCATCTCTAAAAGATGGAAATATGTGACTATTCTATTTCGTCTTTTGCCATCTGCTATTTATTGCCGGATGTAAAGTTCTTATTATTCGCCGTCTCTCCTATTTTAAGAAAGAAACTTCCGTGAATTCTACCATCGGGAAACAAAGATTATCTACACAAATTCGCTATATTTGCAAAGATAGTCTGTCAACAGGCCAATAAAGGATTATAATTACCCCACTGGCTGATTGATACTATCCAAATAAAAACGAGAGCATATATGAATACTGATTTCATAAACTTAACAGCAGAAAATCTTTCCAATGAGCATTTATGCTGCATTATCCGTAGCAAGAAATCTCATCCGGGCATTGAAGCAAAACGGCAATGGCTTTCCGACCGACTGAAAGAAGGTCATGTTTTTAGAAAGTTAAATGCAAAAGTTACGGTCTTTATTGAATATGCTCCTCTTGAAAAAGCCTGGGTTCCGATAATGGGAGGCAACTACTATTACCTCTACTGCTTATGGGTTTTAGGCAGTCCCAGAGGAAACGGGTATGGAAGTTCGTTGATGGAGTACTGTATAGCTGATGCTAAAGAAAAAGGTAAATCCGGCATTTGTATGCTTGGAGCAAAAAAACAGAAGAATTGGCTTTCAGACCAATCATTTGCAAAGAAGTTCGGCTTTGAGGTGGTTGACACTACCGATAATGGATATGAATTGCTTGCTCTTTCTTTTGATGGGACAACCCCGAAATTCACTCCAAATGCTAAAAGGCTAAAAATAGAAAGCGAAGAACTGACTGTTTATTATGATATGCAATGCCCTTATATCTATCAATACATTGAGATGATTAAACAGTATTGCGAAACAAATAATGTTCCTGTTTCTTTCATTCAAGTGGACACATTAGAAAAAGCAAAGCAATTGCCTTGTGTTTTCAACAACTTCGCCCTGTTTTATAAAGGAGTTTTTGAAACTGTGAATCTGCCAAATATCGACTACTTGAAAAGAATACTCAAAAAATAAGAAGTACAATCCTGACACATTTTCCCGTTCATTCATTATCAGGATTGTATTTTATCTGTTTCCTTAAAATGACTTCTCATTCGCCATCTTCCACATATTGAGAAAAGATGCTTTGCTAATTTCTACTATTTTATCCCAATTCAATCGATCTGCATGATCGGAAGGCTGATGATAGTCAGGATGCCCGTCGGTATGATACCAGATGATCGGAATATTGACTTTGGCAAACGAACCGTTATCACTTCCTCCTATCGGATGATCCCAAGCGCGATAATCCGGTTCCAGCTGTAAGCCGTGTTTTTTGATATCCTCTTTCAGCCAATCACCAAAAGCCGGATGAGCGGCTGTATAGAAATAGACAACATGTTTAGGCTGTTGAGGTTTGTTATTACGTCCAATCATGTCAAAGTTCAGATACCCTTTTATTTGAGACAAGAAAGGACAAGTTTGTACAAAATATTTAGAGCCTAGCAATCCTTTTTCTTCTCCATCCCAAAAGGCAAAGATTACATTCCTTTCAGGTTGCTGTCCACTGGCAAGAAAGGCTCTCGCTATCTGCAACACTGCCGATACACCGGAAGCATTATCATCAGCACCGTTGTATATTTGATCGCCGTCAAGTGCAGGATCGATGCCTAAATGATCGAAATGAGCCCCTACAATCACATATTCTTTCGTGTTTTTACCAGGAATCATTCCCAATACATTCCTCATAGAGAGCTTCTGATGGACTTCCTGTTTCAGTTTGGCAATGGAATCAGGATGTACTTCCAAGCGCCCTTTTTTCTGGCGTTCTTTGCGATAAGCATCAAAAGGCTGGAAATAACTGTCAGTCAAAGGTGGGATTCCCATCCATTGTAATAAAGAGGCAATATACTCCGAGGTCACACGTGAACCGTGAAAACCTGCCTCACGACCCTGCAATTCATCGCCTGCCAGAAAGTTGATAGTAGCCTCGGCGGAGGAACGGTTGATCGTACTCAAAGCTTTGTCTACAGGAGACTGTGCAAAAGTAGCCATTCCCATTAATAAGAGCCCTGCCACTATTAAAATTTGTTTTATCATCTCTATTTTACTATTATTTATCAGTAGGATCTTTTACAATATACCACCCTTTAAGTAATCCTTTATCACAATTCTCCTCTCCGGGATTTCCGTAATAAGAAATAAAATAAGTCTTTTCGTATCCAGGATTGTCCTTAGGCACTTCAAACAATTTAGTGAAAACCGAATTCAATGCTTTTCCATCCAATTTACAGGAATAACATTCCAAACCTCGCAATTGATTATTCTTCGGAATCAGAATACTCGCTAATTGCTTATTATTGCTGCAATTCAAAGTATATAACAATGATTGTTTTGACAAATCCAATTCTGTTAATTGATTGGAACTACAATCCAACTCTGTCAATAAAGGCAGTTGAGATAAAAAATCCAATGATTGAAAGGCACATCCTCCCATGCGCAATGTCGACAGTATTGTCTCATTATCAAATTCCAACGCAGACAATTGCGGATTATCATAGCAGAAGACATAATTTAATGATGGCAGTTCTTTTAGAGAAAGAGATTGTAATCTGCTATTTTCTGTACACCACACCCCTTCTAAATCCGGATGCTCTCCCAACTTTAATGAACTCATTTGGGGAAGTCCATAAAGTTGTATGGCTTTTAGTTTTGAACAATGGTCTATGTTTACAAGCTCCAAATCTGCGCAATTACCTATACTGATTATCTCAATATTAGGGCAAGAGGCATTAAAATCAATCTCTGAAGTGTTTATAATACTATTAAGCAACAAAGTTTTCATTTTGGGAAGATATCCTAAACAAAGATTACCTATCGGAATCAAAAGCGTTTCAACATTACAGGTATCAATCTCTTCCGCCCATATTCTCACTTGATAAGTTCTGGAATTTCCATATTTATAAGTTATAGGATCATTTTCTGGGTTTGCAATCTTTTGTATTCGTCCATCTCCCCATTCGATTGCCATTCTACCACCACTAGCGGCAATCTGTAACTGCTTCCAGTCATCGGTAGCATCCACCGTGAATCGTATCGTATTCTCATCTGTTAATTCCGGAATTTCAAAGTCGTCTCCAAATACACTTCTATCTTCATTAGAACAGGAAACTAACCCCAGTAACAAACATAAGCCTATCAAGCTAAATAACTGTTTCTTTTGTTTCATCGTGTAAAACTTTAAGTTAGTAACATACAAAAGTAAGAAAAGAAATAGATACCATACTCGATAGAATGAAATTTATAAGTAACTTTGCACAAATTTGATTCGTAATTGTTATATTGGTATGTGGATACTCATTATAAGTCTGGTACTGCTGGGGGTTATCGCGCTGATAGCCGGAATCATCCGCAACAAAAGACTACAAAAGAAAATAGAAAAAGGCGAACTGGATCGTATGCCGGAAGTGAAGGAAGTAGATGTGGAATGCTGCGGACAACATGAAGTATGCGAAAGGGATAGCTTGTTGGCCGCTGTCAGCAAAAAGATAGAATATTACGATGATGAAGAGCTGGACCAGTTCATTGGCAGACCTGGAAATGCATATACGGAAGAAGAGACAGATATGTTTCGGGATGTACTGTATACAACATTGGATATAGAAGTGGCCGGATGGGTACGTAGTCTTCAACTCCGTGGCATCGAACTGCCGGATGATCTCAAAGACGAGGTCTTTCTGATTATCGGAGAAAGAAGAAATGGAGAAATAAAAACGACGGACGACAGGTGATGGATTTACTACAATATACATTCTTTCAACACGCTTTGTTGGGTAGTCTGCTGGCAAGCATTGCCTGTGGGATTATCGGTACATACATCGTTACCCGCCGCCTGGTATTTATCAGTGGAGGAATCACTCATGCTTCTTTTGGCGGTATTGGGTTAGGATTGTTTGCCGGAATTTCCCCGATACTCTCGGCGGCTGTATTCTCTGTTTTATCAGCCTTCGGTGTGGAGTGGCTTAGCAGACGGAAAGATATGCGTGAGGACTCTGCCATTGCAGTGTTCTGGACGTTGGGAATGGCACTCGGAATCATGTTCAGCTTTTTGTCACCCGGATTTGCACCCGACTTATCAGCTTATCTTTTCGGGAATATCCTGACCATTAATCAAATTGACTTATGGATGCTCGGCATATTGGCACTCATACTGACCGGATTCTTTTATCTGTTTATCCGCCCTATCGTATATATTGCCTTTGACCGTGAATTTGCACGTTCGCAGAAGATTCCGGTAGAGATATTCGA
The DNA here is from genome assembly GCF_003439055.1 of Bacteroides sp. OM05-10AA. NCBI lineage: Bacteria > Pseudomonadati > Bacteroidota > Bacteroidia > Bacteroidales > Bacteroidaceae > Bacteroides > Bacteroides sp. OM05-10AA. Next base: position 133,762 of record NZ_QSUR01000007.1, read on the forward strand.
ATACGTGTTAATGATGTTCATCGCATTGACTATTGTGGCCTGCCTGCGGATGGTAGGTATTGTGTTAGCCATATCTCTTCTCACCATTCCACAAATGACGGCTAACCTCTTCACTTATAGTTTCAAGAAAATCATCTGGTTGTCCATCGGTATCGGTTTCTTGGGATGCTTGGGCGGATTGTTTATTTCTTATCATTGGAAAGTCCCCTCGGGAGCTTCAATCATATTCTTCTCTATCCTGATTTATGCTATCTGCAAAATCGGAAAGAGTTGTTGCAGGAAAAAGTCATCATAATAGATATAGTATATGGAAATCAAAATTCAATCACTGGAAAGTATCCATGAAGCAGCCCGGGAATTCATCGCTGCTATGGGCGACAACACTGTATTTGCTTTATACGGAAAGATGGGTGCCGGTAAAACCACATTTGTAAAAGCACTCTGCGAAGAATTGGGTGTAGCCGATGTTATCAGTTCTCCGACTTTTGCTATTGTCAACGAATACCGTTCGGACGAAACCGGGGAGTTAATCTATCACTTCGATTTTTACCGCATCAAGAAACTAAGTGAAGTGTACGACATGGGATACGAAGATTATTTCTACAGTGGTGCTCTCTGCTTTATCGAATGGCCGGAACTGGTGGAAGAATTACTGCCGGGTGACGCCGTAAAAGTAACGATTGAAGAATTGGAAGACGGAAGTAGAGTGATTAAACTATGACCGGGCAATATATCGTACAAGGAATCTTTGCGCTGGCAGGAACTGTCTCCCTGCTGGCGTCATTGCTTAACTGGAACTGGTTCTTTACAACACGTAATGCGCAAACCATTGTCAGAAATGTAGGACGCAACCGGGCACGACTCTTCTATGGGATATTAGGGATTATCATTATCGGCATGGCTATATTCTTTTTTGTAGAAACACGAAAAGCCATAGGATTATAAGTTCGATGAAAAAATAAACAAGAAGAAAAAGTCAGACTATTATTGATATTCATATTACAATAGTTGTCGTGACTTCATTTCCAGATACTTATTAATCACATCAATTGAAAGGTTATCCGGCGTGGTTAATAAGGAATAAATTCCATGTTGTTTCAAAGTAGATACAATCAGCCGCTTTTCATAAGCGAACTTTTCTGCGATCACATGACGATAGTAACTTTCCGTATCTTTTGCGGGTTGAGCGATATATTCTTTCAGATCGACATCTTCGAAAAAGACTACGAGCAAACGATGCTGGCGGTTTAATTGTTTCAGATAAGATAATTGACGGTTCATACCTCCTATACTTGAGAAGTTTGTGTATAGTACTAACAAGCTACGTTTGCTGACATGCTTGTTCAAATGAACACAAAGAGCCGAGAAATCTGTCTCTCCGAAAGTGGTTTGCTGACTATAAAGATTCTCCAGCAAGGTTTGCATATATCCCGGTTGCTTGGAAGCAGGAACAAAAGAATCAAAGTGCTCATCAAAAGTCACTAAGCCGGCTTTATCTTCTTTCCGCATGGCAACATACGATAATACCAGCGAAGCATTAATCGCATAATCCAACAGAGTCATTCCCCGGAAGGCTTGCTGCATCACTCTACCTTTATCTATCACATTATAAATCTGCTGAGAACGTTCGTCCTGATATACATTCACCATAAGTCCATGTCGGCGGGCGCTTGCTTTCCAGTTAATCGTGCGGTAATCATCCCCTTTTACATACTCTTTGATCTGCTCAAACTCCGTATGATGTCCTACCCGGCGAATACGCTTTATTCCCAATTCAGTCAGATTATCACTTATTGCCAACAATTCATATTGATGGAGCATCAGATATGACGGGTACACTTTAATATCCAGAGGTTCCGCACAAGTATAACGTCGGGATATAAAGCCGATTTTTCCGGTCACAAAAACTCTGATATGCCCGAAAGAGTAAACACCACGATGAGTAGGGCGAAGACGATAGGTAACTGTTTTTCCCTCGTTTGCTCCAAGCTTCACATGAAAGTCAACATCACGTTTCTGAAAGATAAAAGGAATCTCATCTATGATCTCTAAAGATACAGGATGCGAATAATTACTTTCCACCCGGATACTCACTTCATTTTCGTCACCATTGGAGAAGCGGTCGGCACACTGACGGAAAGCACGGATTCCACGAATGCGATAAAGAGAATATGCATCTGCCAGTACCACCAGAAGCAGGACAAAAAGAGTCCACTGCCCGATGACAAAGAACGGAGCAAAGACGTATCCGCTACCCAACAACAGGATAACTACGACAAGGGCAATATAGAAACGACGAGTTAAAAACAACTTATCAATTATTTAGGAACTTCCACTTTATCAATCAAACGCTGTGTCACTTTCACCGGAGAATAACCTTCCATTTCAGCTTCCGCAGTCAGGATCAGGCGGTGCTGAAGCACATAGGGAGCTACAAACTTAATATCTTCCGGCGTCACAAAATCACGTCCCTGCAAAAGGGCATAAGCTTTCGACGATTGCAGCATAGCTACAGATGCACGTGGAGAGGCTCCCAAATATACGGCTTTACTGGTACGGGTCTGCTGCACAATCAATGCGATGTATTGAAGCAACGTTCGATCTACAAACACCTGATTCATGAAAGCACGGAGCGACAGCACTTCTTCTTTGGTAATGGCGGGAGTGATATCATCCAACTTCACCAATGCAGCATTAGTATGATGACGTTCCAGAATGTTCACTTCTTCCTCTAATGAGGGATAATCCATTGTTATCTTCATCAGGAAACGGTCGAGCTGTGCTTCGGGAAGTTTGTATGTTCCTTCCTGCTCTACCGGATTCTGGGTAGCCAGAATCGTATAAAGATCTCCCATCCGGTGAGTGGTTCCGTCAATACTGATCTGACGTTCTTCCATTACCTCAAACAAGGCGGCCTGTGTCTTGGCAGGAGCACGGTTGATTTCATCCACCAATACAATATCTGCAAAAATCGGTCCCTGATGAAAATCAAAGCCATTGGTCTTCATATTAAACACTGTCGTACCTAACACATCACTCGGCATTAAGTCCGGAGTAAACTGGATACGACTGAAATCGGCATCAATCAGACGGGCAGTCAAACGAGCCAACAGTGTCTTAGCAACACCCGGAACACCTTCTATCAATACGTGTCCATTCGCCAGAATAGCCGTCAGTACCAAATCGACAGTTTGCTCCTGTCCTACTATAACGGAAGCAATCCGGTCTTTCAACTCTTGTATCTTCTCGGAAAAGAGAGTTAAATCCACTCGCTGTTCTGTATTCTCTTCCATAAATTTCTTCTTTAGATATGATTGATTATTTCATTCATTTTATCAATATACACTTTCATCTGATCCGCATCAATCGTACGTCCTCCATAAATCACCGGACGCACTTCGCGGATCAGTTTCGCAATCTCTTGTATATCCATTCCTGTTTTCCGGGCAATTCTGTTGAAAGAGCGTTCATCATCTTCCACTTCTTCAATATCCACCTGAATCTCCCTCCGAAGTTCTTCGGCCAAATAGGAAAACTTCTTTCGAACCAAATCCGCATGATCTTTCTTTTGAAAGTAAAGCGTACCTATCAGTTCGGTAAATTCAAGAGATTTATTGGCCGGCTCCTGAATAACAGGGATAGCCCGTTGCCGCCTCTTCGCTGTGAATATCATGAAGAGTATGATGGTAATCATTGTCAGATATAAAGCCCAACGAAGCGGCTGGTGTGCCAGAAGATAGCGGAAAGGTGATTGCTGCACCTGTGCCGTCTCCTTCATGTATCCCTCTGTACGAACTATGGGCAGCTTTCCCATCTGCGACAACAAACGGAAAATATAGGTTGCATTCTTACCATCCAATATACCGTAATTAGTGAAAATCAACGGAGTGGAAACTAAAATAACCTCTCCTTTACCCCACTGACGGGACATTGCAACAGGCATATAAGTAACACTATCTGTTACCAATGAGTCCGCCTCGGTTTCGTATTTAAATTCATTCGACTCAAGGACTTTTTGTGCCAGTACCCTTTCAGGAAGCGAATCTCCCCAGAAATAAGAAGAGCACAACTGGGGATAAAAATAAAAAGTCTGACGGGGATAAACCGCCGAATCTCCCACCCAGCACAGACTGTCTTTTAACAAGAATGAAGTTGCATATTTCTTCAAAGCCATCGGACTGAAGTAGGAATAATAAGACCTGAAGCTCAAAGTATCTTCCATATATCTACCAAACAAGGTACTCACCAGCATGATCTTATCTCCGCGTTCCGCCATTTTCAACAGAGCGTTTACATCAACATCCGACAATCGCAAATTATCAGAGATTACCAATATCCCTCTGCGCTGCGTCGTATCTTCCTGCTCCAACTGATAGAGACTTTTTTTCGAAAAGGTGTAGCCCTGTGGCAAAGAAGAAGCCAACAGACTATCGAATATCGCGCATCCAAAAGGTTGCTCATCATAATGTCCGAAAGTGGGCTTCCACACAAAGTTCTTCGGCAAATGATATTCTATTGCAAACATGATGAATAGAAAGGCAACAATAAAGATAATAAACCAACGGCTTCCTTTCATGAGACGCCTCCTTTCTCTATTTCTCCCTGTAGAGACTGCATAGTTCGGAAGAGTTCTTCCGTCGCCTCAAAGTTACCATAACGTACCCGTAAGAAATGATTGGTCAGTTGCCGGAAAGCCGGCATCCGTACTTCATTGATATATTGGGTAGGTGTTTTATAAAGTTGCCAGTCAATACGTTCTGCATCACTAAGTTGTTTCAAAGTTTGCAAATAAAGCAAACGTACCGCTTCCCGGTAATCCTGACGGGAAAGTGCCTCTGTAATACCTCCCGGAAAATCCACACCGTAAATTGTATCCTCTTCAATCGTATAAGGCAATGCATTCTTACGAGAGACCATAAACAATTCGGGACGTTTCCGGTAGACGAACCAAACAATCAATAGCAAAATAAGAATGGCAATACATATCAGGATAAGCCCTGAATACTCTTCAGCAAAACGACTGCCGAATATCTTACGCATCAATTCCCCAAACTGCCTGCTGATCCACTCAAAGACATTCATCTCCGGAGTCATCAATTCACGGTTATAGTTGTATGCCGGGTCAGACTGCCAAAGGGCAATCTGCGCCGTATCACAAACTAATGTATCAGCCGGGGAAGTGAGATTCATCTAGTTGAGGTCTGTTTTAGAGTTTATCAAAATTATCAATATCGCTTTCTACCGTTATGCTGTCTACCACTTCCGATGCATGACCGTACTGATAAACCAAGCCGACAATACTGAATATAGCCGACAAGTAAGAACCATACAACATCAGGATAGAGAACAAATATTGTGCGAAGTTCAGTCCGACCGATGAAGAGGTTGCACCTCCGTCACTCATAGTAAAGATCATTTTCACAATATAGATCACATACCATGGTATAGAAACAATTGTCTGCAATACGCTGGCAATGAGTCCCATTACAATTAATATCAGAAAAATTCCGCCCCAGGTTGCAAATCCCAACCGGAATGTCTTTGCAAATGCCTCGCTCAACGAAATATCTTCAAATAAGTAGATGGGAGACATTAATACCAAAGGTATCATAAATGCGAATAAAAGCGGAATGGTCAGAATGAGTGTGAAAGGTGTTAACACAGCCAATAGAACAACAAGGATCACCGCAAAGAAGAACAAGAAGCCACAAGCAATCCCCATCAGGAACAACCTCTTGACATTACGGAGCAGTAACGATTTTATATCGCCAAATACAATTCCGTTCAGGCGTTCTTCCCGTTCATTGTACAATCGCACCATCGCATAAATCAGGGAAGTTAGCAGCAAACCTCCCAAGCATGAGAAGAAAATCACTCCCGCATAATTCAATGCAAATGAAGGTCCCAGGGCAGCCAACGGATTCTCACCTATTCCTCCTGAAGTCTGCATGGCACTAAGATCTGTCATACTTCCCATTAAACCACTAAAGTTAGCAGCCTGAATTAAGCATATAGGGAGTATCAGATAAGTTGAATACTTAAATAATTGTTTCCAATTCTCTTTTATAAAATCAAAAGAAGCGTTCAACTTCTCACCGAAAGGACGTTTCACATACATCGCAATCTTAGGTTTCTGTGATTCCATGTTTTTTTCTATTTGGTAAATAAATATAGTAGAATACAATAAATGCCAGAGAAGTGAGTATCACACCGAGCCTCAACATATCGGGAAGTTCTGTGTGACGGGTAATAAAACCTTCTATAAAGCCTGCCATAATAAATACCGGAACAGTGCCGATCACTATTTTCAAGCCTCGCTTCGCTCCTCTTCTGAAAGATTCCAGTCGTGAATATGTACCGGGAAACAACCAACCGTTGCCTAAAGCTAATCCGGCGGCACCGGCCACGATGATCGCCCAAATCTCAAGCGTCCCGTGTAGCCAAATGGCAAGACTGGACTCCCATAACAAATCGTGCTGATAAAAGAATGTTTGAAAAGCTCCTACCATGATACCATTGGAAAGAAGCATATATCCTGTGCCGAAACTGGTCAGCAATCCCATGGCAAAGCAGTTGAAAGATACCATCACGTTATTAAGCGTAATGCCTAGAAACATTGGTACTTCAGAAGAGCCGTTATACACGGCCATGGGCTCACCATTGGCTATATTGTCGAGTGTCATATCTACATAACCGTTTCCTAATATCAGTCGGACAAAATCCGGATCATTCGCTGCTGATAATACACCGATTAATGCGCTGGCTACAAAAATCAGAAAGGAGGTCAGTAATTCGCGGCGTGCATCGTGCATGGTTCGTGGCACTTCCTGTGTCCAAAAGGTAACGATGCGTGTCCACTTCTCGCGTTTATTCCGGTAAATCTCGTTATGTAATGCCGAAGCCAGATTATTCAGATAAATAGTAATACGGGAAGTCGGGAAATGTGTTTGAGCAAATGCCAGGTCAGCTGTCAAGTCCGTATATGCATCGGCCAGTTGATCGGGAGACAGACTCGCCGCCCGCTCTACAACCTTCTCTGTCTCCTTCCATTTTTCAATGTTCCGACGAATAAACGTTACTTCTTTCATGCTTTTCAATAGATTTCGGATAAGTTTTGTCCGAAACCGGAAGCAAAAATAAGAGAATTATGATATATTTGCAACGGAATCCTAAAAATGTTTAACCTGAAATGGCAGAATCTACGATAATGACCGGACAATTCGTTCGTATCAGCCAAACGCCAGCCAGTATCGGCGAACGACTGATGGCTTTAATCATCGATTATTTTCTGATCGGACTTTACATCTTGTCCACTGCCACTCTCTTGTCCGAGTTAAATTTACCATCAGGATTCAGTTTATTCTTTTTCCTGTGCATCGTTTATTTACCGATTCTCGGTTATTCTTTTCTTTGCGAGATGTTCAATCACGGACAGAGTTTTGGAAAGAAACTCATCAATATCCGTGTTGTAAAAGTGGATGGTTCCACTCCCAGCATAGGATCTTATCTGTTACGATGGATTCTTTTCCCGATCGACGGTCCTATCACAAGTGGCCTGGGACTTCTGGTCATTTTACTGAATAAAAACAATCAACGGCTAGGAGATCTTGCTGCCGGTACGATGGTGATTAAAGAGAAAAACTACCGTAAGATTCATGTCAGCTTGGATGAATTCGATTATCTTACCCAGAATTATCATCCGGTATATCCGCAATCGGCTGATTTATCACTCGAACAAGTGAATGTAATTACCCGAACACTGGAATCCAGCGAGAAAGACCGGGCAAGACGTGTCACGGCACTTGCTAAGAAAGTACAGGAACTGCTTTCCGTTACTCCTCGTGACGGTAATCAGGAAAAATTTCTTCAGACTGTACTTCGCGATTATCAGTATTATGCATTGGAAGAAATATAATCAGAATACGCAGTTTCAGACTATTCAAACAAGGGAGTATTCTCACCACAATGAGAATTAATTCTCATTGCGATGAGTATTTTTTCTCATCGCAGTGAGAACTTTTTCTCATAGGCATAAGAATGTTTGAGAAAAAGCCAGCACAAAAAAGGGGCATACTCACAACAGAGCACACCCCTTTTCTTAATTTTATCTACAATGAGACCGGACGTCGTTTTAGTCCACTTGTCCCAGAGAGTTTCCGTATTCCATCTCTCCCTGAACCACAAAGAGGACTTCTTCAGGATCATATTCTCCTACTTCATCCTTTTTGGCTTCTTTTACAATGTAAGCCACAACCTCTTCCAAATCGATGTTGACATAACCATCTTCATCGGGCTGAGCATCGAGAATGCCACTTTCAGAGTAATACTCGTCGATTAAATCGAGAAAATAATACAATTCGTCGTCCGAGAACTTCTCCTTCAGTTCTTGAGGCAGATAGTTTTTGATAAACTCGATGGTCTTTTCGTCATCGGCATCTGCTAATAAAAAATCGTCTTCCAGTCCCATTTTTTTTAGTATTAAGTGATAAGTATTATCGACTATAAAAGCTTCTTTACTTTTTCCGCAAATACAGGTTTAGCAACTGCACCTACCTGCTTGTCTACTATTTCACCGTTCTTGAAAAACAATACAGTAGGAATATTACGGATACCATATTCGGCAGCCATATCACCATTTTCATCTACATCGCATTTACCGATGATTACTTGTCCTTCAAACTCCGCAGCCAATTCTTCAATGATAGGAGCCACCATCTTGCAAGGGCCACACCAAGGAGCCCAAAAATCAACAACAACCGGTTTTCCTTCTGCAAGAACCTCTTTATAGTTGCTGTCTGTAATTTCTAAAGCCATTTTTTTAAGTATTAATTATTAAATGTTATTTCGTTAGCTTATTCGCGCCACAAATATAATCAATTTGTTCCAATTGGCGCTCATCTATTTTAGTGTTTTATGATAGAACAAGAAGCATTTATAATAAAAGCCATAACATACCCGAAAAGCTTCTTAACGTTCCAAAGAATCTCGATACACAGGAGGGTATTACAGAGAGCAACAATTGTCTTCATCTATTTAAGATCTTTCTTCCGAATAGCCTCCATGATATTAGCAGGTGCCCTCTTAGCCATTAATTCTCGCTTCATATAATCCATATAAGGAGCAACATGATCAAAAAACTGATAATAACCTTTACAGAGGTAATTCAATCCGGACTCTCCAGTCTCTGTTTTGCAAATACGATTTTTGGGACATTCACCATTACAAGCAAACAAGTATTGACATTCTTTACACTGAGTAGGTAGAGCATCTTGCTTGGCTTGACCAAATTTCTGTTGTTTTTCGCTATACATCATTTCTACCAACGTTTCGCGATAAATGTTCCCTAATTTGTATTGAGGAAAGACGAAATGATCACAAGCATATACATCTCCATTAAATTCCATAACTGCAGCATGTCCGCAGGTCTTGGCTAATGTACAAATACCAGGTTGTTCACCCATCCAGTTGGCAAGGGTTGTATCGAACAATTGAATATAATATTCACCAACATCATTTTTTACCCATTCATCAAAAATTGTACAAAGGAAATTTCCCCATTGTTCGGAAGTAATGGAAAAATCGGCCAGATGCTCATTATCTCCTTCTTCTACCGCTGCTAAATAACGACCATCCGTATGATGATAGATACGTTCTACAATGGGTGAGAATTGAATGTATCGACAATCTATTTCTTTAAAAAAGTGATAAAATTCTAATGGATAGTCGGCATTGAAATCATTAACAACAGCCAATGCATTCCATTCTACCTGATATTTCTTCAAAAGATTGATACCTTGCATTACTTTTACAAATGAAGGCATACCCTGTTTGTTCTTCCGGTATTCATCATGAAACTCTTGCGGGCCGTCAATAGATACCCCTACCAGCCAGTTATTTTCATGAAAAAATTTGCACCATTCATCAGTTAACAGAGTACCATTAGTCTGTATACAATTATCAATGGTACGGCCTTTAGCATATTTATGCTGTAATTCCATTGCTTTCTGATAAAAGGAAAGAGGACGCATTAAGGTTTCTCCACCATGCCAGGTAAAAAGTATTTGCGACATAGTTTGGGAATTAATATACTCTTCTATAAACTTTTCAAGCAATTCATCACTCATCACATGCTTAGGATTATCTTGATAGAGCTTAGCCTTTTCAAGATAGTAGCAATAGTCACAAGCTAGATTACAGAGTGCTCCCACTGGTTTTAGCATAATATAGAGCGGGCGGGCAAAAGGAGCGAATGTAGCCATAATATATTATTTTTTATAAAGTTTTTATTTACAGTTATTTATATTCACTGGGATTTACACCAAAATATTTTTTAAAACTGACAGAAAAATGGGATAAAGTGCCGAACCCTGTTATATCAGCCACTTCAGACACATTATATTTTCCACTTTTCAACAATTCAGCCGCCTTATTCAATTTATATTTTAAGAAAAAATGTATAGGGGTTTCGCCTGTCAACCCTTTTAATTTATAATTGAATTTGGAACGACTCATATATAGTTTTTCTGCAACCATATTAAAATTCAAATTATCTTGGGTAATCATACTGTCCATCAAAACATATAAATCTTTCATAAAAGCCATATCCTGAGGAGATAAAGCATTTGTTACTATTTGAGACGTAGATAATGAAGATAACAGTAAAGCACGTATGCTATCTCTATTACGTAAAAGAGATTTCACAAGAGCTTTCAGGTAATTAGGGTCAAAAGGTTTTGTCACATAAGCACTGGCCCCTATGTTCAAACCTTCTATTTGTTCTCCTATCTGTGTTTTTGCCGTAAGCAAAATGACTGGGATATGGCAATGAAGACGACTCTCTTTTAAATTTCGACAAAATTCATACCCTGACATTTCTCCCATTACCACATCAGATAAAATGATATCGGGTTCCACTGTTTCCAATGCAGCAAGCGCAGATTCTGCACTATATTTATTGATTACATTATAATCCTCATCAAATAAAGTCTTAAGATAGAAAGCAACCTGCGTATCATCATCTACTATCAACATATAGGGTTTGGAAGGATCTGTACAGGGAGGTACATATACAACAGAAGAAGACATTTCTAAAATTTCCAGATTCTTTTTATCTTCAGTCTGTCTTTCATCTACTATATATGCTTCCTCATCAATGGGAAAGAGCACATGAAAAATCGCACCAGTATGTTCAGGTTCTTGCACATTGTCAGCTTTAACCTCTCCATGATGCAATTGCACTAATCTTTTCACATAATAAAGTCCGATGCCTGTCCCCCAATTAGCATACTTGAGTCCGGACTTATTATCGATCTGATAGTATCTCTTGAAAATATCATTTAATTGATTATCAGGAATTCCTCTACCACTATCTTGTACATAAATATAAATATATCGTTCTGCTTTTACCGGCAATCGTCCTACTATTAGCATTGCCCTGTCATATGATACACACTCAAGACCTATCTTTATGCTACCATTTTGAGGAGTATGCTTCAAAGCATTAGTAAACAAATTACTTAAAATTTTATCCAGTTTATCTTTGTCAAGCCATGTAAAGAAAGAACTTTCTAAACCAGAATACTCCACTTTTATACTCTTTTGCATAGCACTTACCCGGAAAGTTTCCACCCAATTAGCGATTTCATCAACAATATCATATTGACCAACTTGCATCTTTAAAGCGTCATTCTCCAACTTATTGAAATCAAGCATCTGGTCAATAAGTTTAAGCATTTGGCTGATACTTCGTGATATAATGTTAAGCATTTGATGATTTTGCATCGACAAGCTTTTGTCACACTTCATGGTGGTAACCGGACCAAGAATCATAGTCAATGGATTTCTAAATTCATGTGAGATATTGGCAAAAAAGTCCATGTTCATTTGGTTGGTTGTATGTTCACGTTCTCTATCACGTTGAAGCATCCGCATAGCCATCCGGTCAGACTTGATATGGAGATATAATCGGTTAATGTAAAATACAATCCCCACTATCACTGCTATATAAAAAATGACAGCAGGAGTTGAGGCCCACGGAGCCTTGTCGACAGCAATTTGGATTTGCTGTTCTGAAAAGACATCTTCTTCTGATAATGCCAGTTTTACTCTGAATGTATAACTACCTGCCGGAAGGTTAGAATAGATAGCTTGAAGGTTTTCATTACTCTCAATCCAATCGGGATCAAAGCCCTCCATTTTATAAAAACATGAAAACTGGGGAGTAAAGGCGAAATTAATTGTACTGAAGCAAATGGTCAGATCGTTCTCATTATACTTCAAGTGGATGGATTCAACCGGATTGCTCTGAATGTCAATTCCCGATATCTCATTAGCCCTACTTATCAAGATTTTTTCAAGATGCACTACAGGCATAGAACTTTGAGCCATCGCTGAAGGAGTAAAAACAGAACAACCTCGGGTATGTCCGAAAAAGAATATGGAATCCTGCAACTTACAAGCACTGTTACGATTAAAAACTCTATATTTTTCTTGTGAGGCGGCGGTTGTGGGATAAAATATTATTTTATCTTTGTGTGGGATATATTCAACTATTCCCTGATGCGTCCCCAACCAAAACTTGTCTTTTTTTTCCTCCACAATACTACTTATATATATATTGGGAACAGAATGAAGATGAGTTAATTTATTGGTATGAATATCCAAGAAATAAAGTCCTTTGTTAGTCCCTATCCAGATACCTTTCTGTTTATCTTCATAAATACAAGTAGGAATAACGCCCTTAGTATGGCTTATTGTGGTAATATCAAGGGATTGTATGGTATCACTACCCATCTGATAATAAGCAAATTGCATATCATGCGTACAAATAAGAATTTGCCCGGAAGACAACGCCCGGATACAACTGCTTGTGCTATAGGCAGGCAAAGAAACCGGAATCTTATCAATTTGATCTTTATCGGGAGATAGTTTGAACAGACTGTTGATATTCGTCGTCACATAGAGATTATGATCCCCGTCTGTGCAGAAATTACCAACTGATATATTTTGCATTCCCAACCGGATGACTTTTTCCAAATTTAATTTTCCCGCTGTATAATTGTAACGCATTAGCCGGGTACCAGCAAGTAACCAAATTTTATCCTGAATGCAGCATATATCATTCAATTTATGCTGAAAACGCCGCGTTGCTACACCTTCTATATCTTTAGTCCCTTTGAATAATGAAAATTTATTTAAAGACAGATCATAAGCAAATACATCATTATTACCTTGGATACCCCATAAGAAATTCTCATTTACAGATAAAGAGCGTATAGACGCATCTTTAACTCTATCAATGAAAAGATGATGGTGTAGTGCTGCATTATTAGACAATCGTTTCAGATTGGTATATCCCCCATTCGGAAATCCTATCCAAAGATCATTATGAGAGTCTACATACATAGTTGATACAAGTGACGAATAATGCTCAAGCAGGAGACTTGTCATTTCATCTTCACATAAAAAGTCATGTGTTTCTTCACTGTAGGAATAAATACTATTTTTAGCGACCAACCATATTTTATCTTTGTAAGCAACTATATTTCTTGGTACGATATCTGATTTATTAAAATTGATAGAATCTTGTATTATAGTGGTCATTCTATTGCTTATATCATATTTCAATAGTCCGTTTCCTCCAGCGCTCCAAATACAATTATCTTTTATTATTGCATTGACAATATTTAGTGCTGCAGAATTAGGCAAAGTAAATACTTCCTTGAATTGGCGCGTATAACAACGGATAGACGGAATTGTTATTTCCCAAAAATTATCATCTTTGTCAATAAAAAATTTCAATGTATTATAACCGCAGGCCGAATACCGCAATACCTCTTCGCAATGATTCACGGATTTGTCATATAATAGCAATGCTTCACTTGTTACAAAGAAAATCTCTTTCTGGCTGTTTTCTATTATCTGAAAAGTTTTTCCATACTTTTGTGGAATAGGAATGGTTTTAAATTTACCGTCACCTACATATTGACATACACCACTTTCAGTTCCTATCCAAATTCTGTTCCAACTATCTTTAAAAAGGAACTCTATTTGATTACCAGCAAGACTGGAAGAATCTCCCGGAACATAAAAGTATTGACGATAATATTTCCCGTCAGACAAATTTAATCCGTCAGAGGTTCCAATCCACATATAACCATTCTTGTCCATCACAAACGCTGTTACATCTTCGGAAGATAAGGTGAAAGAAAGAATTGGAACCGACAGGTTCTTTAGTTCAGTATGTTTTGTGGTGCAGGATATACATAAACATAACAGAATAAAAATATAAAAATAAAATGAAATAACTTTTTTCATAAATCGGATTTTAAGTTCTACAAAGATAAAACTTTAAATAATGAGAAAAAACAAATTAGTATTCTCCTCATTTTTATAAATAAACAACCCATTAATAATCAACAATTTACTGTCTTTTTTTTAATAGATAGCATAAAGAATTGCAAGAAAATGAAAATAGCAGATTCATGAATCACAAATCATTTGGAAGAGTAAAAAAAGAGTTTCGATTATTATTCCTCACTTTTGCACCGAAGATAATACTCACAACATTTTATCAAACTAATACATTATGAAAAATGTGAATACAAAATTATTAGCGGCAGTAATCCTGTTAGCTACTTGTACAGGTTCTGCGAATGCGCAAAAAAAGAAAAGTAAAGTTGCCGAAAAAGACACAGTGATCACAACTGTAGCTCGAGGGGCAAGCAACATGATGCTAAATGCATCTGATGAAAGTACACCACGCTTTATTAATGTAGGACTACCCGAAGCAACTGGTGGAACCGTAGTAACAGAAAATGGAATGGAAGTTAGCTACGACACAAATGCCTTAAGAATCAATCAAGCATGGAGACAAGACGGGAGCTTTATAAAAGGAGAGTCTCGTAATTTGGCAGAAACAGCTATTAAACTTGGTAGTGTGGGCGTTTCCATGAGTACCATATCCAAAAGAGGAGGGGATAATTTTTCCGGGACTTTTAATTTTAAAACAAATTCCTTTGGAATGATGAATGGTAACCTTTCTCTAAGTGGTCCAATAAAAAAAGGGTGGGCATATGCTGTAAATGCGTTTGTTAATCTTGATCCGGGAACTACAAATGTAAATTTCACCCGTTTCTTAGACCAAACACAGATATACAAAGGAATCCTGACTAAACGATACAGAAACGGCGAGCTTAACATTCAATATAAGTATGCTGACTCCAAGATGATCAATACCAAAATGTCACCTTACATATATCGTGATGGAAAGCAGGTAGATGCCTTAGAAGGATTTGATATTGCTCATGGAAATTATTTAGGCAATTCTGCAGTTTGGCATATTAAAGATCCTCTGACAGGTGAATATCAGGATATCAATTTAATGGATGACACAGGTTCCAAAACACATATGTTCGACATTTTTGGTAACCATACGTTTAACAATGGTATGAATCTGGAATATAATTTCAGATACCAAAATGCCCATGCCGGTTCAAATTCTTTTGCCTACTCCGCCATTACGGATGCCAGCAATTTACCTGATAACCAAAGGTATATCTACGCTGATAAAAACACAACACAAGTGTATGCAGGACTTGTACAAAATACGACACTACAGTTTTCGCGTAATGTTCCCACCAATACATTAGTAGGAAAATTTGAATTAAGCAAAAAACATAATAAACACCAATGGTTGATAGGATTCAATACTTCTTACTATAATGCAGATAAATATACCAATGGCATTTTTACGTTTATGCAGGAAGTAGCTGAAAACCCTCAACGAGTTATCTTACAGAAGAATGTGGATGGTGTATGGAAAAATGCACAAGCCGATGAGTATGGACAGTGGAATTATAATAAATCAATGTTTTATTACGATGGTTCAGAATATAAGAATGCCATTTACGCTACCGAAAAATGGAAAATATTACCGAGTCTGACGTTAGATTTGGGTGCACGTTTTGAATGGCACAAGATAGATGGCAGTTGGGCACCAAATTCCGTTAGAAATGATGTTTGGACAGATAAAACTTATGTATCAGGCGAAACACAAAAAATTAAGAAAGATGAATTTAACAAAAGTTTCACTGCTACACTGACCTGGAACATCTTGAAAAACTTTGGACTAATAGGAGACGCGTACTATATTGAAGCTACAGATGGATTGAATGCTTACAAGACAGCCAATGATCCTTTGGCAAAAACTAATGTAGTTCCTTATTTTGCCGGAGGTGTATTCTTCAATAGTAAATGGGTTAGTCTTATCTCACGTGTTAGCAAGATTAGCCGCTCCAATTTAGTAGCTTCCGGTGGTTTCAACAATTCATCGGGTGAGAATACAAAATTGAGTTTTAACTATGATATAAAAACTATCGGCTGGACTACCGATGCTAATATTACCCCATTCAAAGGTTTTCAGCTACATTTAATGTTGACATTGCAGAATCCA
Organism: Bacteroides sp. OM05-10AA; assembly: GCF_003439055.1. Classification (NCBI taxonomy): domain Bacteria; kingdom Pseudomonadati; phylum Bacteroidota; class Bacteroidia; order Bacteroidales; family Bacteroidaceae; genus Bacteroides; species Bacteroides sp. OM05-10AA. The sequence continues at coordinate 150,215 of NZ_QSUR01000007.1, forward strand.
ACAATGGACAACTTTGAGTTTGACGTCTTTGGCGAACACTATAACTACAATGGTCTTCCGGCTCGCGTCACTTCCAAAACTTTGATTGAAATAGATCCCAGCTATCAGTGGAAGAAATTCCGGATATGGGCTAGTGCACGTTATTTCAGCAAACAATCCTGTAGCTATCCTGCAACATTATATTTCCCGTCAAGATGGGAGACTTTTGCTGGGTTTGATTACAAACATAACAAACATATCAACTTTAGCGTCAATGTTGTCAATCTGCTAAATCAAACTGGTGCTCAAGGACGTATCTCTGGAACAAACACAGCCATCGATCCGACACCTTATTATAATACAGCAGTTGCAGGAACTTATATCCGTCCGTTTACTGTAGAATTTAAAACACAAATCAGATTTTAATGTATAATCCTAATAGATAAAAGAATTATGAAACTGAATTATTTATCATGTCTCGTCGGAGGATGCCTGGCCTTTATCCCGACTACTTCACAAGCCAAGCAGGATAAAAAAGTGAAAGAAGATCGCCCTAACATTTTATTGATCTTAGCTGATGATATGGGCAAAGAGTGTTTGGGTGCATACGGAAGTACTTACCATACCCCCAATCTGGATCAGTTTGCAGAAGAAGGAATAAGGTTCAATTATGCTACTTCACAACCTTTAAGTACTCCCTCACGTGTAGAGTTGCTCACTGGCCGATATAACCATAAAAATTATTCCAAATTTGGTTTTCTAAATCAAGATCAGCATACATTTGCACAATTAGCCCAACAAGCAGGTTACAAGACTATGATTACTGGTAAATGGCAGTTGGGTACAAACAGTAAGCTACCGGCTCATTTCGGTTTTGACAACTACTGCCTATACCATCTGAAATATAAAGGTAAAAAGTATGCACAACCTCTTTTCGAAGTAGATGGGGTTATGCATGACAATTGTACGCAAGATGATTATGGTCCTGATTACTTTTCCAATTATCTGCTTGATTTTATGGAAGAGAATAAAGATCGACCATTCTTGGCTTACTATGCTATGACTCTGGTACACGATCCGTTCAATGCAACCCCCGAGAGCGATGATTGGGATATCGACCCCAAACTACGCTTTAACACGGATGACAAGTATTTCCCGGATATGGTGAGCTATACCGACAAACTATTCGGTAAAATTATGAACAAGTTAGACGAATTGAAGATAGCAGATAACACAATTGTTATTTTTGTAGGAGATAATGGTACGGCACGATACATTTACACTCCGATGAAAGACGGTTCTGTAGTCCAGGGTGGCAAGGCTACGACACTGGAAACCGGAACAGCTGTTCCAATGCTTGCAAAATGGGGAAAATATGAATATCTGAAACATACAACAACAGATTTGGTTGATTTTACTGACTTCCTGCCAACTTTTGCTGAAGCTATGAATATCACTGTTCCTACTGATTGGGATACGGACGGCGTCAGTTTCCTTCCGTTATTAAAAGGAGAGAACAATCCCAATGCCAGAGAATGGGTATTTGTACATTATAAAGCCAACCATGTACCTCAAAGTGGTCTTGAAAAATATGCCGCCCGCTATTTCAAAGATCATCGTTACAAATTATATTCAAATGGGCAGTTCTTTGATTTCGTTGAAGATCCCGAAGAGCTCCGTCCAATGACCAAATTGTCGCCCGAAGCAAAAGCAGTCAAAGAAAAATTTCAAGCACTAATGGATAAGTTGCCCAAATGGGACTTAACCTCCAAGAATGTTCCAATGGTTACCTTACCAGGATTGGAACCTGAAGTAGTCGGAGTAGGTCGCGATTATATAAAGCCAGATAAAAAATAGTGCTCCTATGAAATGTTTCTCCAAATCAATTATTCTAACCAGTAGTGCCCTGATTATCCAGGGCACTTGGCTTCAAGCACAGGAAGAGCGCCCTAATATCATTTGGATTACTTGTGAGGACATCTCGCCTTACATGGAAACCTATGGGGACAGAGTAGTTAAAACGCCTAATATTGATCAACTGGCTATCGAAGGACAACAATTCCAAAGTGTATATACAACAGCTGGAGTCAGCTCTCCAAGTCGTTCATGCATCATAACCGGTATGTATCCCATGTCAATAGGTACACAGCATATGCGCACTTTGATTGAAACTCCGGCTGTAAGTCAAAAAATCGGGGTTCCTAAATACTCTGCAGTTTTACCGGAATATGTAAAGGCATTTCCTGAATATTTACGTACTAATGGCTATTACACTTCCAATAATCTGAAGACCGATTATCAGTTTATTGAACCGGTAACAGTCTGGGACGAATGTAGTGCAGCCGCCACCTATCGGAAGGCTCCCAAAGGTAAACCCTTCTTTAGTATTTTCAATTTGTTCATTACGCATGAGTCTCAACTATTCAAGCAATCACCTTGGTTTGAGGAGCATAAAGACTTATTGGTTAATCCAGAAAAAGTATCATTACCACCTTATTATAAAGATACACCGGAAGCTCGCAAATGCATGGCTCTCATGTTGAGTAATGTCCAACTGATGGATTATCAAGTAGGGCAAATAATCAATCAATTAAAAAAAGACGGTGTATATGATAACTCCTATATATTTTTCTTCAGCGATCATGGAGGAACAATGCCATGGATGAAACGTGAAATATTGGAACGCGGTACGCACATTCCCTTTATTGTGAAATATCCCAAAGGAAAGAATGCAGGCACAGTAAACACAGATCTGATTAGTGCTGTCGATTTCGCTCCGACAATCCTATCACTGGCTGACATATCTATACCTGATTATATGCAGGGAAAGGCTTTTTTAGGAAAACAGGCCGTTAAAGAAAAGCGGCAATATGTTTTTGCCGGACGCGACCGTTTGGACGAATGCTATGATCGTGTACGCAGTGTACGTGATAAACAGTTCAGGTATATTTTTAATTTTATGCCAGACCGCCCTAAATACATGAATGTAACTTATCGCCTGAATATTCCAATGATGAAGGAACTTCTGGAACTGCACAAAGAAGGGAAGTTAAACCAGCATCAGGAAGACTGGTTTAAACCAACCAAACCGATGGAAGAGTTATATGATGTTGTGAATGACCCTCATGAGTTACATAATCTTGCAGAAAATCCGATGTACAGAAACAAATTAGAAGAATTAAGAAAGGTATTTCGGATGTGGATGAATGAAGTGGGAGATTTATCATATATACCAGAGAAAGAGATGGTAATTAATTGGTGGAATGGTGAAAATCATGCTCCCTATACAGAAATGCCGGAATTACATAAAGTAGATGGAGGATATACCTTATCTTGTGCGACAAAAGGTGCCTCTATCGGCTATAAAATACTAAAAATAGGAGAAACAGATACCAAAGTAAAATCCATTCGAAACTCTTTTGATGCCGGTTATATAATAAAACACCAACCTAATGGAGTGGAAATACAAGTCAACACTCCATGGAATATTTATAAAGAAGGGATGGTATTGAAGTTGAAGCCAGGTGAAAGGCTGTTAGTCAACGCAAGGCGTATTGGCTATGAAGAAGCTTCAAAGACTTTTGATTTTTAATAAATAACAAAATTCAAATATGAAAAATTTTGATTTCAAGTTCTATGCAAGAACGCAAACAGCAGTTCTATTTTCAATGTTGGTATGTAATCATGGAAATGTTTTTGCTCAAGTAAAAGCACAGGCAAATAATGCACCGGATAATGCAGATACTAAATATAATGTGTTGTTCATCGTTGCTGATGATTTAAATTGTGATATGGGGTGTTTCGATGATCCGATTGTAAAAACACCCAACTTGGATAAATTGCGACAACATGCCGTACGCTTTAACAACTCTTACTGTCAATATCCATTTTCTGGTCCTAGTCGTGCATCTTTCCTTACGGGATATTCACCGAATCGTACCGGAGTCATAGACCTACAAGCTAATTTTCGTGATAATTTGCCCGCAGCAGTCACCTTGCCAGAACTTTATAAAAAAAATGGTTATTTCACAGCTCGTGTAGGCAAAGTGTTCCATGCTGGAGTACCTAATGATATTGGCAAAGCAGGTAAAGACGATCCGCAATCATGGGTGGATACTTTCAATCCAATAGGTATTGATAAGACAGAGGAAGATAAGGTTATTAACTATACTCCGCAACGTCCGCTAGGAAGTGCCTTAAGCTTTATGATTACAAATGGATCAGATGATGAACATACAGATGCGATTGGTGCCAATATTGCTTGCAGCATGATAAAAGAAAACAAAAATAAACCTTTCTTCATTGCTATGGGATTCTATCGTCCACACTCACCTTATGTGGCCCCTAAAAAATATTTCGATTTATACCCAATAGAACAAATCACTTTACCGGAAGTCCCGGAAAATGACTGGGAAAACAGACCCATATATGAACGTTTTACAGATCCTATCAACTGGGGAGTTGCCGAAGACAGGTTGAAAGAAGCTAAACGTGCCTATTATGCCACTATCTCATTTATGGATGCACAAATCGGGAAATTACTAACAACATTGGAGAAAGAAGGACTGATAAATAAAACAATCGTTGTATTCTGTAGTGACAATGGTTATAATTTGGGACAACATGGTATGTGGATGAAGCAAGCATTGTTTGAACATACCACCCGTACTCCGTTAATTATTTCTGTACCAGGCATAACTAATAAAGAAGCCAAATCATCACGTATTGTAGAAATGTTGGATATATATCCCACTTTAGCTAATCTGTGTGAATTAAAGCATATACCACAAGATTTGGACGGACGAAATCTTATGCCTTTACTGAAAGATGTAAATGCTCAATGGGACGATGTTGCAACAAGTCTAGTGGTGCGTACAGGAAATCCTTCTATTAAATATATGAAAAAGGGTGAAAAGGTCATAGGCAAAAGTATCCGTGTAGAGCGTTATAGATATACAGAATGGGATAATGGTGAAAAAGGTGGAGAACTCTACGACTATCAGGTAGATCCGAATGAAAATAATAATTTGTACAATAATCCTAAGTATAGAAAGATACAAGAAGAACTAAAATTGGGACTCAGAAGCAAAATGCCTCAATAGTTTTTATCATATACTAATTTCCTATTTTTTAAAATCTAATTAAAGATGAACTTTTTCCCGAAACTAAATTTATTGTTACTTTCCACAGCCGCCCTCTCTGGCTGCGGAAGTAAACAGGTAACCCAACATAGTCGTCCCAATATATTATATATAATGTGTGACGATCATTCTTACCAAACGATCAGTGCTTATGGAAGTGCTGTTGCAAAGTTAGCTCCTACCCCCAATATTGACCGTTTAGCCAATGAAGGGATGTTGTTCGACCGCGCCTTTGTAGAAAACTCATTGTCAGCTCCTAGTCGTGCTTGTGTTATGACAGGGTTATATAGTCACCAAAATGGTCAGAAACAGTTATGTGAGGGTATCGATTCTACTAAAACCTTTTTCACAGAACTGTTGCAGGAAAGTGGTTATGAGACGGGAATTGTGGGTAAATGGCATCTGATGTGTGAACCCAAAGGCTTTGACTACTATCATGTGTTAAATGACCAAGGACAATACTATAACCCGACTTTTAAAAGTAAAGAGACGCATGGAAAATTTGTACAAGAGAAAGGATATGCTACTTCTCTCATCACCAAACATGCTATCGATTTTCTGGATAATCGGGATAAAAATAAACCTTTCTGCCTTATGGTTCATCACAAAGCTCCACACCGCAACTGGATGCCGGAAACAAAATATCTGGATCTATACGAAAATGTAGAATTTCCTATTCCTGATACCTTTTGGGATGACTACGAAACACGTGGAGTAGCCGCACACACACAGAAATTGAATATAGCCAACGCTATGGAGTTAATTCAGGATCTCAAGGTAGAGGAACTATATGATTCTACAAAGATAGAGGATAAATTTTCTTATTTCTGCCTGATGGGGGAATTGGGACGTCTGACTTCCGAAGAGCGTATGGCATGGGACAAACATTATAAACCAAGGAACAAAAAGTTTCTGGATGCCAAGCTGACCGGTAAGGATCTGGCCGTTTGGAAATATCAGAACTATATGAAGGATTATCTCCGTTGTATCAAATCTGTAGATGACAGTGTAGGCGAATTACTTGCCTATCTTGAGAAAGAAGGCCAACTGGATAATACAATCATTGTTTATACATCAGACCAAGGGTTTTGGATGGGAGAACACGGATGGTTCGATAAGCGCTTCATGTACGAGGAGTCTTTCCGTACTCCTTTACTTATCCGCTATCCGAAAAAAATAGCTGCAGGTAGCGAATGTAAGGCTTTAGTTCAAAATATTGATTTTGCTCCAACATTATTGGATGTTGCTGGTGTTAAAGTGCCTGAAACAATGGAAGGACATTCATTACAACCTTTATTTAGAGGTGAAAAACCTGCAGACTGGCGGAAGAGTATTTATTATCATTATTATGATTATCCTACATTTCATTTGGTTCGCCGCCATGATGGAATACGTACCGACCGTTACAAATTGATTCATTTTTATGGGAAAGGTGGGGAGAACGGTGCAACTCCGAATATGTTGAAACCGGGTACACGCGAGAATCGTACTTTCAATATGCTGAAGAATGCTAATTATTTTCCTACTGCAAGTGAAGATCTTAATTATAATGAATTGTATGATCTACAAACTGATCCACAGGAACTAAACAATCTATACGGAACACCTGGTTACGAGGTAATCATAGCAGACCTTCAGAAGTTACTTGACAATTATCGTAAAACCCTGAAAGTAGAAGAATATTAATCATTAAAACAATCTTATGATAAAAGTTAGACTTTTAGGAATGGCCGTTACTGGTATGTTGTTTTTTACAGCATGCAGGCCTCCTGTCCCACAATTGGGAGAAGCTTCATTAAATGAAGTAATTGCAGCAATGACACTAGAAGAAAAAGCACATTTCGTTATAGGTACAGGAATGAAAAATTCCTCTGGCGATAGTGCCGTAATTGGTGAAACACAAAGCATAGTACCCGGTGCAGCGGGAACTACCTATCCTATTCCTCGGCTAGGCATTCCGGCTGTAGTATTGGCGGACGGTCCTGCGGGTCTTCGCATCTCTGCTACACGCGAAAATGATACAGCCACTTATTATTGTACCCATTTTCCAATTGGAACTTTATTGGCATCTACCTGGAATAAAGAATTGGTAGAGAATGTGGGACAAGCCATTGGTAATGAAGTATTAGAATATGGAGCAGACGTATTGTTAGCTCCGGCTCTGAACATTCATCGTAATCCGCTTTGTGGGCGTAATTTTGAGTATTATTCGGAAGATCCTGTAGTATCCGGTAAGATAGCTGCAGCCTATATACGTGGGGTACAAAGCAATGGAGTGGGAACCTCTATCAAACACTTTGCCGTAAATAATCAGGAAAGTAATCGTATGTCTAACGATGCTCATGTCAGTCAAAGGGCTTTAAGAGAAATTTATCTGAAAGGTTTTGAAATAGCAGTAACTGAAGCAAAGCCATGGACTGTAATGTCATCTTACAACTACCTGAATGGGGTTTATGCTTCGGAAAATAAAGAGTTACTCACTACCCTCCTACGAGATGAATGGGGTTTCGGAGGATTAGTCATGACAGACTGGTTCGGTGGTACAAATGCTGTTGCACAGATGGAAGCAGGAAACGACATGCTTCAACCGGGAACGTCCAAGCAGTATAATATGATTATCAAGGCATTACGCGAAGGAAAATTGGATGAGACTATATTGGATAGAAATGTGAAGAGAATATTGGAAATGATATTAGAGACTCCTCGTTTCAAAGGATATAAATACTCAAACAAACCAGATTTGAAAGCTCACGCCATAGTGACACGACAATCAGCTACAGAAGGAATGGTATTGCTTAAAAATGAAAAACAGATATTGCCGTTTTCCAACCAAATAAAAAGAATAGCATTGTTTGGTTGTACTTCTTATGATTTCATAGCAGGTGGCACCGGCTCGGGAAATGTGAACCGCGCCTATACCGTTTCGTTACTTGATGGTTTAAAAAAGGCCGGATATATACTGAATGATGATTTGAGAAAAAATTATGAGCAACATATTACATCAGTCAATCGGCAAAGAAAACAACCTAAAGATAAGATAGCTTCTTATATGCCAGTACCTCGTCCTAACGAATTATCTTTCACCTCTGACGAACTTAAAAAACTGGCCGAAGAAACAGACGTTGCATTGATTACATTGGGACGAACCTCCGGTGAATTTGTGGACCGTACACTCGAAGACTTCAATCTGAAACCATCTGAAAAGAAAATGCTGGAAAATGTTTGTACAGCATTTCATGCACAAGGAAAAAAAGTGGTTGTAGTATTAAATATCGGCGGGGGTATTGAAACAGCTTCATGGAAAAATATGCCGGATGCTATACTCTTAGCTTGGCAAGCCGGACAAGAAGGAGGTAATAGTGTATCCGATATTTTAAGTGGCAAAGTATCTCCTTCCGGAAAATTGACAATGAGCTTTCCTGTTTGCTATGAAGACGTATCATCTGCCAACAATTTCCCAACAGAAGGAAAAACTGGAGATTTGAATTTAGATGATCATGGTGCAAAAAAGGACGAAATTAAGAATTGGGATTACACAAATTATGAGGAAGATATTTATGTAGGATACCGCTACTTTGATACATACGACAAAGAAGTTTCCTATCCCTTCGGTTACGGGCTCTCTTACACTACCTTTGAATATTCAAACCCCAAATTAGAACAAAAAGATGGTATTTTCACCATAACAATTGAGGTAACAAACAAGGGTAATTATGAGGGAAAGGAAGTTGTACAATTGTATGTTTCAGCACCGCACAGTAAAACCTTGTCCAAGCCTGAAAAAGAACTAAAAGATTTCGCTAAAACAACGAGCTTGAAACCGGGAGAAAAGATAGTTGTTGCCTTAAAGGTGAAAGCTACAGACTTAGCATCTTATGAAGAAACATCCCATTCATGGGTGATTGATACCGGCATTTATCAATTCAAATTGGGAACTTCTTCCAAAGATATCAAAGCCGTCTTAGAGGCAAATGTTGATATGCAGAAAAAAAATGTAAATGATATTTTAAAACAACGAACCGTTTTTAGACGTTTAAGTAATTAACAATATTCCAATGTGTTATGATTACTAAGTTTACCCATAACAGACAACCAACACTTTACTCTATTTAATTGGTAAGAACACCTCAGTTTTACTGTAAAAGACCCTCATTATTATATAAACATAAAACTATAAATAAAGAAAGGGAGACAAGTGCTTTTACACGACATTTGTCTCCCTTCGCTTTCTCTATCCAAATGTATTCACAATTTACTTCAATCAATAATAACTAATAGACAATCTAATTATCATTGAAATAAATTATGTATGACTGATTATTATTAAATACTCAATTTATATGAAATCCCAGTTCGGGACGTTCCTTTAAATATGTTATTAAATCCCGGCCTACTGAAAGTCTAACCGGACGGGAAATCAAATCAACCGACATATGAGCTACATCAGCATCATCTGTCACCTTGAAGTATAGTTCCGTATTTCCCGGATGTTCCTTCGTCAGAGTAGCAAGTTCAGTGACCAAAGCCGAATTCAAGACAGACAGGGGAATGACGATCGTGATCTTCTGCACCAGTTCTTCTTTCACGTCGGGAAGAAGTTCCATAGAGGTGATTTTCACTTCCAGTTCATCCTGCCGCCATTGCTTGGCCTGACAGCGTGCCTTGATATACAAGAACGTTCCTTCATTGAGATATCCCTGATAAGTCACCCAGTCGTTTCCCCAGAATGGAATCTCGGTAGAACCGGAATAGTCCTCAATCTTGGCGATACCATACGGATTTCCGTTCTTGCTAACTCCACGACGAACACTAGTCACAATTCCTCCCATCGTTATTTCACGACCGACAAGGGCAGCTTTATCTTCCAAATCTGCCATACGTGTATTGCAAACATGTTCCAATACGATAGAGAATTCATCCAACGGGTGAGCGGAAAGATAGATACCAACCAAATCACGTTCACGGTTCAGACGGTCGAGATCACTCCAACGTTCTACCCCTTGAGGAATTTCAGGAGTTGCAACATCAATAACGTTTTCACCACCGAACAGAGAATTGACGGCAGCCGCCTTATCCGCCTGATAACGGTTACCATAACGCATCAATGTTTCCAGGAACACTTCCCCTTTAGAGTTTACAGCAAAATATTGTTCCCGTTTCAGTTCCGGGAAACTATCAAATCCTCCGGCTAATGCCAGACATTCCATATTCTTCTTGTTGCAAGCATTGAGATTGACACGTTGCACAAAATCAAAGATTCCAAGGAAAGGACCATTTTGCCTGCGTTCTTCCATAATGCTTTGCACGGCAGCTTCACCTACACCTTTGACAGCCCCAAGTCCAAAACGAATATCACCATCATGGTTCACGGTAAACTTCAGGTTACTCTCATTTACATCCGGTCCCAGCGTCTGAATACCCATTGCCTTACATTCGTCCATCAGTTTCGTGATATCGGTAATGTTAGACAAACTTCGGCTCATCACAGCCGCCATATATTCAGAAGGATAGTTCGCTTTCAGATAAGCTGTCTGGTAAGCTACCCACGAATAACAAGTAGCATGCGATTTGTTAAATGCATAAGACGCGAATTTTTCCCAGTCTGTCCAAATCTTCTCAAGCACTTTCGGATCATGTCCGTTCTTTCGCCCGCCTTCAACAAATTTAGGTTTCATGTGATCCAGCTTGTCACGCAGTTTCTTACCCATCGCTTTACGAAGAGCATCGGACTCACCACGGGTAAAGTCGGCCAATAAGCGTGACAAAAGCATCACCTGTTCCTGATAGACCGTAATACCATACGTATCCTTCAAGTATTTCTCCATTACCGGAATATCATACTCAATCGGTTTACGTCCATGTTTACGATCAATAAAATCAGGTATATAATCCATAGGTCCCGGACGATAGAGGGCATTCATGGCAATCAAATCTTCGAATGTAGAAGGCTGCAATTCACGCAGGTACTTCTGCATACCGGCAGATTCAAACTGGAATGTACCAATCGTACGTCCGTCACTATATAATTTATAAGTAGCCGGATCAGAGATATCTATTGCGTCGACATCTACCTCAATATTACGACTTAAACGGATATTTTCAACGGCCTCTTTAATGATAGACAAAGTTTTCAGACCGAGGAAGTCCATCTTAATCAACCCGGTATCTTCAATGACCGAACCTTCATACTGGGTGACAAGCATCTTTTCACCCGTTTCCTTATCATCAGCAGTACTGACAGGTACCCAGTCGGTGATATCGTCACGACAGATAATCGTACCGCAGGCATGTACACCCGTACCACGCACGTTGCCTTCGAGCATTTTGGCATACTTGATCGTATCGCGCAACAGTGGATCAGATGACGCTTCTGCTGCTTGCAATTCGGGCACATAAGCAATGGCATTCGGCAAATTCAGTTTCTTATCAGGGATCTTGTCAGGAACCAATTTACACAAACGGTCGGACTCTGACAAAGGCAGCTTTTGCACACGCGCAACATCCTTGATAGCCATCTTTGTCGCCATAGTACCGTACGTGATAATATGAGCAACCTTTTCCTGACCATATTTATTCGTCACCCAACGAAGCACATCACCTCGCCCGTCATCATCAAAGTCAATATCAATATCGGGCAAAGAGATACGGTCGGGGTTCAGAAAACGCTCGAACAGCAAATCATATTTAATAGGGTCAATCTTCGTAATCTGCAAGCAATAAGCTACTGCCGAACCGGCAGCAGAACCACGCCCCGGTCCAATCGACACACCCATGTTACGACCTGCTGCAATAAAGTCTTGCACAATCAGGAAGTACCCCGGGAAACCCATGGTCTTCATGATATACAGTTCGAATTTTAATCGTTCTTTGACTTCATCTGCCAAGGGATCGCCATATACTTTTTTTGCTCCGTCGAATGTCAGTTTAGCCAGATAATCGCCTTCCAGCTTAATACGATAAAGTTTATCATAACCACCCAGACGTTTAATTTTTGCTTTCGCATCTTCTTCACTCAAGACTACATTACCATTTTCATCTTGTGTAAATTCGTCGAATAAGTCTTTCTCCGTGTACTTCTGCCGATAGCCCTCCTCCGTTCCGAAATCTTCGGGAATGGCGAAAGTCGGCATGATAGGCGCATGGTCGATGGAGTAGTATTCTACCTTATCAAGAATTTCCAGAGTATTGCTCAATGCTTCGGGCACGTCGGCAAAGAGTTCGTTCATCTCCTCGCGTGTCTTCATCCATTCCTGTTTGGTATAAAGCATACGGGTAGGATCATCCAAATCCTTACCGGTACTCAAACAGATCAAACGGTCGTGCGCTTCCGCATTCTCTTCATCTACAAAGTGAACGTCATTCGTACAAATCAGTTTGACATTGAATTTCTTAGCATACTCTATCAAATGTTTGTTCACATTCACCTGCAACGGGTAGCATTCGTGATTGGCACGGGGAACAGTCGCTTTATGGCGTTGTAACTCCAGATAGTAGTCATCGCCAAACAAGTTCTTATACCATTGTATTGCTTCCTCCGCTTCGGCAAATTGCCCGGCAGTAATCCGTTTCGGCACCTCACCACCGAGACAGGCTGAACAAATAATAAGTCCTTCGTGATATTTTTCCAGTTCGCTACGGTCAGTACGCGGACGCATATAATAACCGCGCGTCCACGCGTGCGATACTAATTTAATAAGGTTGTGATAACCTGTTTCATTCTTAGCCAATACGATCAGGTGATAACCACTCTGGTCGGGCTTGCCTTCTTTCAGGTCCATGGTACGGCGGGCCACATACATTTCACAACCGATGATCGGTTTGAATAATTTGTTTTCCGCTTCCACGATCTTAGCTTTGCAAGCAGCAATCTCCGCCTCTTTATCCTCGCACTCTATCGTGCCGGCCTCAATTCCTGCAATTCGCTTCTTCAGGTCCTTGACTTCACCTTTCGGACCGCTGTTCTTCTTATTGACGTAGTTCGTAAATTCCTTGATACCGAACATATTTCCATGATCGGTCACGGCTATACCCTTCATCCCATTCTTCATAGCTTTATCAACCAGACGAGCTACGCTAGCCTGACCATCCAACAAAGAATATTGAGTATGGACATGTAAATGAACGAAATCCTGCATAATGATAAGTAGTTAATTTGAAGGCATAAAATTACTACCTCCTGGGTTATAAACAAAAATAATCCTCAAAAAGTTATCAACATTCGCATTTCTATGCTCATTTACTTGCTGAATTTTTAAATTAAGTATATTTTTGCAGACAATATCATTAAACAGCATTCATGGGCCGACTAAAGAAATTGAAGAAAATACGTATTCACCGCGAAGGAACACATATATTATGGGCTAGCTTCTTGCTATTGCTATTGATTAATGCGGCTCTTTATTGGGGGATCGATTGCAAAATACCATTTTATGTGGTAGCAGTAGCGAGTATAGCAGTCTATCTGCTGATGGTGAATTTCTTTCGATGTCCGATCCGTCTCTTCGGACAGGACACTGAAAAGATTGTCGTAGCACCCGCCGATGGAAAAATCGTCGTTATCGAGGAAGTCGATGAAAACGAATATTTCCATGACCGCCGGTTAATGATATCCATCTTCATGAGCATTGTGAATGTACATGCCAACTGGTATCCGGTGGACGGTACCATTAAAAAGGTAGCACATCATAATGGAAACTTCATGAAAGCATGGCTGCCGAAAGCCAGCACAGAAAACGAACGTTCTACAGTAGTGATCGAAACTCCGGAAGGAGTGGAAGTACTCACCCGGCAAATTGCCGGAGCAGTGGCACGCCGTATTGTCACCTACGCTGAAGTAGGAGAAGAATGTTATATTGACGAACACATGGGATTTATCAAATTCGGTTCCCGTGTGGATGTGTATTTACCCATTGGCACAGAAGTATGTGTCAGCATGGGACAATTAACGACCGGTAACCAAACGGTTATCGCCAAACTTAAATAATTCTGTCACAATGACAAACGTTATTAAAAACAGTATTCCGAATACCGTAACCTGCCTGAACCTTTTCTCCGGTTGTATTGCCTGCGTCATGGCTTTTGAAGCCAAATATGAACTGGCACTACTTTTCATTGCTTTAAGTTCCATTTTCGACTTCTTCGACGGATTGTTAGCTCGTATGCTCAACGCACATTCCATTATCGGAAAAGACTTGGACTCATTGGCAGATGATGTAAGTTTTGGAGTTGCTCCTTCACTGATCGTATTCTCTCTGTTCAAAGAAATGTATTATCCGGCAAGTATGGAGTTCATCGCTCCTTACCTACCCTATTTAGCATTCTTGATTTCTGTTTTTTCAGCATTGCGCCTGGCTAAATTCAATAATGACACGCGACAGACCAGTTCTTTTGTGGGACTTCCGGTTCCCGCCAACGCTCTGTTCTGGGGTTCTTTAGTGGCGGGTGCACATGACTTCCTGATATCAGACAACTGCCATCCTGTCTACCTTCTTATACTTGTCTGTCTGTTTTCCGGACTGCTGGTATCAGAAATACCGATGTTTTCGCTGAAATTTAAAAATCTGTCATGGAATGACAACAAAATCAGTTTTATATTCCTGATTATCTGCATTCCTCTCCTTATATTTCTTGGAATCAGTAGCTTTGCCGCCATCATTGTATGGTATATTTTACTTTCACTTTTTACAAGAAAAAGTAAATAAACAATCTCTTGGCACGTTTGTTGTACTATGAGTTTTATCGAAGTAACAACATAAAAATCATAGCCCGATGCATATACTTTTATTCATACTCATTTTTATTATTGCCATTTTCGTATTTGGCCTTTCTATTATCGGCTTCATACTAAGAACGATTTTCGGATTAGGACGTGGTTCTTCTTCATCACGCCCGAAACAAACGGAATCGGGACGTACAAGCCAACAGGACTATGCCCAAAGAGATCGCCGTTCAAATGATGATGAAGAGGAAATATATTCCGAGAATGTTCCGGAGAAAAGACATAAAAAAATATTCACCCAGGACGATGGTGAATATGTAGATTTTGAGGAAATCAAATAAAACAGGATACTGCTTTTATTTTCGTTTCGCAGCAAAGAACTCTTTCATTAGTGTAGCACATTCGTCAGCCATTACCCCTTTTACAACCACCGTTTTAGGATGTAGAGCCGAACCGGCATATTTCTGATAGCCGCGTTTTTCATCTTCGGCGCCAAATACAAGCTTACCAGTCTGTGCCCAAGCAATAGCTCCGGCACACATTACGCAAGGTTCAACTGTGACATACAGGGTACATTCGTTCAAGTACTTGCCACCAAGCACATTGGCAGCAGCTGTAATAGCCTGCATCTCGGCATGAGCCGTTACATCATTCAATGTTTCTGTGAGATTATGGGCACGTGCGATAATCCGCTCCTTACAAACCACGACAGCTCCAACGGGAACTTCCCCCCGCTCGGCAGCCTTTCCTGCCTCTATCAAAGCTTGTTTCATGAAGTAAATATCGTCCATCATTCGACCCTTTTATTTTGAATCTATAATTTTTTAATTATCCCCCTATCGTCTCATATCATGTTCACCAAAAAGGGTCGGATAATCTTCTTCCATATTTTTATGGATAAACATGAGAATTGTCTCACGAAGCCAACGTGACTTGTTCGTTATCTTATATTTCTCCAGATAACGATCTACAATCAGCTGTTCTTCGTCGCTCAACAAAATGCTCATTCGTCGTTCCCTTTTGGTACACTCGACATGCATTTTCAGGCACTTCTTACTCCTTTTTCTCATATCTTCTGCAAAATTACTTTTACTTCTGTAAATACAAAGAATAAAAGCAGTAAATTTGCAAAAAAAGATGGCTAAACATAATGATTTAGGAAAAGCCGGAGAAAATGCCGCCGTAGCTTATCTTGAACAGAAGGGGTATCTCATCCGTGACCGGAACTGGAGAAAAGGACATTTCGAACTGGACATTGTAGCTGCAAAGGATAATGAACTGATTGTGGTAGAAGTGAAAACCCGCAGTAATACTCTGTTTGCAGAGCCGGAAGATGCTGTTGATTTACCTAAAATAAGACGCACGGTACGCGCTGCGGATACCTATATCAGATTGTTTCAGATTGACACTCCTGTACGCTTTGATATCATTACGATAGTAGGCGATGAGATAAATTTCAAGGTTGAACATATAGAGGAAGCATTTTATCCTCCTTTATATTAAAGTTCACTACAGAAGATGCAGAATACATAGAGTTATTATATAATCGAATCATTATGAATGTAGAAACTGTCAGAGAATACTGCCTCAACAAGAAAGGAGTTACCGAGTCTTTCCCTTTCGATGATGTATCACTTGTTGTCAAGGTGATGAACAAAATGTTTGCTCTCATCGATTTGGAAGAAGCCAATCACATCGCATTGAAATGTGATCCGGAAAAAGCGATCGAACTGCGCGAACATTATTCAGGAATTGAAGGAGCTTATCATTTTAATAAAAAATACTGGAACAGTGTTCGTTTTGATAGTGACGTAGACGATAAACTGATGAAAGAACTTATCGATCACTCTTATGATGAGGTAATCAAGAAATTTACTAAAAAGTTACGCGCAGAATATGATGCCCTCCCCTTATATATTCCCGGTTCCATTGATTCATATCAGCGAGACTAATTCTACCAACAACTATCTGCAGTCTCTCTGTTCTAAACAGAAAGTGGAAGAACTCACTGTCGTAGTCGCTGACTTTCAGACTTCCGGTCGTGGACAACGCGGCAACTCTTGGGAATCAGATTCCGGTAAGAATCTTCTTTTCAGCATCGTCATCTTCCCTGAATTCCTGGAAGCACGACGCCAGTTTCTCATTTCACAGATTATTTCTTTGGCTATTAAGGAAGAACTGGATACCTATACCACCGATATTTCTATCAAATGGCCGAACGATATTTATTGGAAAGAAAAGAAAATATGTGGAATGTTGATAGAAAACGATCTGATGGGACGGAACATCAGTCAAAGTATAGCAGGGATTGGAATCAATATTAATCAGGAAACGTTTCACAGTTCTGCCCCTAATCCTGTTTCACTGCGACAAATTACAGGAAAAGAGTTCGATCTATTTGAAATACTGAAGAACATCGTATTGCGTATCCAATCTTATTATAGTTTACTTAAAAAAGGCAATACGGAATCAATAGTCTGCCAATATGAAATGTCTCTTTTCAGAAAGGAAGGAATGCATCGTTTTAAAGATGCCAACGGTGAATTTCTTGCACGAATCATTTGTGTAGAACCCGAAGGAAGATTAATACTGGAAGATGAAATGCTAAACAAAAGAGGCTATATGTTTAAGGAGGTGGAATATTTACTGAAATAATCATCACTTAACAAACTATTATTGCTACATTGTGTTGAAAAAATAAATATATTTGTGAATTAGTAACCTTATAAAAAATGAGAAAAATGACGAAAGTTCAATTCGGCCTACATATATGGATAGGAATATTCCTTTGTTTATTTAGCGTGTCTTGTTCAGATGATGATACAGATTCGATAAAAGGAGACGATGATGATACGGATCTTAGCATAAATCATTGGATAGAGAAAAAATTGCGCAACGATTATTTATGGTATAATGAGTTACCAGCAACTAACAAAATAGATTACACAGCCGATCCTGAAACTTTCTTTTATTCATTGCTCAGTCTGAACGATGGCAAAACAAGGAATGGAAAACACCTCTACTACTATTCTTACATGGAGAAGAATAAAGATTATAAAACACGTACCAGTATTGATGCAGACAATACCTATGGAATGGAATTTACATTGTTTAATATAGTAGATGGAAATAACAAACCTTTAGGATATTATTATGCCCGAGTAGTGTATATTCTACCCAATAGCCCTGCACATGCAGCCGGTTTGGAACGAGGAGATTGGATTATAGGTATAGATGGAAAAAATAATATAAAAGAAGGAAATTACAAGGCCCTATTGAATGGTTCTGCTTCTCAATGGACTATAAAACACAATTCTGAAACTAAGACAATTGCCATAGGAGCTTCTACGGCAGTCGAAGATAATCCGTTATATTATCATGACGTACTTACGTTTGGAGATAAGAAAATAGGCTATCTGGTTTACAACCATTTCACTCCGGGACCAACGGGCGTAGATGATCGTACTTATGATGAAGAAATGAAAACCATATTTGCCGATTTCCAATCAAAAGGAGTGAACGAATTTGTATTAGATTTGCGCTATAATGGGGGCGGTTATGAACATTCGGCCAATATGCTAGCGGGACTTTTGATTTCCGAAGAGTCCAAAGATAAAATATTTGGCATTTTCTACAATAACAAAGGTAAAGTGACACACACCAGAACTTTCAATAAGGAAACAGAAGGAACAGCAGGTTATTTGAAACTTAATTCTAATCGCATCTATATCTTAACAAGTGAAAATACCGCTTCATCCTCTGAATTGGTTATCAGCAGTTTGGAACCCTTCATGAATATCGTACTCATCGGTGAATTAACAGAAGGAAAAAATGTCGGAATGCAGAAGTATTCAGATGAGCAATATGAATGGGCGTATTGGCCTATTACTACAAAGGTTACCAATGCTGTAAATTCAGATTACAGTGCAGGCTTTACCCCCGATTATGAGTGGAACGAATTCAATTTAGCCCAAAACCCAGAAGACACTTTACTCCCTTTAGGCAGCCCTGATGAGTTTATGTTAAATAAGGCCATTACTCTGATAACGGGAACCAATCGAAATACAAGAAACATAACAATGCCGTCTCAAGCAATACTAAGAAGCCAACCTATATATCAATCGATAGATCGCCATACTACTGGTGGAGTGCTACTTTGTCCGATTGAGATGGAATAAAAATACCTTGAGAATAGAAAAAGAGGTGAACCGCTTAGCGATTCACCTCTTTTTCTATTCTCAATATCTTATCCAATGTCTTTTGAGCTTCTGTCGATGGAAAACGTAGAACAACTTTCTGTAAAGAGTTACGCGCTTTCTCATACCGGGTAGTAAACAACTTCGATAATCCGTCCCGATAGCGGGCATACTGCATTTTAGTGGGAGAAGGAAGTTTCTTGTAATCCATTTCTAACTTTTTCTTCTCCTGCTCTGCCATCAAATAATAATAGTTTCCTAAAAAGATATTAGCAGCCAGATTATCCGCATCGAGTTGCAATATTTTTTCGTACATACGCAAAGCATCTTTTTCTTGTCCGCGACACACTTGCATTTCTGCACATGTTTCCAAACAATCTACATTATTTGGGTCCTTTTGCAGCAACTCTTTGTAAAACAAATAAGCTTTGTCGTAATTTCGTTTCTTTTTATAGGCGAGAGCTAATTCGGTAGCCAGTTTGGAGCTAATTTCACTATTCTTGTCCACATTCGTCCAATAATACATTTCCGTACGGTCTATATTCAGAGGAATAGTCTGCCGGAAATAGCTCACAGCCTGTCCATTCTGCCCAGCCTCAATAGCGGCAGATACTTTCTGCAACATCTCATCAACCGACTGTGCATTCAGCGCCAGCGGCAGTGAGAATAAAGATAAAAGAAAAATAGTTAAGGTCCTCATAATCCATCTGATTGCTATTTAGTTCGTGATTCACAAAGATACAACAAAAAAATAAAAAATGTACCTTTGTGGACGAAAAGAACAATCAATTTGATAAAAGTGTTTCTATAAAATGATAGATAAAAAACAATCCTCCGAAAACAGACGAATATTACGGATAGCCATACCATCAATTATATCAAATATTACCGTCCCGCTACTGGGACTTATTGATGTTACCATCGTAGGACACCTCGGTTCTCCGGCCTACATTGGAGCCATCGCTGTAGGGGGAATGTTGTTCAATATTATCTATTGGATTTTCGGATTCCTGCGCATGGGGACGAGTGGCATGACCTCACAAGCATATGGTCAGCATGATCTAAATGAAATCACCCGGTTACTGTTACGTTCCGTTGGCGTAGGATTATTTATAGCTCTTTGCCTGTTGATACTCCAATACCCCATCCTGAAATTGGCATTCACCCTGATACAAACCACACCGGAAGTCGAGCAACTGGCAACTACTTATTTCTATATCTGTATCTGGGGAGCTCCCGCCACATTAGGACTTTATGGATTCGCCGGTTGGTTTATCGGAATGCAGAATTCACGCTTTCCCATGTATATCGCTATTACTCAAAACATTGTCAATATTGTAGCCAGCCTATCCTTTGTCTACTTACTGGATATGAAAGTGGCAGGAGTGGCAACAGGAACTTTAATAGCCCAATATGCAGGTTTCTTCATGGCCATATTGCTATATATGCGCTATTACAATGCACTAAGAAAGCGGATCGTATGGAAAGAAATTATACAGAAACAAGCCATGTACCGTTTCTTCCAAGTCAATCGGGACATCTTCTTCCGTACCCTTTGCTTGGTTGCGGTCACCCTATTTTTCACCTCTGCAGGAGCCGCCCAAGGAGAAATTGTATTAGCCGTAAACACCTTACTCATGCAACTATTCACTCTATTTTCTTACATCATGGACGGATTTGCCTATGCCGGTGAAGCACTAGCCGGCCGTTATATAGGCGCCAAGAATCAAACAGCCTTACGCAACACAGTACATCACCTTTTCTATTGGGGATTGGGTCTTTCATTGATATTCACCATCCTTTATGCAATCGGCGGAAAAGAATTTCTGGGATTGCTAACCAATGACACTTCAGTAATCAACGCTTCAGACACTTATTTTTACTGGGCACTTATCATTCCGCTAGCTGGTTTTTCTGCTTTCCTGTGGGATGGAGTATTTATTGGTGCCACCGCTACCCGCCAGATGCTTTACTCCATGTTAGTCGCCTCCGCCAGCTTCTTCGGAGTATATTACGCTTTCCATCCTCTTCTAGGAAATCACGCCCTGTGGCTGGCTTTTCTCATTTATCTTTCCCTGCGAGGAGTTGTACAAACCTTTTTGGGAAGGCAAATAATGAAAAAAGTAATCGCATCCCAGTGAGGCTATCCGATAAATTATCTCTATATTTGCGGCAAACAATAAAAAGCAAAAGGTATGGCAAAGTATAAAAGAATCTTACTAAAGCTCAGTGGAGAGAGCTTGATGGGCGAAAAGCAATACGGCATTGACGAAAAAAGACTGGCAGAATATGCTCAACAAATCAAAGAAATCCACGAACAAGGGGTACAGATTGGTATCGTCATCGGAGGAGGCAACATATTCCGCGGATTAAGCGGAGCCAATAAAGGTTTTGACCGTGTGAAGGGGGACCAAATGGGAATGTTGGCTACCGTTATCAATAGCCTCGCTCTAAGTTCTGCTCTTGTAGCTACCGGTGTAAAAGCACGTGTATTGACAGCAGTACGGATGGAACCTATCGGTGAATTCTACAGTAAATGGAAGGCCATCGAATGTATGGAAAACGGTGAAGTGGTTATCATGTCTGCAGGAACGGGAAATCCTTTCTTTACTACAGATACCGGTTCTTCACTAAGAGGAATAGAAATCGAAGCAGACGTTATGCTGAAAGGTACTCGCGTAGATGGCATTTACACAGCTGATCCTGAAAAAGATCCTACCGCAACCAAATTCGATGACATTACGTATGATGAAGTATTGAAACGTGGTCTGAAAGTTATGGATTTAACTGCGACCTGTATGTGCAAAGAAAATAATCTGCCTATCGTCGTATTTGATATGGACACAGTAGGTAACTTAAAGAAAGTAATCAGCGGAGAAGAGATAGGTACGTTAGTACACAATTAATCAGAAAATAAAAAGTGCGAATTTTGCTGTATAGCTTTGATAAAAACTACTATTGCAAAATTCGCACTTTGTCTTTCTTTTCAAATACTATATCAAAACGAATACCTATTTATCAAAATATTGAATCAAATCATACGCATTAAAATTCAATTCGCGGGCAAAGAAAGATAAATAAGGAAACAACTGATAAGAATTATCATAAAGACCCTTATTGGCAGGTTTCGACGAATTATCCGTACCATCATCATCCTGATATTTAAACCAATGCCATCCGATACAATTCTTAGCTTCAAGCAATCCTAATGTAAAATGCTGATAAGCATAAGCCCTCTCATTTTGTGTAGGAACAGAATATCCGGCTCCCGACTGGTTATTCAGATCGGAATCCTCCACCCCTTTCGTATAAAACTCACTTACAAGAAACGGCTTATCCGCCCAACTTGCCCAGTCTGCAATCGCTGTTGTCAGTTCAGGATTCCAACGACTATAATAGTTGATAGAAATGACATCACAATATTTTCCGGCAGCTCTCATCACTCCCTCCATATATTTAGGAGTTCCATGCAATCGAGTCCCCAGATAAAGCAGCTTATCATCTACTTTCATCACTGCCTCTTTCACTGCTTTATAATATTTCTCTGCTACGATACCTGCAAACTCGTTATTCAAGGCATCCGTCACACTTTGCACCCCCTTGGAATCCATAAAGGCTTTTGCCGCAACATAAGCCGGATCATTCGAACTGTTGATAGCCAGGAAACGATCCAAAATCCGGGAACTGTTTGAAGAGAAGTTTATCTCATTATCCGAGAAGAAACCCAACACATTTGGATCGCGCAGATAATCTGCGAAAGCACTACCTGCCAAATATGATTCACACCATTCAGCCCATCCATTATAAAACACAAGGCCTGCAGCATTATCATCACTTCCTCCGGGATAATTATAAGATTTCGCACTCTTGAACTGGCTTAGAAAAGCAAAGGAAGGTGCCAAAGTCAACGGACTGCTTGGATTGGAAGCATTATGAGTCTGAATCAACGAGTACGCTCCCGTACAGAATGCACCTGTACCATGAAAACCGATCTCACTCAATTCACGTTGAGTAGTGGACAGCCATTTCTCATCAGTTCCAAACCTATTATTCCAAGCTGTTTTATTACGACTGGAAGTTCCTTTGCGCAAAGAAGTTGCACTACGTTCAAGATGCAGGCAGCCCTCCGGATCAACCAACCACCAACGCCCGTCTATCTTCTTCGTATAAAACCTGCCTGTAGCTGCTTGCTTCGGAAGCGTTGTCGAACTTCCATACTTATTCACCGACTCCTGATATGCTTTCAATGTCTTAATAGCCGGTTTATATCCATCCATATAAGCAATAATACGTGTATTCCCCGTTGTCCAACTGGATATGGGAGGATAAGCACTGGAATACTTGACACTGATAGGGCGATACATATTGGCATTTAATGACGGAGCATATATCACAGAAGCTCCGGGAACAGGTAAATCTTCCGGGTATTCCGACTCCACATCTCCCCCACCCATCACTATATCAGGAGGCATAAAATTAGGGTCCTTATCATCATCATCCGTACAAGAAACCATAGGAATAGAACTTATAAACAGTAAAGCTCCCAGTATAAATATTTTTTTCATGGTATGTATTTTATTGATTGTTATTTGATTGTTGATCGAACCAGTCGGCCAAACGATAGGCATTGATATTCAATTCTTTCATAGCATCGGCCAACGGTTTATAAAGATTGTATTCATTATCTATCAGTCCCTTGTTAGAGTCCAGATTCGAAGGATCTGCCCCTTTTGCCGTCGGATCATTATCCTGATAACGGAACCAGTGCCATCCGACACAATTTCCACTTTCCAATAATCCTAAAACAAAATGCTGATAGGCATATCCACGTTCCTGTTGAGTTTGAACGGTAAAACCTGCTCCCGTCGTATTCGCCAGTCCGGAATCCATTCCTTTCGTATAAAATTCCGTGATGATGAAAGGTTTTTGAGCCCATTCTCCCCAATGTTTCATGGTCTTCTCACTCGGCGTCCACGCTCCATAGTAGTTAATTGCAACGACATCACAATACCTGCCTGCCGCTTCCACAATCTGGCGGATAAACTTCGGTTTTCCATGTAAACGACTACCTAGATAGAGATGATTGGGATCATACTTCCGAATCGCTTCCGATACTACTTTATAATATCGTTCAGCTACCACCCCTGCAAACTCCTCCCGGTGCTCATCGGTTATTTGCTGCGAAGTAATTCCCTGCTTTTTCAACCAGGATTCCGCATACACTCTTCCCGGATCATCAGGGTTCTGTAAAGTCAGATAACCTTCCAGATTCTTGGGTCCGAACGGAAGTTCATTATCCGAAAAATAACCAATGATGTTTTTATCCATTTTATTCGCAACCAGTTTTTGTGCCATCTCATCGCAATAAGTTTCGAATTCCGGGTCAAAAACGAAAATACACTGATTAGGATATCCCGTGTTACCAGGCAACTGATAAGTTCCTCCCCGTTTCTTACCATATCCGCTCATCAAGTTGAGAATGATTGAGCGGGTCAAGACCTCCTTGTGGGATGCATTGTAAGAAGCTATCGCCTCTTCGTTACTCCAAGAGCCCGCACCGGAAAAGCCCAGTGAATGAATCATCTGTGCGGTCCCTTCGATCCATCTTTCTTCCGTGCCGAATTTATCCAGCATGGCTTGCTTATTGCGTTCAGAGGTACCCAAACGTACTCCAACCACCACTTTCTGTAAATGCCGATATCCGTCGGGATCAATCATCCACCAACGATTTCCAATACGTTCTACTCTAAAAAATCCAGTAGCCCGGTGTTTCGGAGCATCCAAATCACTCCATACTCATTTATATGCACTTTATCAGTAGCTTTAAAACCATCCAATTGAGCAATAGTACGGGTATCATACTCCTTCCATGGAAGATCTTTCTGTCCTTTCGCCCACGGACGGGCAGTGACCTTGAATGCACGCCCCTGCCCATAACCCAATTGGGATAACAGCAGTAAAAACAATATAACTATACTATTTTTCATCTTCTAATATTCTTTTACGATTCGTATTGCATTTAAAATAGGCACAGACTCCACCGCTCCAAAACGAACGACAAGCCCTTTTCCCTGTGAAACCGGAACAATATACTTTTTAATGACCGCACGTTCGGAACCGTATTCTTCTGCAATATTCATTTGCCCGGCAACAGATACCCCATTTATATCCACAGAAAATACCCGGTTTGCATACTTCTCTTTCACCACATCATTACCTAAATTATACACCAAAGCCTCTCTTTTATTTTCGGAAGTAAGTTCCGTCCAATACAAATATACAGCATAGACACCATCCGGCACATCCGCTTTAAAGGCCTCAAGACCTACCCGTTGCGTCTGAAAGATAGGATCCTGATCCGTTCCCAGTATATCAGTGTCGCTGGCAGGCAAAGAACCGTAACGAGTCTTGTTCGGAGCCACTTCTCCGCCCATATATCCCCATGAGCCTTTTTCATAAGCCTGTTCGGGTATCCAGCACAGTTCTGCTGTCCGGTCCTCGAAATAACGTTGAGCACCCAGTAATACATTGACTTCCGTAAAGCCGTTCTTCACATTGACACATTGGAAGTTGCAGACATACTGGTCACGATATTCGCGTCCCTCTTTTTCAATTACAGCATCTACCACATTCTCTCCGTTAACAAAAGGAATATCCACAGAAACAACCTTATCCGATACCGGATATACTCCCAAACTCTTTCCATTTAAAAAGACTTCCACCTTATCTGCATTGGTATACACCTTCAAAGGTTGCGTACAACTCTTTCCATCCCGACTGGCTCCTGCCCTGTTCTTCCACGATTTAGAAGCAATGTGCAGGACAGGTGTCTCTTTCAGATAAGCCTGATAAAGATAATATCCATCTTTACGTTCTCTATCCGTACTTACCAACCCTTTATTGTTCACATGAGGCATGGCGTTTCTTCTGGCTTCGGAATAAAAATCATTCAAGTTCCAAACTATAGCTCCCACGATATAATCCCTCTTTAGAATTTCAGGCAAGTAATGTTCGTGGTAGATGGAACCAAATTCACAACTAAAGTCAAACCGCATCGGCGAAAAAGAGTGAATACGAGTATCCACATCCGCCCCATATTCGGTAATGAGCAACGGTTTGTGAGGAAACTCCCTGTGAAGTTCTTCCAGTTTCTCTTCAAATCCACTCAAGCTACCACCATACCATCCATTATAAAGATTAAAACCCAATAGCATCGGTAATTCTGTAATTCCCGCTTCCTGATAGATTTGGGAAGCAGAATGACAAGGCAACATGGTATAGCGTTCCGAATCCAGACTCCTGATTTGCGCCTCAACCGCCGAAGCTATTTGATGAAGGAATGTCATGTAGTCCGCCCGCTCCTTCTTATTTTCCGGATTAAAAGGAGGACGCAAAAGCACTTCATTCATATAAGCCCAAATGATAACAGATGGATAATTATAGTTCTGACAAACCATTTCTGTCACCTGTTCCACGCAATTATCCATAAATGCCTTGCTTTGAGTGATGGCATTCACTACCGGAATTTCAACCGAAGTCAATAGTCCCAACTTATCACACATTTGCATCACAACCGGATCTTGCGGATAATGAGCCACTCGCAGGAAATTACTTCCCATATCCTTACTCAACTGTACATCCCGGATATGCATTTCATCCCGCAAAGCATTTCCCATTCCCTTGTAATCCTGATGCCGACTGGTACCAATCAATTTCCGATATTTCCCATTCAAGAAAAAACCTTTCTCCGCATCAAAACGATATTCACGAATTCCCAGCGGATTGACAACACAATCGATCACCTCCTCTTTTTTATTCTTCAGACGGCTATACACCTTATATATATAAGGAGAGTCTACATCCCAACGTTTAGGCTGCGTAATAGTCATGAGCGATTCAAAAGCTACATTCTTTTCTTCTGCCTTCACATTTACTTTCTTTTGTGAAAGCGCTACTCTGTTACCATCTGCATCCAAAATCTCCGTTTCAAGAATCAATGATTGATTACTCTTCAAAGCATTGGACAAGAATGTCTTTACTGAAATATCTGCTTGTAAATCCGTAATCTTCGATGCTTTGAGATACACCCCACTAGAAGCGTAATGAGTAGTAGACAGTTGCACAGGAGAAGTATACACCAGATAAACATCCCGATAGATTCCCCCGAAGAAAGTAAAGTCCGCCGAAAGAGGAGCAATATCCGGATTATGCGAGTTGTCAACACTCACAGCTATCAGATTGCGTCCGGCATGGACATAATCAGTCACGTCAAACGTAAAAGCGGAATAACCGCCTTTATGATTTCCTACAAACGTTCCATTCACAAACACATTCGTTTCCTGATTGGCTCCCTCAAAACTAAGATAGACTCTTTGTTCAGGGATCAGTTCCTCCACTGTCACCAGCTTCCTGTACCAGCCTTTTCCCCGGAAATAACCGGGAATTTCATCATCTGCATCTTTTGCATTCCACGTATGAGGAATGGAAACGTCAGTCCAACCGGAAATATCAAAGTCAGCAGTGGACGCGTCTCCCTCAAAGAGGGAGAACTTCCAACCGTCATTAATCGTTTGCGTCACACGCTGACTATAAACCGTGCCGGTCATAACCAGTAACAAACAGGCTAAAATTATTTTTTGATATACCTTATACATACCTAATACCATTATTTCGAGATTGAACGGACTGCACGAATATATCTGGAACTTGTCTTGTTCTCATTCGCTTTATCCCAGGCAAGTGGTTTTCCAAAACGTACATAAAATGCCTTTGTACCACTTGACGTTTCACGACTAGTCCAATAGGAATCTCCATTAGCAGATGCCGCTGCCGTATTCATAGCAGTTCCTCCTGCATTAGTAATCACCAGATCCCATGCTTCACGATTTGCTTTTTCAAAGTCAGTAATCTTATCCGGAGTATTCTCCGTTGCATCTGCCACTGCAGTCCCATTATAAGTTTCAAACATCTGTTCCAAATCCGTTCTCGTAGGCCAATACCATCCGGAACCTTTATCCATACAATATTTAAGAGCGGGCATTTCTGCTGCATTCGGCAATGCTGCCAATGCAGTAGTATTTGCCAAGCCATTGTCATTGGATAAAGTTAAACCGGTAGAAGCCGGAGAGCTTGCCGTAGACCATGCCAGATTCTCTCTGTCCAACGACATAATCTTAGCCTTACCGCGATTAGTGCCATCTACCCAGAACACAATGCCTCCTTTTAACGAACCATTATCCGCAATCACCTGTCCCACCGCAAACTCGGAACTTAAAAGCCCTCTTTGTGTAATAGTAACTTCTTGCTTAGGTGCATTCGCTCCGCTTCCGGCTATTACCGTAGCAGTCGTTACCCGGTTAGAACTATTCAAATTAGGAGATAATGTCCAGAAATAAAGAGTTTTACTTGTTATATCAACATACGCTTTCACCCAAGACTCATCAGTTACATTTACTGTAAATTCTGTTTCATCAGAAATCATCGTTATTCCTTCTGATTTCATCACAGCATCAGGAGTAATAGTCACGGCATTTGTGCTTAATTCGAGAGAAGCGCCTCCTTCAGCCGCAACATTCTGATTCACCGTTACCTCCACCGACTTAGCGGCTGTGCCAGTACCGGCTGTAACCGTAGCAACAGTCGTACGAACATCGCCAGTGGTATTTTTAGATTTTGCCTTAAACGTAACTGTTGTGCCCGAAATAATATACGAAAGCCAGGAATCATTTGCCAAAGCCACACTAAATACCGTTTTATTGGATGTCAATGTCACATTTGCTTCCGCTTCATTAGCTCCTTCCAATGTCACAGGATTCGGATTAACCGTCAATGTTGCCGGTTCTTCAGGATAAGTATAATCACCGATTGTACGCATACATCTTACAAAACGGTTGGTAGCTGTTTTATTTCCTGCATCAGCTCCCGATTTACCGAAACGTACCCAATAAGCCTGATTACCTGCTGCGTTTTCCGTACTCGACCAATAGCTTTCGCCATTGCCCGAACCGGCAGCCTCGTTCATCACATCACCTTGTAAATCAGTCAACATCTTATCAAATGCAGCACGTGCCGCCTTCTCTACTTCCGTCAGTTTATCAGGTACGGCTGAAACAAAATCCGGATCAGTATGTCCAACACCATTATAGGCGTCAAACAATTCCCATAATTCATCTCGGGCAGGCAAATACCATCCGTCACCCAACGACTGGCAATATGCTACCGCATCATTTGTCGACGGAGAAGTGAACAAGGCAGAATTAGCATATCCGTTGACGGTGGAAAGTGCACTATGAGGCATCACAGAAGCCTCAAAAGGATTCCCTCCCTGACGTTTCACTGAAACCGCTTTTCCTACCATATTATCCGAAGGATCCACCCAGAAAATCATACCGATCCCCTCATCCACACTTTGTCCTATCTTCAAAGAAAGATCCGGTTCTTTAGAATCTTGGGTAACCGTCACCTCCACTGTATATGAGCCGCAAGTCAGTTTCACGACAGTCGTTCTTGCATCTTCACCATCATTTTGTGTCAAGGCCGTGTAGACAACACTTTTTGAACTTACATCTACAGAAAGCCATTCTGCTTCGTACTGTGCAACAACCTGACCGACATTGGTATATAACAGCGACGTAACAGAAGAACCCGCCGCTTTCGCCAAATTTACTTTTGTATCTTTACAATTAAATTCAGGCATCACGCGTACCGATGCATCATCGACACAGGAAAGTAACCCCAGATTTAAAATCAATAAGAAGTATATTATTTTTTTCATATTCATTCATGTTTTACAGATAATCAATCGCTTAATACCAGTTCTCATTCTGTGGGAAATTCTCTTTCCCCATCAAGTCAATCTGTTCCTGTGGAATAGGCCAACATTCGTGCTTTCCAACCACAAAACTGGTACGGCATTCCGCATAATCTTTATCCAGATAAGGGTTTTCAGCCTTCGTCTCGCCATAATGCGCTTTCACTCTTTCACCCAAGAGTCCCAAACGTTTCAACAAAGGCCAGCGAACGCCTTCAAAATTCAACTCACGGGCATATTCATCCAAAAGTATATCCTGCGTCAGAGGACCTGCAAATTTATCATTTCCCGCACGTTCCCATGTTTTATTGTAACAGCGCAAAGCATCCATACTCATACCTCCGTCACGACGCATATATGCCTCTGCCGCCATTAAGTAAGTTTCTGCCAGTCGATAGACAATCAGATCCTTGAAACCTGTTGTCCGGTCCGGATTATCAGCCATCGTCCATTGGTCAAAGTATTTTTTCGACATAAAATGCAGTGTTTCACAATAGCTGGAACTCTGTGTAAGAGGAATCAATTCTCCATATTTAGGAGAAGTAGGGTCATTGTATTTGAAACGGTGAACAAACAACTCATTATATCGCGTATCTTTTGCCTGATCGTACAGACTCAACAGATAGGTATTCGGATAAATACGTCCCCAACCATATCCACCCTGATCGGCCGTATTGATACAACCTGAAATTTTATTGATTCGAGTAGTGGTTTGAATAGAGACACGATGTCCGGCAACCGGAGTTCCGGAACCACCTCCACCCAAGTTTTGTGAATATTGGAAACTCCATAACACTTCCGGAGATTTCAAATCTGCCCCATTAAATACATTCTCGGCTTTCTTTTCCATCGAGTAGATGCCTTCCTGCTTAAAGATATCCTCACATTCCTCAATGGCTGTATCCCAATCTGACTCCCACATGGCAACCTGTGCACGAACATGTTTGGCAGTAGCTTTTGTTACCCGTCCATACAATACATTTCCATTATTTTGAGGAAGCGACCAGTCCAGCCCTTTCATGGCATCGTCCAAGTCTGTTGTAATCAGCGTAATCAGTTCTTCATGAGAAGCAGGTTTGTATTCCCGTTTCAGATTGTCGACGGTGGTCGGGGTGATATTCAGATAAAGACGGCCAAAGCGTTTCCAGAGTTCAAAATAACTCCGTCCTCTGAAGAATTTCGCTTCACTCCATGCATGGAGCACATCGCTGTCATCCAGCCCCAGGGCTTCTGCGGCTACAATAATTTCATTTGCCTTTCCAATAATACCATAGTGATGTTTCCAGAACTTATTGACATCCCCAGTACTTGGAGTAAAGCTCGTATTCAAACGTCCGATTGAAGTAGAAACGCCTGCTCTAAGTATCGCAATATCCGTATTAAAGTCACACATAGTAACGATGTACAGATTGGATTCATTATTATCCGCTCCACCCGGCAATTCACGAGCCAGGGAGTACAGACCTGTAACAGCTGTATTCAACCCTTCGGGAGTAGTGAACAGATAATTGTTCGTCACATCTGTCTTTGATTCCAGATTTAATAAATCCGAGCAGGAAGCGGTCAACATTCCGCAGATGACAAAGGCTGTATATATTAACTTTTTCATAAGGATTCTTTATTTTAGAATGAAACATTGACACCAAATACATATTGTCTGGACTCCGGATAAGACCCGGGAGTCAGTTCGGGACTATAAGACTTAAATTCCGTAAATGTCAGCAAGTTAGTAGCAGTTGCATACAGACGCAATTTATGAATCGGAGTATTCTTCAATAGTCTGGCCGGGAAAGTATATCCCAACTGTAAGGTGCGTAAGCGGATATAAGATGCATCCTGAATAGCGATGGCACCCAAATAAGCAGGGTCTGCGCTATAAGAAGGACGCGGGAATTCGTTCGACGGATTGAACGGAGTCCAATAATCCACCTTCACTCCATTCAGTTTTCCACGCAAAGAACCTCCGGAATTATAGTCATACAAATAACTATTCTTTATCTTTCTGCCGGAAACTCCATACCAATCCATGAACAAGTCAAATCCTTTCCAGTTCCATGTGGAAGAAAGAGAAACGGTAAACTTCGGATCTTTCCGGATAGGTACTCTGTCATCTGCCGTGATCTTTCCATCTCCATTGTTATCACGTACCTTAACCATACCCGGTTCAATAGCGCCGCCGTAATCAATCGGGCTGTCGGCTATACCGTCATTGTTACTGTCATAGGTGTTTTTCAGCGTATATACCAGATTACCCGTACCATCACGAGTAATATCAAAATCATCATACTGAAAAATTCCGTCTACCAGATAATCATAATATACATTGATCGGTTCTCCGATAATCCATCCCTGTGCTACCTGACTGGCGGGTTTACCATTTTCATCGAGCGTATCGTCAATACGGACAATTTCATTCTTATACATACTGAAATTAGTTCCAAGTGACCAGGTAAACTCTTTCGTACGTATCACATCACCATTTAAAGAAAGATCGATACCACTGGATTTTGTCTTTCCCAGATTATCCAGCATAGTGGTATATCCAAGCGATGCATTCAGAGAACGTTTCACCAATAAATCTTTCGTATGCGTATTGTAATATTCCACCGTACCATTCAGACGACCATTGAAGAAACTAAAATCAACCCCTAAATTAGCCGTTGCAGACTGTTCCCATTTCAAATTCGGGTTAGAAAGCTCCTTACCCGGCAAATATCCCATCTGGAAAGTATCTCCAAACTCATATCCTTTATTATCTGCCAGCCCCAAAGTAGTGTAATTGCCGATACCGTTCTGATTACCAACAATACCATAACTGACACGTAGTTTCAGGTTATCAATCCACGACACATCTTTCAGGAAATTCTCCTGATTGACACGCCAGGCAAAAGCAGCTGACGGGAATGTACCCCATTTATTTTCTTTTCCGAAACGGCTGGAACCGTCGCGACGAACAGCCACATTCAACAGATAACGGTCTAAAAGCGAATACTGTGCACGAGCCATGAACGACACCAGATTATTTTCATTAAACTGACGACGGGGCTTGCCTGTAAACTCACCTTGAGAAATGAAATTCCAGTCTTTATCTACCGGAAGATTCTCTACTGAATAGCCGATAGACTTCGAGCCATTATGGTCGACAGACTGCACACCGGTCAACGTCAACTGATGTTTCTTATTGCGGATAGGCACTTTATAAGTCACAATATTCTCAACCAGCCAGTTCTGCGTGCGTGATTCGTCGAGCACAGCTGTTCCTCCTCCTCCCGGATATTGGGAATCTTTATAGGAACCGTCTTCAGATGTCTGATTATAAACGGAAGTATTCAGACGATAATTGAATCCCTTGAAAGGCTTCACATCCATAAAAAAGTTCAGGCGGTAATTATCACGA
The DNA here is from genome assembly GCF_003439055.1 of Bacteroides sp. OM05-10AA. Lineage (NCBI taxonomy): Bacteria > Pseudomonadati > Bacteroidota > Bacteroidia > Bacteroidales > Bacteroidaceae > Bacteroides > Bacteroides sp. OM05-10AA. The sequence goes on from NZ_QSUR01000007.1 coordinate 183,456, forward strand.
GAAACTTCACGTCCGTAATGTTGAGCACGGTACAAAGGATTATAATTTCCTTCCGAGTTGATATACTTTGTATATTTACCATCCGCATCATATATTTCCGCCAATGGGGAACTGGTAATAAAATCATTAAAGTTACCATCCTCACGATCTTGTTTAGTCATCGCATAAGAAGAATTGATGCCAAAACTAATCCACTTTGATATTTCAAAGTCCAGATTCAACCTTAAAGAAAACTTCTGGTATCCCGATCCGGTAACCACCATTCCCTGTTGGTCAAAATAGTTGGCACCTGCCGATACTTTAATTTTCTCTGTTCCTCCACGTACACTGACATCATGATTATGGTAAATTGCATTTCTGAACATTTCTTTTTCCCAGTCGATAAACTTTCCGCTGGCCCATACCCGCTGCATAACCTCGTCTTCCAATGCCTCGGCTATCGAAATCTCACGTGCATCAACAATTCCCTTATCATGTGCCTTCGCTTCACGGCGAAGCTGCATATATTCTTCGGGAGAATAGAAATCAAAATTCCTCCAGAGAGACTGGACACCCAGATAACCATTATAACTGACTTCCACCTTTCCGGCTTTACCACGCTTGGTAGTTACCAATACCACACCGTCACTGGCACGTGCCCCATAAATAGCCTGCGACGCAGCATCCTTCAGAATTTCAACCGACTCAATATCGTCCGCACTCAACGTGCTAAACTCCGTTGCACTGGAAGGAGAACCATCTATGATATATAAAGGAGCATTGTCCGCACTGATAGAACGGGAACCGCGAATAGTGATCGAAGGAGTCGATCCCGGACGTCCGGAACTGCTCGTTACATTCACACCTGCGGCACGTCCACGCAGCATATCAGCCACATTGCCGGCAGGAAAGGTTTTCATTTCATCCGCTTTGACCGAGGCTACCGAAGTTGCCACGTCACTTTTACGCTGAACGCCATAACCAACAACGACTAATTCATCGAGCATTTTCGACTCTTCTACCATATCCACATTCAGTACCGTTTTCGTACCGACACGTATCTTCTGTTCCTTATATCCTATACAAGAGAAAACAAGGGTAGATTTTGCAGATACACTGATTGAATATTTTCCATTTACATCCGTCACTGTACCGTTAGTAGTCCCCTCCTCCATAATATTAGCTCCGGGGATTGGTCCAAGTGCGTCTGTCACAACTCCAGAAACTCTGACGTTTTGAGCACTAACCTCTAAAGAGATAAGAAAGGCTGTCAGGAACACAGCCCATTTAATTACGATGTTTTTCATACTATGTAATAATTTGAATGATTACAGTGCAAAAATCCAAATAATTAGTGATTTCGAATAATAGAATCGTCCGTATAAAAGTTCAAATAGTACAATTCTCACCAGGAGACAAACACATAAAATACTATATATTAAGGATTTGCATGTTTTCTCCGGTAAGCAGCCGGAGTAATATCATAAGCATTCTTAAAACATCGGATAAAATAACTTGGATTAGAAAAGCCGTAATCAAATGCTATATCAGCAATCAGGGCATTGGGATCATTGATTAATTTTTCTGTTGCCTTTTTCAGTCTCAAAGATAAAATAAAGTCATTCGGGGTCTGTCCGGTCAATGCTTTCAGTTTAGTGAAAAGCAACGTTCTGCTCATGCACATCTCACGTGCAAAAGTGGCTACGTCAAAGTCTGCGTTATCAATATAAGACTCCACAATCGCCGTAGCATCCATCAGCATCTTTTTATCGATCGGATTAAATGGAAGGTCTTCCACTTTAGGTTCATCGTTCCGGGCAAACCGCTGCTGGAGCAGTTTACGAGTCTGGATGATATTGTTGCAACGGGCCACCAATATCTTGATATTGAAAGGTTTGGAGATATAATCATCCGCTCCCGTCTGCAAGCCCTCTAAGGTATGCTCTTCCCGGTTGCGGGCAGTCAGCAATACCACAGGAATATGACTGGTCTGCAAATTGCTTTTCAGCTTCTCGCACATCTCCAGGCCGGACATGACGGGCATCATAATATCACTCACAATCATCTGTGGTTGTAGTGAAGAAGCCTGCTCCAATCCTTCCTGTCCGTCGGCAGCCGTATATACATCATATATCTGTTCAAAAATCTGTGCCAACACCTTACGCATCTCCGGGTTATCCTCCACAATCAGCATTTTCACCGTTTTATCCGGCTTCACCATTTCCGAGATTTCTTGAGGCTCTATTACATAATGTTCGGCAACGCGTTCATCTGCAGAGGAAGATGCTTCCACATTCACATTTGCATCCCGGTGAAGAGTAACAGTAAAAGACGTTATTCCATTCGGCTCACTTTCCACTCCGATAGTTCCCTGATGCAATTCCACAATACCTTTCGCCATTGCCAACCCAATACCCGATCCTTTGACAGTCCGTGTAGTTGTTGCCGAATCATCCTGCCAAAACCGTTCAAATACATGTTTGATCTTGGACTTTTCGATACCGACACCCAAATTGTTGACTGAAATCATAATGTCATTCTCTCCTTCCGCTGACAATTCTACAGAAATCCAGTCACCGGGCTTCGTATATTTAAAAGCGTTGGACAATAGATTATAGAATACTTTCTCTATCTGCGTCTTGTCAATATACAAATCCGCTTCTTTCAAAGTGGAAGAAAAGCGGAGATCGATCTTATTCAGCTGCGCATAGCTATAGAAAGAACAACAAATCTCCTCTATCACCGCAACAATATTCTCTTTGGAAATTTTCAATTTCAGATACCCCTGATCCTGCTTACGGATATCAATCACCTCATCCACCAGATTATTCATCCGGCGGGAGTTCTTATAAATCTCCAAAATTTTATTATACACCTCGGGGATCATGTCTTTATGCATCAGGAGCATCTCAAGCTGACTGGATATAAGCGTTAACGGAGTACGGAACTCATGCGATACATTGGTAAAGAAACGTAGTTTGGACTGATTCACATTTTCGATATACTCTTTTTCCCGTTTCTCGGCCAATAGAGAATGTTGCAAGGTTTTCCGTATCCAGAACATACGGATAATATAGCCTGCAATAAGGATACCTGCCAATATCATCAGCAAAATAAACCATGCCCGTTGATAAACGGGAGCCTCCACTATCAACTCAAAACTGGCAGAAGGTGCTTCCTGATCGTGAATGCGCAACTGGTCGCCACGAACATGAAAAGTATAACGCCCCGGATGAAGATTGGTATAAGTAACCATCGTATTATCTCCCGCCTTCATATATTCGTTATCAAATCCTTCAAGTTTATATTCCAGACCGATATTGGAAATATTATTCAGGGTATTACTTGCTATCTCAAAAGTGACGGAAGAATACCTGGGCGGCAATACCAATTGATGTTCATACAATACTGTTTCCTTGATAAGTCCCAACGAATCAAGCGGTTGTATTTCCGTATTATCCACAAGCACGCGTTTTACGAACACATTATAATCCACAGACTGCTTGTTCAGTTTCTCCTGGGCTATGGAAACGATGCCTGCCAGTCCACAGACATAAATATCGTGGTCGGACGCAATGTACAGCCCTCCGTCATTCACGTTATTCAAGGGAAAATCACTCTGCCTGTTATAGTTCTCGAATGTGGTAGTGGCTAGATTGAATTTAGAGAAACCGCCATTCGTTGCCACATAAATGGAACCGTCCAGCGGACTCTCTACCAATCCGGTGATAAATCCATTCTCCAGTCCCTGCTTCGCTCCGTATCCTGCAAAGGTATCTTTCTTCTTATCGAATAGATAAATTCCCGATCCCGTCGATCCTAACCATATACGTCCTTTTCTATCACATAAAATATGATTAATGTGGTGCTGTGCCGTGCTCTGCGCTATTTGGGAGAAAGGATAACTATGGGAAGTGCCCGCTTTCAAATTGACCCGTATCAGATCAAAAGAAGTGGTCAGCCATAAATCCCCTTCTTTATCAAACGTCATGTCCCAAACCTGCGACAAATGTCTGGAAGCTAAAGAAGGATGTTCGAAATGATGCAACCGGAGATGTTTTTTATCTAATACAAGCAGCCCACCCTTGGCGGCTATCAATAAGGAATCATGACCGGCAAACTCTATCATTTTTACCAGATTATAGGCCCTGTCGACTGTTTTTCCTTCCGGAGTATCGATATTTTCCGTAATAGATTCTATATGTCCGGTCGACAGGTTAATCCGATTGATGCCCTGATAAAGCGAAGCTACCCAAAGATAATCCGGTTCTTTCTCATAATACAGAGACTTCACAATCTTAAAAGACAGCTCTTGAGCATATAAATGTTTAAGCGGAAAGAAGCGTTTGGTATATTTATCATAGTAGTTCAATCCGCTTCCTTCACTTGCAAACCAGATCCGCCCGGAACGGTCTTCGGCAATGGAACTGATGATATAGGAATTCAAATGCCCGCCAACAGCCGTAGACGAACGGTAAAAGTGATAAGCATCATTCGCTACATTATAATATTGTATTCCCTGATAGAAAGTGCCCAGCCATAAAGTTCCCGAAGTGTCGTAATGCATCGAAATGATGGAACGTATATCGGCTGCCTCCACATTCAAGTCATATTCATAATCCGTAAACTCTCCAGTAGAGAGATTTAAAGTCTGCAAACCGGCGTAAGTTCCGATATACAGAAGACTGTCATTGGCTTGTGTCACATGACGCACATTATCATGGTTGATTGTATTATCAGCCACCTTATTATATCTGTAATGAGTAAGCTCCCCATTTGCCTCCAACCGGGTAAGTCCCCGATTTCTGGTAGCTATCCAGATGCTCCCGTTTCTGTCTTCCGTAATCGAATTAACAGCCCCCACATCAATATGACGGGTGATATGAGCAGCCTGATCGATACAGTAAATACCCCTGGAAGAAGTACCCACCACCACGGTTTGATTCTGACGAACCATCAGACTGTTCATCAATACATCTTCTCCGTCCGAAGGGAATGAAAAGAATAACTCGGGCGCTTGGTCGAGATCACGATAACGGTAGATTTCTTTTCCGGTAGCTATCCACAATGCGTCGTGCGCATAGCAGATTCCTGCAACTTCTCCTTCACGCAGCACTTTAAAGCGATTCAAACGCATGTCATAAAGAGTCACACTCTGCAAACTACGGATAAAAAGCAATCCTTTCTTATTTCCGCAAACCTGCCGGATATTATTTATATTGATTGAATAGGGATTGGCGTTATCCGGTTTGAAGACTTCAAATTTACGACCGTCAAAGCGATTCAGTCCGTCTTGAGTACCAATCCATAAAAATCCGAATTCATCCTGATAGAAACAATTGACCGTTTGATGCGAAAGTCCTTGCCTTACGTCTTTAAAGTGCATATTGATATCCTTCGTCACATTTGCCATGCAACAAAGTCCCGATATAAACAGGCAATAAATAACAAGAAAGTTAGCTTTGGTCATCTGTGTTTTTCGATAATTCGGATACAATATTCGGGAAAATTCAAGATATATGCAAGTGTTTATGCAAAAACCTGATTGACTATTGCCCGTTAATTATCCCTCGGACTGCGTATAACTAATCTCCCGATCGAATAAAATTAATCGTCTGACTATAGATTCTTTTTCGTCTGACTATAGTCAGACGAAAGTTCAACAGTAGTCAGACGCAAGTTTAACTATAGTCAGACGATTAATTTTATGCATAAACAAGATTAGTTTCCTCTTTACTAAGAAATAGTTTTTAGCATACGAAAGATTAAATTATACTATCAACCGCCTAAACGCTTGTTTATCATTGGTGAACTGCGTACTTTTGCACGCCAATAAAAAATAGAACAATGACCAACAAAACCAAAGGTTTTATCTATGGGGCGATTGCCGCTGCCAGCTACGGTATGAATCCTCTTTTTGCACTTCCGCTCTATGCAGCCGGAATGAGTGTCGATACCGTTTTATTCTACCGTTATTTCTTTGCCGCAATCGTGCTGGGTATTCTGATGAAAATGCAGCATCAATCCTTTGCGCTTCACAAGGCAGACGTCTTGCCCTTAGTCATTATGGGATTACTATTCTCTTTTTCATCACTACTTTTGTTTATGAGCTATAATTACATGGATGCCGGAATTGCTTCTACCATTCTCTTTGTCTATCCGGTGATGGTTGCTGTCATTATGGGGATATTCTTCAAAGAAAAGATTTCCGCAATTACCGTCTTTTCCATCCTGCTGGCACTTTCTGGTATCGCCTTGCTCTATCAGGGAGACGGAAACAAACCGCTGTCGACTTTGGGAATTATCTTTGTTCTGCTGTCCTCACTCTCTTATGCTATATATATAGTAGGTGTGAACCGTTCGACACTGAAAAACCTGCCGACCACCAAACTTACATTCTACGCCATTTTGTTCGGACTATCGGTTTATATCGTCCGTTTAAATTTTTGTACGGAACTGCAAATAATACCGTCAGTCTGGCTCTGGGCCGACGCGTTGACGCTGGCCATTCTGCCAACTGCCGTATCACTGATCTGCACCGCACTCGCCATCCATTATATAGGCTCTACCTCAACAGCCATATTGGGTGCTCTGGAACCGGTGACAGCTCTATTTTTCGGCGTTCTCCTGTTTCACGAAAAACTGACTCCCCGCTTAATGGTAGGTATTTTAATGATTATCACCGCTGTTACCTTGATTATCATCGGTAAGTCACTCATAAAAAAGATGGGAATGCTGTTGCAGATGAACAAAAAATAATATACTTTTGCTACTTAATCAATCAAAATGCAATTTTAAATCTCAAAAAATATGGTAGACGTAAAGACTTGCCTTGACAATGCACAAGAAAAAATGGATATGGCCATCATGTATCTGGAAGAAGCACTGGCACATATCCGCGCTGGAAAAGCGAGTGCCCGCTTATTAGATGGTATCCGCGTAGATTCTTACGGAAGTATGGTGCCTATCAGCAATGTAGCAGCAATTACTACTCCGGACGCCCGCAGTATCGTAATCAAGCCGTGGGATAAAAGCATGTTCCGTGTCATCGAAAAAGCAATCATCGACTCTGACCTCGGTATCATGCCCGAAAACAATGGTGAAATGATCCGTATCGGTATTCCTCCTTTGACGGAAGAACGTCGTAAACAACTGGCAAAACAGTGTAAAGGAGAAGGTGAAACAGCTAAAGTGAGTGTACGTAACGCTCGTCGTGACGGTATCGACGCACTGAAGAAAGCTGTAAAAGACGGATTGGCAGAAGACGAACAGAAGAATGCGGAAGCCAAACTGCAAAAAATCCATGATAAGTATATCAAGCAAATCGATGATATGCTGACTGAAAAGGATAAAGAAATTATGACTGTTTAAATTGAAAATTGAGAATTAAAAATTGAGAAATAAAGTGCAGCATACTACATGTCCCTGTTCATTCTCATTTTTTAATTCTCAATTCTCAACCTCAATTTATGAAGGGATTAGTAATCAAAAACACGGGTAGTTGGTATCAGGTGAAAACCGATGACGGACAATCTATCGAATGTAAAATCAAAGGTAATTTCCGACTGAAAGGGATTCGCAGCACTAATCCTGTAGCAGTAGGCGATCGTGTTCAGATTATACTTAATCAGGAAGGCACTGCTTTTATCAGCGAAATAGAAGATAGAAAGAACTACATCGTTCGCCGTTCTTCCAATCTTTCCAAACAATCCCACATCCTTGCCGCCAATCTCGATCAGTGTATGCTGGTGGTAACGATCAATTATCCCGAAACTTCTACTATTTTCATTGATCGATTCCTCGCATCTGCAGAGGCCTATCGCGTTCCTGTCAAACTGGTATTTAATAAGGTAGATGCTTACGACGAGGACGAACTCCGCTATCTGGACGCACTCATCAACTTATATACACAGATCGGTTATCCCTGCTTCAAAGTTTCCGCAAAAAACGGCAATGGAGTGGAGGAAATCAAGAAAGCTCTGGAAAGCAAAATTACCTTATTCTCCGGGCATTCGGGAGTCGGCAAATCAACTCTTATCAATTCCATACTGCCGGGCATAGAAACCAGAACCGGCGAGATTTCTTCTTACCATAACAAAGGAATGCATACCACCACTTTCTCCGAGATGTTTCCCGTAGAAGGAAACGGGTATATTATCGACACTCCGGGCATCAAAGGCTTCGGCACATTCGATATGGAGGAAGAAGAGATCGGACACTATTTTCCTGAAATATTCAAAATTTCTGCCGACTGCAAATATGGCAACTGCACCCACCGTCATGAACCGGGATGTGCCGTACGCAAAGCAGTAGAAGAACATCTCATCAGCGAATCCCGCTACACCTCTTATCTAAATATGTTGGAAGATAAAGAGGAAGGGAAATACCGGGCTGCCTACTGATTAACTCTTTTTTACTTTTTTCTTCTTTAAACCTTTCCCTCTGGGAGAAGTCTAATCTTTGATGACATATAATATAATTGCTATATACAATACTAAACCATGAATAAGAAGACTAAGTGGGGCATCATTATTCTTGTTGGTGCCGGAATCATCGGTGGAGGAATCTACTCACAATTACCGAAAAAAAACGACGAACTAGCAGCCGCCGACAAAATAATGAGTGGCAATCAGAAAAGAGGAAAACAAGTACTAAATGTAAATGCCAAGGTCATAAAACCGCAATCCCTGACAGATGAGTTTACCACTACCGGTGTACTTCTACCCGATGAAGAAGTGGATTTATCTTTCGAAACGTCGGGAAAGATTGTAGAAATCAACTTCGAAGAAGGAACGCCCGTAAAGAAAGGTCAATTACTAGCCAAGGTAAACGACCGACAGTTGCAGGCGCAATTGCAAAGATTGGTTTCACAATTGAAACTGGCAGAAGACCGTGTATTCCGTCAGGACGCTTTGTTGAAACGGGATGCTGTCAGTAAAGAAGCCTACGAACAGGTTAAGACGGATTTAGCTACCCTGAATGCCGACATAGAAATTATAAAAGCCAATATCGAACTAACTGAACTTCGTGCTCCGTTTGACGGAATTATCGGACTTCGACAAGTCAGTGTCGGTACGTATGCTTCTCCGACTACCGTGGTTGCCAAACTGACTAAAATCGCTCCATTGAAAGTGGAATTCTCCGTACCGGAACGTTATGCCAAGCAAATCAAGAAGGGAACTAACCTCAACTTCAGTGTGGAAGGAACGTTGGATGCTTTCGGTGCACAAGTATACGCTGTAGAATCGGCTATCGACCCGAATCTGCATCAATTTACCGCTCGTGCATTATATCCGAATGTTCATCATACCTTACTTCCCGGCCGTTACGCAAGCGTATTATTGAAAAAGGAAGAAATTCCTAATGCGATAGCCATCCCTACAGAAGCAATCGTGCCGGAAATGGGTAAGGATAAAGTCTATCTGTATAAATCAGGAAAGGCCGAACCGGTGGATATTATTACCGGCATCCGCACGGCATCGGAAGTACAGGCGATAAGAGGGCTTCACATAGGAGATACAATCATTACTTCAGGAACACTACAGCTCCGCACCGGATTTGCAGTCACACTTGACAATATTGATTAATAATACCAGCGCCCTATGAATATATCCGAATTAAGTATACGTCGCCCGGTATTAGCCACAGTATTAACGATCATTATCCTCCTTTTCGGATTCATCGGATACAACTATCTGGGTGTCCGCGAATATCCGTCAGTGGATAATCCGATCATTTCTGTCAGTTGCTCTTATCCGGGAGCTAATGCCGATGTTATCGAGAACCAGATAACCGAACCGTTGGAACAGAATATCAACGGTATTCCCGGTATCCGTTCTTTGTCCAGTGTGAGTCAACAGGGACAAAGCCGTATTACAGTAGAATTTGAGTTGTCCGTCGATTTGGAAACAGCAGCCAACGACGTACGTGACAAGGTTTCACGTGCCCAACGTTATCTGCCTCGCGACTGTGACCCTCCGACTGTTTCAAAAGCGGATGCCGATGCCCAACCGATCCTGATGGTTGCTCTTCAAAGTGATAAACGTTCCCTGTTGGAATTAAGTGAAATAGCGGACTTAACTGTAAAAGAACAGTTACAGACCATCTCCGATGTAAGTAGTGTATCTATCTGGGGAGAAAAGCGTTACTCCATGCGTCTCTGGCTCGACCCGGTTAAAATGGCCGGCTACGGAATCACTCCTATCGACGTTAAAAACGCCGTAGACAACGAGAATGTGGAACTTCCTTCCGGTAGTATCGAAGGAAATACCACCGAGCTGACCATCCGTACACTGGGATTGATGCATACCGCAGATGAATTCAATGATTTGATTATCAAAGAAGAGAATAACCGTATTGTCCGTTTCAGTGATATCGGACGTGCCGAACTGGGACCTGCCGACATCAAGAGTTATATGAAAATGAACGGTGTTCCGATGGTAGGTGTCGTTGTTATTCCACAGCCGGGAGCTAACCATATTGAGATTGCGGATGCGGTATACCAGCGTATGGAGCAGATGAAAAAGGACTTGCCGGAAGACGTACACTATAACTATGGTTTTGATAATACCAAGTTTATCCGTGCGTCTATCAATGAGGTAAAGTCAACAGTGTATGAGGCTTTTGTACTCGTAATCATCATTATCTTCCTCTTCCTGCGTGACTGGCGCGTTACATTGGTGCCTTGTATCGTAATTCCTGTCTCCCTCATCGGTGCATTCTTTGTCATGTATCTGGCCGGATTCTCCATCAATGTACTTTCCATGCTCGCCATCGTACTATCGGTGGGACTGGTGGTAGATGATGCCATCGTTATGACGGAAAATATCTACATCCGTATTGAGAAAGGAATGGCCCCGAAAGAAGCAGGGATAGAAGGAGCCAAAGAAATTTTCTTTGCCGTTATTTCAACGACTATCACACTGGTAGCGGTATTCTTCCCGATCGTCTTTATGGACGGAATGACGGGACGACTGTTCCGTGAGTTCAGTATCGTAATTTCCGGTTCGGTTATTATTTCCTCATTTGCCGCATTGACTTTCACGCCGATGCTGGCAACGAAATTGCTCATAAAACGGGAAAAGCAGAGTTGGTTCTATGCCAAAACAGAACCATTCTTTGAAGGAATGAACCGGCTATACAGTCGGTCACTTGCCGCTTTCCTCGGCAAACGCTGGATCGCTCTCCCATTTACTTTCATCACGATTTGCCTGATTGGTATTCTGTGGAATGCAGTTCCTGCGGAAATGGCTCCACTTGAAGACCGTTCGCAAATCAGTATCAATACACGAGGAGCAGAAGGTGTTACTTATGAATATATCCGGGATTATACGGAAGATATCAATCAGCTGGTAGACTCCATTCTTCCTGATGCGGAATCAGTGACTGCCCGTGTATCTAGTGGTAGCGGAAACGTGCGTATCACATTGCATGACATGAAAGACCGTAACTACACACAGATGGAAGTTGCCGAGAAGATTTCGAAAGCGGTGCAGAAGAAAACGATGGCGCGTTCATTCGTGCAACAACAGTCTTCTTTTGGTGGACGTCGTGGAAGTATGCCTGTTCAATATGTACTTCAGGCTACCAATTTGGAAAAGTTGGAAGAAGTGCTGCCTAAGTTTATGGCTAAAGTATATGAGAATCCTGTCTTCCAGATGGCGGACGTCGATTTGAAGTTCAGTAAGCCGGAAGCCCGTATCCAGATCAACCGCGACAAGTCCAGTATTATGGGAGTAAGTACCAAAAATATTGCTCAAACGCTGCAATATGGATTGAGCGGTCAGCGTATGGGATATTTTTATATGAACGGTAAGCAATATGAGATTCTTGGTGAAATCAACCGCCAGCAACGAAACAAGCCGGCTGACTTGAAAGCGATTTACGTTCGTAGCAACAGTGGGGATATGATTCAGTTGGATAACTTGATTGAGTTGGAAAGCGGTATTGCTCCTCCAAAGTTATATCGCTATAACCGTTTTGTGTCAGCCACGATTTCTGCAGGATTGGCAGATGGAAAAACAATCGGGCAAGGTTTGGACGAGATGGATAAGATTGCCAAAGAAACACTGGACGACACTTTCCGCACCGCCCTGTCGGGGGACTCGAAAGAATACCGAGAAAGTTCTTCCAGTCTGATGTTCGCCTTTATCCTGGCCATTCTTCTGATTTACCTGATTCTGGCAGCCCAGTTTGAAAGTTTCAAAGATCCGCTGATTATCATGTTGACAGTGCCGCTGGCTATTGCCGGAGCTTTGGTCTTCATGTATTTCGGGGATATTACGATGAATATTTTCAGTCAGATCGGTATTATCATGCTGATCGGTCTGGTGGCGAAGAACGGTATCCTGATTGTAGAGTTTGCCAACCAGAAACAGGAAGCCGGAGAAGATAAGATGAGTGCGATTAAAGATGCTGCCCTGCAACGTCTCCGTCCAATTCTGATGACAAGTGCCTCTACGGTTTTGGGACTTATCCCGCTGGCATTTGCCACCGGAGAAGGTTGTAACCAGCGTATCGCCATGGGTACGGCAGTAGTGGGCGGTATGGTAGTATCTACTCTGCTTACGATGTATATTGTACCGGCTATTTACAGTTACATTTCGACTAACCGAATCAAAAAACTAAAAGAATGAAACAGAAAGGAATTTGCATGAAACGAATCGCCTATATAACCATTGCATGTGCCTTCTTATCAGTCTCTTTTGCTAAGGCACAAGTCCTCACTCTAAAGGATTGTCTGGAAGAAGGATTGCAAAACAATTACTCGTTACGTATCGTCCATAACGAAGAGCAGATCAGCAAAAACAATGCAACATTAGGAAATGCGGGTTATCTGCCTACACTGGATTTCTCTGCCGGATACACCGGAAACCTGGATAATATTGAAACCAAGGCACGTGCCACCGGAGAAATAACAAAGAACAACGGGGTTTACGATCAAACTGTTAATGTCGGTCTTAACCTCAACTGGACTATTTTCGACGGATTTAATATCAGTACTACGTACAAACAGTTGAAAGAACTGGAACGTCAGGGTGAGACAAATACCCGTATTGCTATCGAGGACTTTATTGCCGCCCTGACTTCGGAATACTATAATTTTATCCAACAGAAGATTCGTTTGAAAAACTTTCATTATGCCATGTCGCTTTCCAAAGAACGCTTACGTATAGCAGAAGCCAGCCACCTGGTCGGAAAGTTTTCAGGACTGGATTATCAACAGGCAAAAGTGGACTTCAATGCAGACAGTGCCCAATACATTAAGCAACAGGAACTTCTGCATTCTTCACGCATCCAACTGAATGAGTTAATGGCCAATAATAACGTCAATCAGAATATCATCATCAAAGATTCTACAATTGATGTACATAGTGACCTGAAGTTTGAAGATTTATGGAATTCGACATTAAGCATTAACGCTTCTCTGTTAAAAGCCGACCAAAACACTACACTCGCACAACTGGACTATAAAAAAATAAATTCGCGCAACTATCCATACCTCAAACTAAATACCGGATATGGATATACCTTTAATAAGTATGACATCAATGCGAACAGCAGAAGAGGCGATTTAGGATTCAATGCCGGAATAACGGTAGGATTTAACATATTCGATGGTAATCGCCGCCGCGAGAAGAGAAATGCAAGTCTGGCTTTCAAGAATCGCCGCCTGGAACGACAAGACCTGGAATTGGCACTCCGGTCCGATCTTAGCAATTTATGGCAAGCCTATCGCAACAATCTTCAGTTGCTGAATCTGGAACGCCAGAATCTGATAACTGCCAAAGACAATCATGATATTGCCATGGATCGCTATATACAGGGAGACCTTTCCGGTTTTGAAGTACGTGAAGCACAAAAGAGCTTGTTAGATGCAGAAGAACGAATTCTTTCTGCAGAATACAATACGAAGCTCTGCGAAATATCACTGTTACAGATTAGTGGCAACATAATGAAGTATCTGGAATAAGGAAGTAGTTTCCATTTATTTTTTATTGGGTTAATCTTCTTATCGGGAAGGTTAACCCAATTTTTACTCTATAAAAAACAGTTATTACATATCAGTATTTTTCTTTCTTCATACATTTGCATACTATAAAAACATTAAATAATAAAGCCATGAGAAAACCAGGTCTTTTCTTACTGCTACTTTTTATCCTGACAAACGCCTCAGCCCAAAAAGCAACAGACTACAGAAAACAACAAAATTACAAAGAATGGGTACACATCGCTCCTAAATTTGACGACGATTTCTTCAAGACGGAAGAAGCCCAACGCATCGGTGACAACGTGTTACTGTATCAGCAAATCACCGGAGGCTGGCCCAAAAATATTTATATGCCAGCAGAACTGACAGAACAGGAATATAAAGCGGCACTAAAAGCCAAAGAGGATACCAACCAAAGCACAATCGACAACAACGCCACTACTACGGAAATTGAATATCTGGCACGGCTTTACCTGGCCACTCAAAAAGCAAAATATAAAGAAGGAGTTCTGAACGGCATCCAATATCTGCTCAAAGCGCAATATGAAAATGGTGGATGGCCTCAATTCTATCCACGCCCCAAAGGTTATTACGTACAAATCACCTACAATGACAACGCCATGGTAAGAGTGATGAATCAACTCCGGGGAATATATGAAAAGAAAGCTCCTTACACTTTCCTTCCTGACAACATCTGTGAACAAGCGCGTAATGCATTCAATAAAGGTATAGAGTGTATACTCAAAACACAAGTGCGCCAAAACGGGGAGCTAACGGTATGGTGTGCGCAACACGACCGCGTCACCCTGGAACCATGCAAAGCACGCGCTTACGAACTTCCGTCATTAAGCGGACAAGAGTCAGACAACATTGTATTATTACTTATGTCACTCCCCGATCCATCTGCAGAAATTGTAAAATCGATAGAAGGAGCTATCAAATGGTTCCAAAAGTCTGAAATCAAAGGACTACAGAAAGAATATTTCACTAACAGCGAAGGGAAAAAAGACTATCGCATGATTCCTTGTGAAGACTGCCCTACTCTCTGGGCCCGCTTTTATGAACTGGAAACCAACCGGCCTTTCTTTTGTGACCGTGACGGTATTAAAAAATATGATATCTCGGAAATAGGACACGAACGCCGGAATGGTTATAGTTGGTATAACAAAGATGGAAGCAAGGTGCTGAAAAGATACGAGAAATGGAAGAAAGAACAGAATAAATAACATAAATAATCAAAGACTGATATTTACCCTGCAAAAGCAAATATCCTGAAAGTCCTTAAAATAAGAAATCCCCTCGCTACATGATTGTAATGAGGGGATTTTTAATTAAAGGCTTTTACAGCCTCTTTTCAAGGCCTTATATAAACGGAGTAAACCGATTATTTAGTGCAATTCCACGGTTTCAACTGCTTGAAGAAATCGTTACCCTTATCATCTACCAGAATAAATGCAGGGAAGTTTTCCACTTCAATCTTCCAGATAGCTTCCATACCCAATTCCGGATATTCCACACACTCGATGCTCTTGATGTTATTCTGTGCTAGGATAGCTGCCGGACCTCCGATAGAACCAAGGTAGAAACCACCATATTTCTTACAAGCATCTGTCACTTGCTGGCTACGGTTACCTTTTGCCAACATGACCATGCTGCCGCCATGACTTTGGAACAGTTCTACATAAGAGTCCATACGTCCTGCTGTAGTAGGACCCATAGAGCCACAAGCCATGCCTTCCGGAGTTTTTGCCGGACCTGCATAATAAATAGGATGATCCTTAATATATTGTGGCAAGTCTTCGCCGCGATCCAAACGTTCTTTCAGTTTAGCATGGGCGATGTCACGACCTACGATGATCGTTCCGTTCAATGACAGACGGGTAGCTACCGGATATTTAGTCAGTTCTTTCAGAATTTCCGGCATCGGACGGTTCAGGTCGATCTTTACTACATCACCTTCACCTGCCTGACGCAGTTCTACAGGAATAAGTTCGCCCGGATTTGAATCCAGTTTCTCAATCCAGATACCTTCCTTATTGATTTTACATTTGATGTTACGGTCGGCAGAACAAGATACTCCCAAACCTACCGGACAAGAAGCACCGTGACGAGGCAAACGGATGATACGTACGTCATGAGCAAGATATTTACCTCCGAATTGCGCACCCAATCCAATTTTGTGAGCTTCTGCCAAGACTTCTTTTTCCAGTTCAATGTCGCGGAATGCACGGCCATATTCGTTTCCGGTAGTCGGCAAATTATCATAGAAATGAGTAGAAGCCAGCTTCACTGTCAACAGATTCTTTTCAGCAGAAGTACCTCCGATAACGAAAGCGATATGATAAGGAGGACAAGCGGCTGTTCCCAATGTTTTCATCTTTTCAACCAGGAACGGAACCAATGTACCGGGATTCAGGATTGCTTTTGTTTCCTGATACAAATATGTCTTATTGGCAGATCCACCACCTTTTGTTACGCAAAGGAATTCATATTCCATGCCTTCGGTAGCTTCGATGTCAATCTGTGCGGGGAGGTTACATTTGGTATTTACCTCATCGTACATATTCAGAGGCGCATTCTGTGAGTAACGCAGGTTCTCTTCAGTATATGTTTTATATACACCCAGTGAAAGAGCTTCTTCGTCAGAATATCCAGTCCATACTTGTTGTCCTTTTTCACCGTGAATAATAGCAGTACCAGTGTCCTGACAGAAAGGAAGTACACCTTTTGAAGCAACTTCCGCGTTACGCAGGAAAGTCAGTGCCACATACTTATCGTTTTCACTTGCTTCCGGATCACTCAGAATCTTAGCAACTTGTTCGTTATGCGAACGACGAAGCATAAATGATACATCACGAAAAGCTGCATTAGCCATCGCAGTCAAACCTTCTTTCTCAATTTTCAGGATGGGATTTCCTTCAAACTCGCTTACTGATACATAATCTTTTGTAAGCAGATAATACTCAGTTGTATCTTTTCCCTTCTCAAACATGGGCTGATACTTAAACGGAGGTGTTGCCATAAGTTTCTTATTTTATTACGTAATTGTTAGTTAGTGTGACAAAGGTAGTATATAAATTAAAAATTAAAGATTAAAAATTAAAGATTAAAACATAATTAACGGAGGAACTCTCCCGTTTATCATTTGCTTATCTTATTCTTGTATTCTTTCGATACGTCTAATCAGCTCGTTTCCAAGAGCTGTTTTATCTTCAATATGTTTCAAGACGGCAGTCACAAAGGTATTGCTTTCGAAATCACCGCGTACTTGCTCAAAATCCTGCTTCATTTCGTCGTGGGAGCCGTCAGCACCAAATCCGGTCATGGAAGACAACGAAAATTCTTTCTTGGCATCCTCATATACCATCTTATCCAATCCGACAACAGCTTGCTGCCACGCTTTCACGATACCGATGATATCTTGTGCTGTAATCGTTTCCGGATTCAGGCCGTAGAATTCCTGAATCTTATGATAAGCCCATGTCCATTCATAGGTATAATAATTCTCGTGCATTTCTGCAAAGCTTGCATTGATGGATTTCAAACGGTTGACCGTTCCTTTCTCAATACCATCCAGTAATCGGTCGATCTCACTCTTGGGAGCAATCAGTCCGGAAACATCCACCCATTCGCCAAGCCCGATTTCCGTATCAGGTTTCAGTCGTTGACGGATTTCTTCATTGCTTTGGAAGTTAATGCCTTCCAATCGTTTAATGATGGAGTTCCCCAAGAACTTGTGAATGGCGATTTCATAAAAACGAATTCCGTTGTTCAGAGAGGAGTTCTTGATTTTAGCACTCTGGTAGGAGTAAATTTCTGAAGTTTCACCGGATACACGTTTCAGTTCTTTCAAAATGGAACGTCCTTTAAACATTTTCTGAATGGTATAAGGACTCAACAGGTTATAATTGATATAATCCAGCCGATTCGGATCTTTTCGTTTATCACGCTTCGGCCATTTCTGTGCGTCACGGATAGTACCTACACTTCTCAAGTTAACTCCCGGAACCAGATAAGTGGTATTACGCTGCTCTATCAGGTAAGAGAAAGGAAGATTGGAAGTATCGGCATGATTGACATGACGTCCCATTACCAAAGAGAAAGCCCCGACACGTGCCGGCCACAAGATATATGAATCGGAAGTGGTCTTCGCTCCTCTTTCCATCGTTCCCTGATGGATAGGACCTAACTTATACATGTGATTACTCTGATTGGACCCTGAACCCGCATTCATAAACGAGAACATACCGGCAATCAATAAAGTAGATTTATGGTGTGTCACCGTGAAAGGACCTGCAAAAATAGCACATGCCTCACCGTTCTCTCCCTGACAATTACTGAAGAATAAAGAATCGGAAGCGGAATAATTGTGTCCCAGTTTACAGGATTGTCCGACGAAACAACGAGTCAACATCGTGCCGTCATCCACTTTAGAGCCGGAAGAGATGATAAAGTCATCACAAATTACACCGTGTCCGATATGTACAGGTGCCGTCACGTTGCTATTGACGCTACCATTGGATAAGCGGCAAGTCCCACAGATATGACAGTAATCGCCAATGCGGACATTCTTAATCGAACCTGTATTGAGAATCATCACATGATTGCCAATACTGCCGACAGCAGAAGCATGTTTGTTGGAATAGTAATCCGCAATAGATTTCATGCGGTTTATCAACTCGGGACGATGGCGGTACAGTGCAAGTATATATGCCTGGTGCGCAGACAGTTTATCGTTCATCAACACCTCACGGCCTCCTGTTTCATTCAAGACAGCCACTTCCACTCCATTGCCGAAAGTGCTCAACCGATCCACTAAGATAATATCTACATTCTCAATGAAGGTGTCACTACCAATTTCATAATTGGCAATATAGTTCTGGATATTCTCAATACAACAGTTATCGCCCACCGATACATTATGCAACGTCACATGACGCAATCCCGAATGTTTCTTAATGCCCCCCGGCAATGTAAATTCTGCTTCGAATACCCCCAGTTTCACTTCACCCGAGAAACGGGTATGATGGACGTACTCACAATTAAACCCCTCTGCCACTGATACATTTCCCCAATCATCGGCCAGACACGACTGGCTCTTCAACTGAAGTACCTCATCTTCAGTCAATCTACGATAGTCTTTCATTATAATAATGTGTTAATGTGCAATATGCCGATGTGCCAATTGGCTACACGTACTGCATCGGAATTGGCACAACAGCACATTAGCATATTGATTAATTATTCCTCTTCTTCTTCGTAGGTCTGATAAAGAAAATCGTTATAGGGATATTTCTGAACGTGTAATTCTTTCACTCGCTGATAAACTACATTTTTCAGTTCGTCTATATTGATTCGTTCGCGGGCGGAAATAAAGAGACAGTTGTCCTCCATCTTTGCCATCCACGTCTTCATCAGTTCTTCGAGTGTTAAGTTTTCCTTTGTTCGGGGGGTAAGGTCGTCCGGCGCTTTCTCCACGTAGGTGTAAGCGTCTATTTTGTTAAATACAAGTATCATGGGTTTGCCACTGCCACCAATCTCTGCCAGTGTTTTGTTCACCACTTCAATCTGTTCCTCAAATCCGGGGTGGGAAATATCGACTACGTGTACAAGCAGATCCGCTTCACGCACCTCATCCAATGTTGATTTGAAAGATTCTACCAGATCGGTAGGCAACTTACGAATAAACCCTACCGTATCCGACAACAGGAACGGTAGATTATCGATAATCACTTTGCGTACAGTGGTATCCAACGTTGCGAACAGTTTGTTTTCTGCAAACACTTCGCTCTTTGAGAGAAGGTTCATCATGGTTGATTTTCCCACATTGGTGTAACCAACCAGTGCAACACGTATCATACGTCCGCGATTCTTACGCTGGGTAGCTTTCTGTTTGTCAATGTCTGCCAGACGTTCTTTCAGCAATGACATACGGTTCAGGATGATACGACGGTCCATCTCGAGCTGTGTTTCACCCGGACCACGAAGTCCCACGGAACCTTTACCACCACCGGCACCGGAACCACCTCCCTGGCGTTCCAAGTGAGTCCAGAGTCGCTGCAAACGTGGCAACATATATTTATACTGTGCCAGTTCTACCTGTGTCTTCGCATTCGCAGTCTGTGCACGCATGGCAAATATATCAAGAATCAGTGAAGTACGGTCCAGTATCTTCACTTTCAGTTCAGCTTCAATATTACGAATCTGTTTCGCAGAAAGTTCGTCATCAAAGATGACCATTCCTACTTCACGTTCTGCTTCCTCTTCGTCATGGATATATTGTCTGATTTCTTCCAACTTTCCTTTTCCAACATAAGTCACAGAGTTGGCCGTCGGCAACTTCTGTGTAAATCGTTTCACTACTTCCGCCCCAGCCGTCTCGGCAAGGAAAGCCAATTCATCCAGATACTCGTTTGTCTTACGCTCATCCTGCGTTTGTGTGATGAGTCCTACAAGCACTGCTGTTTCTACTTTGGCTTCGGATATTACAAATTCTTTCATTCTTTACTTTTATTATATATAATAATGTGGGCGCAAATATAACAAAAAAAAAGAGGACAATGTTTTATTGTCCTCTTTTTCGTATCATTCAGGATTTAAAATATCCTATATTATTCTTCCATTGCACCTGCTATATCATAATCGAGAGTTGCCGTTACACCTTCCACTTTGTTTTTCGCAACGTTATTCTCATAATAGAAGACATCATAAGTAAAGACGTACGCGCCTTCGCTTGTTTTCTCTGCAGATTTCACGTTCATGTAATAAGGTGCTTTCGTAGTCTTATCCACTACACCGGTGTTAATCTTCTCTGGATTATAAGCATCACCTACAGATAACATACCTGCAACATCATAATTCTCATCCAACAGGAACTGTAAATGTCCTGTAGCTGTAGATGCCGTTCCGGCAGCAGAATAAAGAGCTTTGATTCTGAATAATTGATTTCCATCCTCATCTTCATAGTCGGAAGCAAACTCAAGAGGTGCTAAAATTCCAGCACCATACCAGCCAGCTTCCAGCACAACAGGCTGATCTATCTTTACCCAAGCATAATCCTTAGACACAGATACAACCGTTGAAGAAGTTCCGGATGCATAAGGATGATCTTTTCCTTCTCCCAGTGACAGTGTCAACTTATAAACTTCCTGAAATTTGCATTTATTACTAAGTCTCAATTCCACAGTTGCTTTAGATTCACCTTTTGCAAATAAAAACACAGTCGGTACATCTGTAAATTTCACACCATCAATTTCCGAGCAGGATTTTACTGTTACAGGAACAGATACCGCTTCTTTTGTATTCACGCGATTCAACGTCAGTTGGTATGTATCCTCATCCGGGTGTACTACAATTGAAGTCGTAGCAGCAGTAAAGTTTGCACCTAAAGCATTTTCATCTGCCTGCGGGCTCGTCACTTCAGTATCTTCATAGTCGCTACAGCTTACAAAAGACAAAGCCGGAACGATTAATAAATATAATAAGAACTTATTTAGTTTCATATGATTCAAATTATTAATAGAATTATTACTTATCCTCTACAGGTTTCGGAGTCGTTGATGTTGGATTCTGATCGGCTGCTGACAAAGCCTGGTTTGCCTGAATTTCAGCTTGAGGAATAGGCCACAACAAAATCGGATCAGTCGGAGCAATATTAAAGATCATATTATCGTTCGGGAATCCTGCTCCACGACGGTCAACACCTTTATTCAAACGCATCAAATCAAACCAGTTTAACCCCTCACCCCAAAGTTCAATACGACGTTGCAAGAATACTTCTTCCTGAATATCAGAGCTGTTAACTACATATTTTTCATTACGATATTTCTTAATAAAATCCACCAAGGTCTTCTCGCCATCTTTTCCAGACATAGCCTCTGCTTCCGCCTTAATCAGATACATCTCTTCAACACGCATCAAAGGAATATCATTCGCATTAATAGAAGTCTCAAGAACATTATTATAAGGAGCAAATTTCACTTGAGTATAAGCTTTATAACCGTAACCTGTTACCATAGCCTGCTGGGAAGGAGATAGATTCTTAGATTTCAAGTCTCCACCGATCCACCAGCCTTTTCTAACATCATCGCCCGGTATCTTGTCATATAAATCTTTGTTAATCTGAAGTCCACCGGAGAAGTTTGCATATCCAAAATTCAAAGATCCCATGTGAGACGGCCAGTTCACAATACCGGAAGATACAATTTCATCCGTTTCATTGACAATGATACCCCACATCCAGTTCTTTTCGCTAACAGTCCAGAACGCAGGCTTATTGACATCCGTCATGTCAGCCGGAGCAAGTCCCTCATTGGCAGCAGCCTCTATTGCATTACCTGCAGCAGTAGCTGCCTGCGCATATTCATGCATAGACAAATAAACACGAGCTTGTAATCCATAAGCAACGGCAAGGCTGATATAGCGTTTGTCCTTTCTTTCTTCTCCTGCACTCTCTGCTTTTTTAAGCAAATCTACAGCAGTAGTCAGGTCTGTTGTAATCTGTGTATATACATCTTGAACAGTAGAGCGAGGACAACCGTTATCAGCAGCAGCTTCCATATTTTTATCAGTAATCAACGGTACACAAGGTTTGCTCTCGTTACCCTTATAGTTGAATTGATAAAGTTGTGCCAATACCCAATATGAGAAAGCGCGTGCGCTCAATCCCTGTGACAAGAAGTATTGTTCTGTTGCATCCGAGGTAGCAGGATCAATCTCCTTGACAACATTATTGGCTGCATAAATGATGGCATACATATCATTCCATACAATCTGACATTCGAGTGATGTCTGGGAACGGTCGGTATAATCAAGCTCCCCTGTCATCCAGTTGTAACCGTTATCATCAGTCACCACATCATTA
The DNA here is from genome assembly GCF_003439055.1 of Bacteroides sp. OM05-10AA. NCBI lineage: Bacteria > Pseudomonadati > Bacteroidota > Bacteroidia > Bacteroidales > Bacteroidaceae > Bacteroides > Bacteroides sp. OM05-10AA. Next base: position 206,288 of record NZ_QSUR01000007.1, read on the forward strand.
CCATTTACATCGGTAAATAACATGACACTAGGATAACCAAAGTCATTATGACGTTCAAGCTGTAATGCACCTTTATTCGGTGTCATCAAACTAAATTGTGCAAAAATCGCATTAACACGTGCCTCTACCTTGGTAGGGTCTATCTTCCCAATCTCATCTTTCTGATTCGAAGTTACGATATTGCCTTCGGGCAATGTATCCATGTCTTCGCAACCTGTGAAAGCAAAAGAAGATAATAAAAGAGAAGCAAAAATATATTTTGTTTTCATATTAAGTTCTTGATTTGTAGTTCAATTAAAATGTAAGACTAATACCTCCCGAAATCGTACGAATAGGAGTATAAAGTGCTGTTGTAGCCGAAATATAGCTCTGACGCGGGTCAAGACCTTTACGTGCAGAGATCAAAGCAACATTATCAGCAGTGAAGTATACACGTACTTTGTCAAGCATGACTTTCTTCACCAGTTGTTGCGGCAGAGTATATCCTACAGTAATATTGTTGATACTCAAATAGTCAGAGCTTGTCAACCAACGAGTGGATGCAGAGTTTGTATATTTATCACCTGCATTCAGACGAGGAATATTGGAAGTCGGATTTTCCGGTGTCCAGGCATTGTATATGTCTTTGTGCCAGTTCCATCCTGCACTGCTTGAAGCACCTCCGTGCATCAGACGTCTGTAACCGGTATCATAGATTTTACCGCCCAACTGATAAGACAACTGAATAGAAGCGTCGAATCCGTAAGCTTCAAATGTTGTTCCCAAACCACCGTAGACAGTAGGCATCATATCATCAGTAGCTACTTTATAATTTTCAGCTGTTGAATATTCCGGTGTTTTAATTGCATTGCCATTATCATCCTTTGCCCAGTACAAGGCTTCTCCGGTTTTTTCATCCACGCCTGCGTAATCAACCAGATACATACGGTACATAGATTCTCCCTCTTCATAGATACGGTCACTATCAATCAGTTTTCCGTTCAAGTCAGGATGCAGTTTATTAATCTTATTCTTAACGAATGTTGCATTCAGGTTCACACTCCAATTAAATTTCTTATTGGCCATGATCTGATAATTCAAATCAATTTCAACACCAGAGTTTGTCATAGAACCAACATTCATCGGAACTGCTGTATATCCCAAGCTACCGGCTGTCGGTCTATTGTAAAGCATATCTTTTGATTTGCGGCCAAAGTATTCAATACTACCATTCAACTTATTGTTGAACAGACCAAAATCGGCACCGATATTATATGAAGTAGAAGTTTCCCAAGTAATATCCGGGTTACCTTTATATAATAATGTACCATCGGCAAATGTACCATTAGCACCAGTCATCTTATATTGATCCAACCAAGGATAGTAGTTCTTTTCCAGAAGAACGCCCGGGTAAAGAATATCATCATTACCTTGCTGGCCGAAAGAAGCTTTGAATTTCAACATATTCACCCATGTAATATCTTCCATGAAGCTTTCACGAGTCAACATCCATGCCACACTTGCAGACCAGAAGTTACCCCAACGATTCTCCGGAGCAAAACGAGAAGAAGCATCACGACGATAAGAAACGTTTCCAAAATAGGTATCATTATATGAATAGTTCACACGACCAAAGAAACCTTTTGTTGAGTACAAGTCCTTTTTGCCACCTATCGTGAATTTATCAATCACATTACCCAAATAGAAGCTTTCCGGATTATACAGATTCTGTCCACTACCTTCCAACAGTGTATATTCATAGGAATAACCATCATAACCGGCTGTTACATCGAAGTGATGTACATCTTTAAGTGCAAATTGATAATTTGCAACATACTGCTGGTCAAATCCATAAGTACGAATAGCAGCCTGATAAGCAGTACCACCATAAGAAGCAGACTGTCCCATATATGCATTACCCATTTCATTTTGACGGGTATTGTCGATATTCAAACCGTAGCGTGCAGATATTGTCAAACCTGTGATAGGAGTTATCTCTGCAAACCAGTTAGCGTTTATTACATCACTCAAATATTCTCTTTTGTTATAAATCAAGTCACCGGAAGGGTTAGCGATTGACATGAAAGAACGAGAGAAATTTGTACTCTGTCCATCTCCATAGTCATACACTTTACGTCCGTTGTTCAATAGAATCTGCTTGTCAGCACCACGAACATACAAAGGATAGATAGGTGCCATATTGTTTGCTATATAGAAGGCGTTTCCTGAAGAAGCGGTAGCATTTGCATCCTGATCTCCCGGGTAGCGGCTCTCTGTATTGACATAACTAACATTAGCTCCAATTTTCAACCAGCTATACAACTTATAATCTCCCTTAAAACGACCATTAAGACGTTTGAAACCTGAACCGGAAATGACTCCCTGGTCATCCAAGTATCCGAAAGCGAAATAATAAGTTCCTTTATCACTACCACCGGATGCACTCAGGTTATATTCCTGACGAAGATTATTCTGGAAAGTTTCATCTGCCCAATTATCCGGAGTATAGTAATATTGACCGTCAGAGTAACCCAAAGTAGCATTCGGATTCAGTTTACCATTGGAACCAACCAATAACTCACCCGGAGCCGTTGTATATACCTGATATCCCAAACCACCGGAAGCTTCGGACGGAAGAATCTTATTTGCTCTGATATTAGCATCTTCAGGAGAGTATCCCAAGCTTATCTGAGAATTATAAATTGACTGATAGGCAGTTTCAATATAATTTTTCGGGCTAGTCATTACATCATATGTCTTAATTGCCCGTGAGTTAGCACCCCATTTAGCATCGAAGTTAATACGAGCTTTACCGGAGGTACCTCTTTTAGTAGTAATCATAATAATACCGTTGGCACCACGAGCACCATACAATGCAGTAGAAGCAGCATCTTTTAATACTGTCATCGTTTCAATATCAGCAGAGTTTATAGAAGACAAATCTCCATCATAGGGAACTCCATCCACTACATATAAAGGTTCCATACCTGCATTGATTGACCCAACACCACGGATACGAACTTTGGCAGACTCGCCCGGCTGACCATTATCACTCAAAATCTGTACACCGGCTACTGCACCAGCCAACGCATTAGATACATTGGAAACTTGACGCTTTTCAATCTTATCAGCTTTCATCACGGAAGCAGATCCGGTAAAAGTTCCTTTGGTAGAAGTACCGTAAGCTGTAACAATCACCTCATCAAGCACCTCTGTATCAGACTTTAAGACGATTTTCAGTTTAGGTTTAATAGCCACTTCCTGCGTTTGCATACCGATGTACGAAATCTGCAAAGTCTTTGCAGAACTAAATATTTTATATCTTATTGATTATCAATAATGTAATGTCTTGCATTTAGCTGTGGGGAGCTTTTTCTTTTCTTAATTAATGATACATATATACTTAATTATTAGATAATTAAATAAATTCGTTATTATTACCAGTCTATATATGTAATACTTAATCTCTACCCAAAAAAGATGTAATCATCTGATAATAAACGTGATATTTATTTAGTAAGGGAATACTATATGAAGAAAATTGTAACAAACTAATTCAGACTAATATTCAAATGTTGATTATTAGTCAAAGTAAATATGGCGTTCATTGAAATTTCGCAAGCGAGTTATTGTTTCTTACGTAAAACTACTTATGTATATATTTATAAATAATAAGACCTGCAATTTCGATTAATTCTAAAATTGCAGGTCTCATCTATTTATTTAAAACTTATCCTTATATGGAGGCAATATTAAAAAATGTTTTATCGAGGTAGATTATTACTCCATCCCTCTGTTTGTATAACTCCAAAACCTGAATTGACTTCAAAAGAAGGTATTGGGTACACAAATTTTGCGATGTTGAAATTAGTGTACGATCCATCTGCTACACTAATAATTTTGCCTAATCTTCTTGCATCAAAGAAGCGATGTCCTTCTTGAACCAGTTCTAATTTTCTTTCTTTATCAATGGCATCAATAACCGTTTGATCCTCTGCTATTTCATTGTCATCCAAATCTGGATTTCTTTTGGCAGCTACTTCCAATAGTTTTTCTTTAGCTTTTCCATAATCAGGAGTTGACTGTTTTGCATATGCTTCTGCCTGTATTAAATACATTTCAGGCAGTCTGAAAACCGGCAAGTTAGAAATCTGATTATTGGTTGTGATACCACGCATTTTTCCACCAGTCCACGTACCGCCAAGAAGTGCCAGACGAATATCATTAGATGAATATTCTGCTATTGTTGCGCTGTTAATAGACAAACCGTATTTATTCCATAAAGTATTCAGAGCATTAGCAGACAAATAATCATCTTCGGCTTTTGCTATAAAGAAAATGTCTTCTGTCGAAACAGCCAATGTCGTGTACATATTCTTATAGTCTTCTTTGGTTGATACAATTGTACCACCACTTAGGGTTATTGCCTCTTGAGCCGCCGTAATAGCCCCTTCGTAATTTTTCATATAGAGTTTTACGCGAGCTTCAAGTGCAGCAACTGCAGCCGTATTCATATATTGTTTACCTACATTTTCAACACCTTCTTTAGCATAATATTCTTTAGCCTTCGTTATATCATCAAGAATCAGGCTATAATTTTGTTCTACACTGACTCTTGACACCTGTGAATAGGCAGGGATGGGTTCAGTAACGTTTACGATACCTAATGTCGTTTTGTTGGCTTCCGAATATGGCAAACCAAACATGTTAGTCAAATAGAAAGAGCAGAGGGCTTTAATTGCATAGGCTTGAGCGATGCATCCTTCCACTTCTGACAGATCCCCCTTTGTTACTTCTTTAAATGAAGCACCTTCTTTAATGATACGTGCACAACGGTCGATAGCCCAATATCCGTATGCCCATATTTCTTCTATGTATGAATTAGTATCCAGTATCTGATAGCGGAAGATGTCATAGAAATGAGACGTTGCAACGGAATGTGAAGTGATATCCGTTGGCGCATCTCCAATTGCTAATACATCACGTCCCAGAAAACGATATGAACCTAATGTGTAATATACACCATTTAGAGCATTCTGAAAATCTTGGGTAGTAACCAAGGCTTCTTCTGTCGGAACAGAAGTTGATGGCGTTTCTGTCAAGAAGTCATCGCATGCGGTGAATGAAATTGCCATCCAACCGGTTAATAAAGCAAATAATATTTTCTTCATTGTCATAAATTTCTAAAGTTATTTTTTAGAAGCTAAGATTAAGACCGAACATGATATTTCTAGGTACAGGATATGCCCAAGACTGCATACCAGTAGATCTAGTTTGTGGATCAAATCCTATAAAATCTTTAGCAGTGATAGTGAACAAATTGTCAGCAGAGATATAAACTCTTAAATTGTCAATAGCCACTTTATTCATAAGGTTCTTCGGAAGAGTATATCCTAAAACCATGGATTTCATTCTTAAATAAGAACCGTTCATTAAGAAACGGCTGGAATTAGTTTCTGCTCCCGAGTTGTCTCCAGCTACAAATTTGGGTACGTCGGTTATATCTCCCGGCTTTTGCCAGCGGTTGTCATAAACATAGTTAGATACCGGACCTAAGAAATAATGTCCAACCTGCATATCAAATGCAAATCCGGAGTTATATACTTTATTTCCCAAGGTGAAACTGGTATCAAAAGAGAAGTCAAAACCTTTGTATTTGAAATTCATTCCAAAGCCACCATAAAATTTAGGATCGGCAGAACCTACAATTCGCTGACCGGCCTCATTTACATTTTTTGTTTTCTCATCCCCTTCTTGTCCTTTATACCACATTGCTTCTCCTGTTTCAGGATCCACTCCTGCATATTCCGGCATATAGAATGTATTATACGCCTCGCCAACTTTTCTGATAGTTAGAGTATTTTCAATTGGTTTTTCTGTGGCAAGTTTTATGATTTTATTTTTATTTGCCGTACCAGTGAAACGAACATCCCAACTGAAATCCTTATTTCTAAGTACGTTAGCGTTAATCAAGAATTCTATACCTTTGTTTTCCATCTCACCTACATTTTTTAGGATAGACCCGAATCCTGTTGTGTAAGAAAGTGGTACATCAAATATCATATCTTTTGTCCGTTGGTTATAATAGTCTACTTCGAGTGTCAGTCTTTCGAAGAAAACAGCATGGATACCGATATCGGCTTTTGCAACAGTCTCCCATTTTAGATCCGGATTGGCTATTTGGTAAGGAATAGCTCCTGGTTTACCATTATAAGAATATCCATAATTATATAATCCCATTGCTGCATAATAACCAATATCCTGATTACCTACAGTTCCATAACTACCTCTGATAGTCAAATCTGTCAACCAACTTTTGGTATTTTCCATAAAGCTTTCGTTAGAGATGCGGTATTTTGCTCCTATAGACCAGAAAGGAGCCCATTTGTTGTTTACACCAAATCTTGACGAGCCGTCATAACGGAAACTGCCTGACAGATAATATTTATCATTCAAGTTATATTCTGCATTCATAAAGAATGAAGAAAGAGTGCTTGCTTTGGTTGAAGATCCCGCCCCTGTTGGTTTGGAAGCATTGTCCAATTCAAAAACAGCATCACTAGGATATCCACTGGCAGCTGCATAAATTGTTCTATAAGATATTTTCTGTGCTTCTTGTCCCAACAATACATTCAAATGATGCATGTCTTTGAAAGTGCGGTTGAAGTTTATGGTATTGGTAATGGTCAAGGTTGTTGCCCTTTCCTGGTTTCTTTGACCAAGCATACCGCTACCGGAATATTGAGGATTATAAATTGAACTGTAAAAGAACTCGTCTAAGTCAATCAAACTCAATCCTGCATTTGTCTTCCATGTTAAGCCATCAATAATATTATAAGTAAAATATGGATTCACAACCAATGTAATCTGCTTTTGATTGCGTTTATCACCTTTTTCTTTATCGTTAATAGCTACAGGATTATAATTAACATTTGTATTATATGTTCCGTCTTCATTGCGTACCTGTTCAAACGGACGGATGTCATATACTGCTACAATAGGATTAGTATATTGGCTTTCAGTCATAGTGTTGTTTATATCGGAGAGTGCTCCATTCACGGAAAGTCCATATCCTATCCGCCCGCTTTTTCCATCTAAACTGATACGTCCGCTATAGCGTTTCATTCCAGTTCCGATTACGATACCTGTATTCTGAAAATATCCTCCACTAATATAATAGCGCAAATTTTCATTCCCGCCTTGAGCACTGATATCATATTCTTGCGAAAAACCATTTTGCAGAATCTCCTTCAGCCAATCCACACTCTTGATATTTTGCGTCAAGTCCACATTATACCAATCCATAACATAGGCATTCAGCCATTCAGCAGAAGTCATGCCATCCTCACCGTCATATCCTGCATTTGTTAGTCCTTCGGTCCAGATCTCTTTGTATTTATCCAGATTTGTTGTACGATAATTATGATCTATCTTACCTACAAAACTAGTTCCGACTTTTGCATTCACATTAAAACGCGCTTTTCCCAGACTACCTTTTTTAGTAGTAACTACAATTACTCCATTCGCTGCACGAGCTCCATAAATAGCTGTAGCTGTAGCATCTTTCAAAACTGTGATGGACTCAATGTCGTTAGGATTGATATTAGCCATTGGACTTGCCGCCATATCTCCTGTTCCGGCTTTGTTATAAGCCCCCATTTTGTCTGTATAAATGGCAATACCATCAATTACATATAAAGGTTCAGTTCCGGAGTTCATTGAACCGACCCCACGAATAGTAGTAGAAGCATATGCACCAGGTTGTCCAGTCAAGCTATTTACTTGTAAACCAGCTACTGATCCTTCCAAAGACTTCATAAAGTTTGCATCTGTTTTTTTCATCAAGTCCTTGTTATCCACCGTTTGGGCAGATCCCGTAAATGCCGCTTTTTTAGTTACCCCATATCCGGTTACCACAACCTCATCTATTAGCTGTGCATCAGATTTGAGAACCACTCGCAAATTGGGCTTTATCGCCACTTCCTGCGTTTGCATACCGATGTACGAAATCTGCAAAGTCTTTGCAGAACTTGGTACATTCGACAAATTAAAATTACCATCTACATCTGTGATTGTACCCAGAGTGGTACCTTTTACCAACACAGAAGCGCCAACAACTGGCTGCCCGTCTTCTTCAGAAATCACAACGCCTGTGACCTTTTGAGTCTGGGCAGTTACTAGGCCTATGCCCACAAAAAGGCATGCCAATAACAGCATTAATTTTCTTTTCATAAATTCTCTCTTAAAGTTTAACTTTACATTATTTGTATCTTTACTCTAACAATTTGCAAATATATTAATAAAACTGAAACTAGCAATTATATTAATAAAAAAAGGTTGCAAATATAACATTTTGTTATTTTACAAGCTGTATTTATGCCGATAAGCATATTTTTTTCAATCAAAAGCGTTGATTCCTAAAATAGCAATTGACACTTTGTATGAGCAAAATGCATCTTTTAATATTTCTTTTACTCGTTTTTAGTCATAAAACACCTTTAAAAGCCATTCTTTTTGCTTTTTTCGTAAAAAAGCGAATAAAAAAGTGGCATTTAATTTAAAGTTTTGTGAATATACAGTTATTTGAAGATTTATTTTTTAGAGATATTAATGCTTATTCGCCTCTGATATAGCACAGAATTACGTCTAATTTGTTCTATTATTAATTAAAAAATGAAAGTATGGAAAAGATCAGTTACAACCTTGTGTTTAACAGAAAGAAGAGATTGAATAAAAGAGGAATGGCATTAGTTCAGGTAGAAGCCTACCTGAACAGGAAAAAGATGTATTTCTCCACCAAAATATATCTCAAACCGGAACAGTGGGATGCCAAACGAAAAATGGTGAAGAATCATCCTAATGCGAATGTTTTGAATCGTATGTTATATGAAAATATAGCAGCTATTGAGCAAACAGAACTTGGACTATGGCAACAGGGAAAGTCCATATCGTTAGATTTATTAAAAAATTCTATTGATAAACCTCTAAGCAACGGAAGGTCGTTTTTGACTTTTTTTAAAGAGGAGATAGCCAATTCTTCTTTGAAAGAAAGTACCCGTCAGAATCACCTTTCCACGCTTGAATTACTTCAGGAATTCAAGAAAGAGGTATTATTTACTGATTTGACATTTGAGTTTGTGTCTTCATTTGATAATTACCTGCAATCTAAAGGTTATCACCTTAATACTATTGCTAAGCACATGAAGCATCTGAAACGATATATTAATGTTGCAATAAATAAGGAGTATATGGATATACAGAAGTATGCCTTTAGAAAATATAAAATTAAAAGTATAGAAGGAAGCCATACACACTTAGCTCCGGAAGAGTTACACAAATTTGAGAATTTGCAACTGACTGGAAGATATACGAGACTGCAAAAAACAAAAGATGCTTTTTTATTTTGTTGTTATGCAGGATTACGATATTCTGATTTCACTAATCTGACCTCTGCAAATATTGTTGAGTTCCATCAGGAGACTTGGATAATATACAAATCTGTCAAAACAGGTATGGAGGTACGCCTTCCTTTATATTTATTATTTGAGGGTAAAGGAATCCAGATATTGCAACGCTATAAAGATGACCTCAATAGTTTTTTCAAGTTGAAAGACAATTCTAATATTAATAAGGAATTAAACATATTGGCAGGCTTGGCTAAAATTGATAAACGTGTATCGTTTCACACCGCCCGTCATACAAATGCTACCTTATTATTATATAATGGTGCCAATATAACTACTGTACAAAAACTGTTAGGACATAAAAGTGTGAAGACCACGCAGGTATATGCGAATATAATGGATATTACAGTGGTGCGTGATCTTGAGAAAACTGCCTCATCAAAAAATAGTAATAAGCACAAAAACTAAACGAAAGTGTTCTGTTTTTAAGATTTGGTTATAGAAATGGAAGGTATAATTTTCTCTAATAGAAGAAAGTGTGTATAATAAATGAAAGAATATGCAATATAAGTTCCGAAAACGCATATACATAATCTAAATATACACCATTATTACGAATATTATCACTCGTCCCATTTAAAGGAATAAAGCGTTCCTTTAAAAGGAACGAGTCATTGGTCGTAGAGAAGCTTTTGTTTTCTTTAAAAGGAAAGGATTAAAAGCTAATTTATAAACCTGACAGCCTCTAATAGCTATTAAAATCCGGTATTTTGGGTTCTTTCATTTTAGCATCAGACAAATGATAAATACTTCTTTTTACATAATTAGATGTAATTACACAATCTCTTTGATACAGAAAAAGCATATAACTATTCAATATGAATATTCATCAATCATATTCTCTGCGATTTTGGAGAAGATTTGAATCTACCCCTGCATATTTTAAAATATGCAGTAATAAAATATGCATTTTTTCATCTGGAGTTTTTCTTTTTCGTAGATTATCGTTTGCTAATGAATATATTATTATAGTCAATAATTATTGGATATAATTTAGAACAAGACAACCATCTTCAACAGTTAAGATGGAAATAAGTTTTAGCTTATATCATATAAGATAAGAACTTAAATGATTAATTAATAGACGGTTATGTCTTATTTTTGATAGAAATCTGGTATCATAAATCAGCAAATTAATATGTTTGATAGGTGTTTAATATATTGATAATCTGCATAATAACCACAACAAAAGATTTATTGCCGAAGGAAAGTAAACATCGTATATTTTATTAGTAATCAGCATATTATAGTTGTATTTAGTTCTGCAAAGACTTTGCAGATTTCGTA